>JAFAWA010000442.1 GCA_019242155.1 Terriglobia bacterium | reverse complement strand
GCCCTTATAGATCAGGATGTGATCTAGAAGGGTACCGTCGCCGTCCGGTGTCTTGCTCAGTTTGTCCGCGAAATACGCCAGGTTCTGGACGTGGTAGCGATTCATTTTGGCGTAGTTGGCCACGTTCTCCGGCTTGTCGCCGTGATGGGAAGAGCCGTGCCATCCGCCGTTGAAACCGGATTCCGGGAAACTGGCTCCCGTGAGGTCTTTGCCGAGCATGAATGTGGCCGAGCGGGTCAAATCGCCCTCGAAAGCCAAGGCCAAAAGATCATACATTAGCCGGTAATGCACGTTTTTGTTTTCCGGCAGCCCGAAGGGGATCTCCTCGGAGGGTTCTTTGATGGATCGCTCCATCGCAATGCGAATGCGGCGCTCAATCTCGCGGATATTTTCGAGGTAGGTATCGAGGCGAGCCTGGTCGGTGGCGCCCAAGGGCTTCTTGAAATACGAGATCTGTTGCGCAACCGAATCGAGGATGCTGGCGTTCTGTTTGCGGCCGGTCTTTCGTTCATCCGGGTTGGTTCCGTCGCCGAACAGGCGCTCGAAGGCCACGCGGGGGTTCACTTCGGTCGGCAAAGGCTGGACCGGAGAGGTCCAGGAAATGGAGTTGGTGTACGCGCAGCTGTAGCCCCAATTGCAGTTGCCGTAGTTGCCGTCCTGTTCGACGCCGACCTGGATCGATTCGAGAATCGTGTCGCGGCCATACTTCTTCGCGATGAGCTGATCCATCGTCACGCCCAGGTAAGGGCTCACGGCATTCCTGCGCGGGCGCGAACCGGAGAGCAGAACCGCGCCGCGGGCGTGATCACCGCCGGGCTCGTCCGTAGTCGCCATCGCCTCGGGCATATCCATGCCGGTGATCAGCGTGGTGTACTTGCGGAACGGTTCGAGAGGCTTCGTAATGAACGAAAATTCGAAGTTCGCGCCCTCCTGCAGCGGGCTCCAGTAGCCGGGAGCAGCGCCGTGCGGATGCCAAATGCCCAGAAACCTCCGGACCGGGGCTGCGGCCGTCTGGTTCACGGGAGTCTGCGCGGGGACCATCGAATCGAGGAGTGGCAGACCTAACACCACACCTGCGCCTCTGATGAATGTCCGTCGCGCGATAAATTTCTTTTCGATGAAGTTCATTTGGCCTCCTTGGTATTTTTGTCCCTGGCTATCGGCGTAACTTCCTTGGAAACCGGAGTAGCTAGGGCGACTTCGTCTTCCTCTTTGGTTCGCATTTGGAACGGCGCGCTCTTGATAATCCCCATCAACAGGGAAAGGAATCTGTCATTATCGCGGTCAGCGTCGCGAACGATGGAACGGATGACCGGCATGTCCTGGTATTCGACGCCCCGGCCGAGGGCGAACGTCATCAGCTTTTCGGTGATGGTTCTGACGAATTGCGGCGAGTAATGCAGCAGAGCCTGCCGCAGTTCGATGGGGCCATTCACCTTGGTTCCGTCCCACAAAACAGCCGACGTGTCCAGCGGGACGCCGCCGTCGCCGCCCTGCTTGGTCCGCCACTTGGCATCGGCATCGAAATTTTCGAGGGCGAAACCGATCGGGTCCATCAGTTTGTGGCAGCCGGCGCACGGTTCATTCTTGCGGTGCAGAGTCATCTGTTCGCGCAAGGTCATGATCTTGTTGTCGCCCTTGGTATCCTCGAGCGGCGGCACGTTGGGAGGCGGCTCCGGCGGCGGCGTGCCCAAGATGTTCTCGAGTACCCAAACACCGCGCTTTACCGGAGAGGTCCGGAAGTTCTGAACCCAGGTAAGTGAGAGCACGCTGCCCTGGCCGAGCAGACCGCGGCGATAGGCGAGATCCGGTCCGAGCGTCACGCGCCGGAATTGCGAGCCGTAAATGTTCGGAATGCCGTAATGCTTGGCGAGCCTCTCGTTTAGGAACGTGTAGTCCGCCGTCAGCAGATCGACGATGCTGCGATTCTCTTTGATGATGCTTTGAAACAGCAGTTCGGTTTCGCGGCGGAAACCTTTGCGCAGTTCGTCATCCCAATCCGGATAATAGACGCCGTCCGGAGAAGTCGCCGGCAGATTCCGCAGGTACAGCAACTGGTCCCCGAAATTCTCGACCAGGGCGTCGGCTTTGGGATCGTTCAGCATCCTCCGTACCTGCTGTTCGAGCACCGGCTGCAGATGCAATCTGTTCTGGCCGGCGACTTGGATCAGTTCGTCGTCCGGAATGCTGCTCCAGATCAGGAACGATAAGCGGGACGCAAGCTCCAGGTCGGTGATGCGGTAAGGCTGGCCGGCGCGTATATTCTCGGGTTCCTGTTCGGCGCGCACAAGGAACGGCGGACTGGCCAGAATACGGCGAAGCCCCAACTCGACTCCATCGCGGAATGTGCCCCCGCGCCGGCCTTCGAGATAAAACGCCTGGACCCACTCCCAATCCGCGGCCGTTACCGGCCGGCGGTACGCACGGCGCATGATGGTTGTGAGAATCTCTTTCGCGCAGGCGCTCTCCTCACCCTCGGTTGCCGGATGACACGTGAAAACCTTGCGGAGGGACGGCGAATCGGCCGGCTGCGCGGGCTTGAATGGGCCCTGAATCCGCAGAATTCCGATGGCCGGATAGTACTCCACCTGAGGGATCGGATTGTCTTCAAGCGACTTTCGTTCGTATTGCCGGATAAAATCCAGAGACGGGCGATAATTTGTGGCGAGGAAGGTGACGCCTACCAGGTGCGTACCGGCTTTGACGGGTAAGGAGACATCGATCTCACCGTCATGATCCGACGAATTGTTGGCGGTTAAGCCCACGCCCTTGTAGTCGCGCGTTGCGACCATTTCGTTATCAATCAGGAACTCCAGCTTTTCGCCGGGAATGAATTTCCCGATGCCCAGGTTCTGAATCGAAAACTTGTATTCCCCATCGGACGGGAACGTGTGGCGGATGGCCATGCCGCCGCGCGTGCCGAACGGCAACCCTTCGATGTGTTGGTTCTGGGACGAGTCGGGGGGCGCGATATAAGCGGCCGCGGTTGGGGATTTCCAGAAACCTACGGCCATGCGCGCAATGCGCGTAGCAGCCGTGGTGTAGGCCTCAAGCAGAGTGGGCGAAATGGTCAGCGAGCCTGCTACGTTATCAAAGCCCCGCGCGGAATCATCCGGCGGAAGCAGCGTGCTCACGTCTACCTGCACGTCAAGCAGATCGCGGATCGCGTTGGCGTATTCGGTACGGTTCAAGCGGTGCAGCACAACCGAGCCGGGGTTCGGATGAGCGGCGGCCTTATGGTCCATCTCGGCCTCCAGCCAATCCCGCAACTGTTCATATTTTGCGAGGGGGGGCCGAGGCATGCCCGGCGGGGGCATCATTCCGGCACGCAATTTCCGAATCACACGCTCCCAAACTTCGGGATGATCGCCCGCGGCGGCCAGATCCAGGTTCTGCAGCGAGAGATTGTCCGTCTTCAGCTTATCGTTGTGGCAAGTAACGCAATACTGGTCGACCAGCGCGCGCTCGGACGCTGCCGAAACAGCGGGTGCGCCTTTGGTAACAGCCGATTGGGCCGATGCCGGACCGTACGCGGTTAAGAGGACGATACACACCGCCCCGCCCCGGACGGCGATTCTCGCGATTCGCTTCTTCAAAGAAACCCTCCTAAAACGCTGAGAAATATTCTACTCCGCCAGGAAGCCGCCCGCTATGATCCTTTCGGATTATCGCTATTGTTTTGTGCATCGTGGCGCAGAGAACCGCATTGCCTAAGTTCGCCGCGAAGCTCAAAACACGAACTTCATTGCCAGTTGCACGATCCGCGGATCACCCGCATCCAGCCCGTTGTTCCCGCTGATGTCGCTAAGAATCTGCCCGAACGTAGAAGACGAGAGGGAATTCGAGGGTATCGAGGGATTCAGGCGGTTCGGCAGGTTGAACGACTCGGCCCGCACCTGAATGGTTTTTCCTTCCCGAACCACGAATGTACGAGACAGAGCCATATTGAATTGGACCACTCCGGGGCCCTTGATGTTGTTCTGGCCGAGGCTGCCGTAAGTGCCCAGCGGCGGCAAGGCGAACGCCGAGGTGTTGATCCAATGCGACACGTTCTGATTGCTTGGGTAGACCTGGTCCGGGCTTACCAAATTCCCGGTCTGCGCAGGCGCGGTGGTGAGGGCGCGGTCCGTACCGGGTACGATGGTGAAGAACTGCGCGGATTTAATCTGAAGAATGGGCGCGATCTGCCAGTTGCTCGCGAGCATGCGCAATGCCCGCTCGGAGAATCGCGGCGTCTGAGCAACCGCGTTCAGCGTGAATAGCTGGCGCTGGTCGGACCCGAGGCAATTGCTGCGGGCCGCCCTGCGGTTCTGATACGGAGAAACCCCGCCCGAGCCGGTCTGCTGATCGTAGATGTCGCTGATGCAATGCGAGACTGTGTAGTTGGCAGTGGCTACCACACCATGGCTCAGCCGTTTATTGGCGGACAGATAGAGTCCGTTGTAGGAGCCCGTGCCGCCCGGATCATAAGCCCCGATTCCCGCGTAATACTGTCCGGCTAACGGATTTTGCAGATAGAATACGCGCCGCTGATTCTGATTGGCGGTGGTGGAGCAGACAGGGTAGTTGGTGGGCACCACTTGACCGGCGCTATTGACTACGTTCAACGTGCAAGGGCCCAGGCCCAGGAAGACTGCCGGGTTCAGGGGTTCGGAAGTTCCCAGGTGAATCGAAGTATTCCCTAAATAATTCGCGGAAAACAGCCAGTTGCCGACCTGCCGCTGCACACTCACATTCCAGGCGTTTACGTACATGGGGTGGTAGTCCTGGAGATTGAACGTCACGTATTGGCCCGCCGTGGGAAAAGCGCAGGTATGGCTGGCATGCCCGATGGGATTGCACGAGGAGAGCGTGGGTACGGGATTGCCGCCGGGGAAACTTGCCCAGGGATCGGAGAGGTTCACGTTGGACAGACCCACGTTGCTGCCGAAAGGAGGTCCGAATCCCATCTGGTTCGGGAAGAACTGATGCAGCCGGTCACCGAACATGCCGTAGGATGCGCGGACCGACATATTCCCTTGGCCGGTGGGGTCCCAAACCACGCCGACACGCGGGAAAAACTTATCCCAGGTATTGCAGTTGTAGCCGGTTCCGCAATTGTATTGGGGGTCACCCGCGAAGGCCAGGCCCACAGGGGCGGAAGTGAAAACGCTGCTGTGAAAGCCTTGAGCAAACAGATTGGGATCGAAGTGGTCGAGCTGTGAGTATTTGTTCTGATTCGAAAGGTAGGGCTCCCACCGCACGCCGTAGTTCAGCGAGAGACGCCGCGACAGCTTCCAGGAGTCCTGCACGTAAAGCGAAGCATAGTATTGGTACAGATACATGCCGTAGTTCGTGCCCTGGGCGAAATTCACGGCATTGCCGGTCAGAAAGTCGGCCAAGGCCAGACCGGTTACGGTTCCATTGAAGCTGACGCTGCCGACCGCGTTCACTCCCGACCAGTAGTTCATGATGCGCTTATAAATGTTCCCGCCGAACTGGATCTGATGCGAGCCCTTTACCCAGCTCAGGTCTTCGGAGAGCGACAGATTCGGTCCGGTGTGTGCCTGACCGGGAACGGATGCGGTTGAGCCGATCGCAAATCCTCCGCCGACTCCGGAAACCGTCAGGTCGATGACCGGTCCGCCCAGAGGCGTGTAGTTGGCTCCGAAATCGGCGAGCGATTTATAGGGGTCCGGAAGCTTCACTACGTTGGTACGGCTGGCGGAAAGCCTCAGTGAGCTGACCAGGTTCGCGCCTACCAGATAAGTGTCCCCGATGGCGAACTGGTAGTTCAGATCGTTCACGCCAAAGTTATTGATCGAGAGAGGATTTTTTCCGTCGAAGGTGGAGTGATTATCGAGTGCGCCTACGGAGTAACGGCCGAAGATGGTGTTCTTGGCGCTCTGTTGATAGTCAATCCTGGTTACCGCCAGAGATTCGTCTAGCCCGGCATCATACCCGTACAGAGTTCGCCCGCACGGATCCGGCGAAACGGGCATGGTCTTGTCGATGTTGAGCGCAACCGGATTGAGCCGCGAGACCGGAATTTGATTATTCACGAACCCGGCCGCAGCGCTCAGAGTGATCTGCTTGCCGCCTTCGCAGGCCGGCGAAGCGACTGTCGTGAAATCACCCGCGAGCATCTGGGCCGTGGGGACGAAGGCCGTCAGGGCATTCGGATCGGACCGTTGAGAGGTGTGCTGCAGTCCCGCGAAGAAGAACAGCTTGTCTTTCTTCACAGGGCCGCCGACTACGCCTCCGAACTGGTTCCGTTTCAAAGTATCCCGGTGAGCCGCGAAAAAGTCGCGGGCGTTGAAATCGCCGTTGCGAAGGAACTCGAACACGTCACCGTGGAAGCTGTTCGTTCCCGACTTAGTCACAGCGTTCACAGCGGCACCAGAGTGGTATCCGTACTGCGCCGGCAAAGCGCTGGTTTCGACCTTGAACTCCTGCAGAGCATCGGGGAAGGGCAGGGGGAGAGTCAAGTTATTGTAGGGATCTTCGTAGAGCGCGCCGTCGAGCAGGTAAGTCGCGCTGTTCCCTCCCTGGCCGCCCGCTACCGATATGACGATCGTGGGGTAATTGCGGACGTTATTGATTGCCCCTGGGCCGGGCAGCGTGGCCATCCCGTTTAGTAGAACCAACTCGAGCGGGTTACGGCCGTTCAAGGGCATCTCGACCACTCGCCGGTTGTCGACCACGTTTCCGACGCCGGTGCTGTGGGTTTCGACCTGGCCCGCCTCCGCCTGAACTTGAACCTGCTCGTTAACCGAGCCGATCTTCAGGGGAACATCGATCGACGGGTTTGCATCCACCTGCAGAACGATCCCGGTCTGCACGAATCTGCTAAACCCCTCTTTAGAGACTTCGAGTGTGTAGGGGCCGATAGGAAGATTAGCCAAGACATAGCTGCCGTCGGCTCCGCTTACTATGGTTCTGACGGCTCCTGTGGCGGCTTGGGTCGCTTTTACTTCCGCCCCTGGTATGGCAGAGCCGCTCTCGTCTTTGATGGTTCCGCTGATTTGCGCCGTCGAGGTTTGGGCCCAGACCGCCGAACACGCGACAAGAAAACAGACTACGCCTTTGACAATTGCTCGCATTTGCTCACCCTCCAGACCAACCTAAAGTGCGAGGATTCTATCATTACTCGGCACGGGCGAGCAATGATGAATTTGGATCATTGCGAGTCTATTTATTTGGTAGGATTCTCAGTTTCGTTCGTGCTCTGATCCAAATGCGGCCGGCTTTTCCCGGTGGGGTGGTCTTCGAAATGGCCGTGAAGATGTTGATGCTCGTCGCGCGCGCGTGCTTGACGGCCCGCTGCGGCTTTGCGGTGCGCAGCCTGTAGATTGGCCTGGCTCGTACTCTCGGAACGAACCGCGCAGGTCGAAATCAGACGTTCCAATTCCTCTGATTCACACACGGGACATCTTGGCGGCCGCGAGGACGATAGCAGTAAGTACTCGAACTCGTGCCGGCAGCCTTTACAGATATATTCGTAAATCGGCATCCTACCTCGTGCAGTCTATCTCCGCGCGTGTGGCGAGTTCAACAACCATTTTGCACCGTCTGGTGATGTATAACAATGGGCGGAACGAAATGAAGGTCCGGCTCTGCGCCTTACTTTGGTTTGAGGGATGCCTGATGAGCGCCTTGGCGCTGAATCCGGCTAAGGCTCTTACGCAATACTCCGTCACACTCTGGAGCCAGCAACAGGGCCTTCCGCAGGACACCATTCGTGCGATCGCGCAAACCCCGGACGGCTTTCTCTGGCTGGGCACCGATGAAGGCCTGGCGCGTTTCGATGGTTATGAATTCGTGCCATTCGGCAAGAGCCCAGGAGGTTTGCCGTCCAACTCCGTCACCGTGCTGGCCGCGCATCCGGACGGCTCGCTATGGATCGGCACTCCCAACGGCCTCACGCGCTACTTACACGGCCGCTTTCAAACATTTACTCAGAAAGATGGTTTGCCAGGCAATGCCGTCTCGGTTCTCTTCGTAGACCATGCCGGTGCGCTCTGGATTGTGGCCGGCGGAAGCCTGAGCCGGTTCGATGGCTCCCGGTTCACGAATTTTATACGGGGCCGGAATATTCCATTACGTGTGGTCAGAGGCGTCTGGGAAGATCGCGACGGCACTTTATATGTGGCCGGAACCAGTTCCGTGGTCCGCCTGGAGCATGGAAGCTTTCGCGATATGTTCGGAGGCTCGGTCTTGGCAGGCGATTTTCCGTCAGCCGCCCTCAAAGATCACCAGGGCAATCTGTGGGTACTGGGCTTCCGGGGATTAGTGCGAGAATCTCCCGGCGGCCGGATCTCCCGTTATGGCTCCCAAGCCGGTCTGACCGACCCATTTGAGTTGCAAGGCATGAAGGTGGACCGCGACGGCAATCTGTGGGTCGCAACGAATAGCGGCCTGGCTCGCCTCGAAGGGGATCGTTTTCACACCCTCTCGGACGGTCCGGCACAAGCCGGAGTGCGCTGTGTCTTCGAGGACCGCGACGGCAACTTGTGGGCGGGCACCAACCGCGGCCTTCTTCGT
>JAFAWA010000367.1 GCA_019242155.1 Terriglobia bacterium | reverse complement strand
ACACTGTCATGAGCGGCCGGCGCGAGCGCACGGCATTGGCGCGCGTGCTCGCCCGCGAACTGGAAATCGAACCGTGATCTTTGCCATCCTGCCCGTGAAAAATCCAAACCACGCCAAGCAGCGCCTGGAAGGGTTTTTGCCGGCTGCGATCCGCTCCGCTCTCGCGCGGCTGATGTACGAACAGACCCTCGAAACGTTGTGCCAGGCGCCCGGTATCGATCGCGTAGCCGTCGTTACGAGCGATCACGAAATCGCCGCTCATGCCCGCTCTCTCGGCTCTCTGGTCTTTGAGGAAGCGACCCAGCAAAGTCACAGCGCCTCTGCCGACGCCGCCTGCCTTCACGCGATCGCCCTCGGCGCAACCACTGTGCTGCTGGTACCGATAGACGTCCCGCTCGCTACAGCCGAGGATTTTACCGAGCTCGCCGCTTCCGCGCGTCCCGGTGTGGTGATCGTACCCTCTGCCGATCAAACCGGCACCAACGCGCTCGTGCGTACGCCGCCTGATGTCATCGAAAGCCGCTTCGGCCCAGGCAGTCTCCGTGCGCATCTGGATCAGGCGCGCTCCCGCGGTGTCCCCGCCGAAGTCTTACGCCTGCCCGGCCTCATGTTCGACATCGACACACCCGAAGACGTAGAAGAATTCTTAGCACGCGCCCACGGCAATCGAGTGGCTACTTTCCTGCGATCCGCATGCGCCTTGAGATAAGCGCCCTCGCCGGCCTGCCCGAAATTCGCCCGGGCGACGATCTGGCTGCGCTGATACGTGCATCCGCCGCCCTTGAAAATCAGCCTATAGAGGGCCCCGTCTTAATTGCCGTTGCGCAGAAGGTCGTCTCCAAAGCCGAGGGCGCGGTGGTTGATCTTCGCCAGGTGGAACCGTCGGCTATGGCCTACGCGTGGGCCGCTCAATCCAATAGAGACGCGCGTCTGGTCGAGCTGATCCTACGTCAATCGCGGCGCATCGTCAAAATGGACCGGGGTTTACTGATCTGTGAAACGCAGCATGGCCTGGTCTGCGCCAATGCGGGCGTAGATCAATCGAACGTTGCAGGCGATGATTTCGCTACGGTACTACCCGCCGATCCCGACGCTTCCGCCCGGCGCCTCCGTTCGATGCTCGGCTGCGGGGCTGTGATCATCACCGACACCTTCGGCCGCCCGTGGCGCGAGGGTCTGGTGGATGTTGCCATTGGCGTCTCTGGCCTCGAAGGACTCGAAGACTATCGCGGTTCGACCGACCGCCACGGCCGCAAGCTCGGTAGCACCATCATCGCCATAGCCGATCAGCTCGCCGCCGCCGCAGGCCTGCTGATGCGCAAGGCCGATGGATGCCCGGTTGTTTTTGTCCGCGGCATGGTTTGGCAGCAGGCTGAAGGCTCGGCGCGCGCCCTCATTCGTCCGCGGGAGCAGGACCTATTCCGCTGAACCTGTGGCCGCGCGCAAGGCCGGCGCGCATTGCTCCTGCCTTGATGTGACCACGCGGTGTACGAAATGCAGCTTCGCGACTGCCTTCACCGGCAGCGCAAATGGGTAGAAATCGAGTTGGCCCATGCTGCGCGAAAGTTCGTTGAGGACCGTCGTCAGTTCCACCCAGCTATTCAGAAAATTAAGAAAATCCTCCGCGCCGGCCTCGTCGGGATCGTGCAGGGCGGTCTTCGGGAAGGGATCGATTTGCAGCCCCGCGATGCTGCTGTTCAGGCCGAAACTCGCGGCCGTGCCGAGCGTGTCCCGCATGTGCATATAGTGCGCCCAGGTCTCCGCCCAGTCTTCCCAGGGGTGACTACTCGCGTACGCGCTCACAAAAGTCCGGCTCCAGCCGGAAGGCGGCCCCTGCTGATGGTGCTTCCGGAGCGCGGCGCCATAGTCCGCGCGCTCATCGCCGAACAGCTCGCGGTAACCCTCGAGCCACGTGGATCCGGCCACAAGCCGGTCCCAATAGTAGTGGCCCACTTCGTGCCGGAAGTGGCCGACCAGGGTGCGGTAGGGTTCATGCATCTGCAGCCGGATCTGCTCCCGCTTGGCATCGTCCGCCTCTTCCACGTTCAGAGTGATAACTCCGTTGTCATGGCCCGTCATCACGCGGGGACCGCCGGGAACCGAGCGCAGAAGATCGAAGGCGAGCCCGTTTTGCGGATCTTCGGTCGCACGCGAGCACACCGGCAGCCCCATGGCAACCAGCGAGGAAATTACGCGCCGCTTCGCGAGTTCGATTCGCCCCCACCAGGTCGCGTTCTCGGCTTTGGAGAGGTCCGGAATGGTGCGATTCAAGCGGCAGGAGACACACAGCTTGGGAGCGCTCTGGGAGTTCCCTACGGGAACGATCCAATTGCACGCCGCGGGCGAGGTGAAATTCTCGCACCGCCTGTACAAAGCACGAGTGCGCGCGCCCGCCAGCCGGAAGGTGTTCTCGCCGTTGGCGGGAACGAGCGCGAACATCTTACCCAGTTCCGGCTCGTAACCGAGTTGTGACGCGCATCCGATACATTGACTGTTCCGAAAGAACACCGGCCGCTTGCATCGGCAGGCGAAGACCCTGTCCAACACACTCCAACTCTGTTGCATTCACCGGATCGAGAGCAATTGGCTCTCCAACGGGCGTGTGTAAATTTAGTTCCTCACAAACAACTGGGATTCCGAAGCGAGGGGCGTTGGAAAGGTTCGCGAGATATGGTCCTGCCAAGTCAGGCTCTCCTCATCTGCAAGCGACCAGAGCAATCCGAGCAGTGTGCAGAGGCTCAAGCACGACCCCGCGAAGCGCAGCAGATACTGGTTCGGTTCGAGCGGAAAGCCTTCAAACGTTACGAGCCGCAGCCGCGCCCAACGCATTCCCGCCGTCTCCGTTCTGGCAACGGCCCAAAAGAGCCCATAAGCGAAGGCCAGCACGGGCAGGGCTGCTGCAAAGACCAGGAGGTTCGCGCGGGTGAGCACGAACTCGCCTCCGGCCATCGAAAATGCCAAAAGGAACAGCCCGTAACCGATAAACACGATCGACCAGTCCAACAGAGCGGCAATGGCCCTGTGTAACGGTGTGGCTACGGGCGCTTCACAAATGATGACCGCTTCTACCGAGGTGCCCAGGGTGCGCGGTTGCTCGGGCACGGAAGGCAAAAAGTCCAGGTTAGCCTGGGCTTCGGAATCCCGCGGCTTGCTGCGGCGGGGCTGCGCCTTGACTGCTGGACGCGCCGGGCTAGCTTTGGACGGCCGCGTGTCCATAGGCGCAGGCGCATAGGTCTCAAAAGGGATGACGTTCGATGCGGAGCGGTCTTGAAAAAGCGGCCGCTGCACGGCCCTTGAGAAATCGGGTGGCTGAGACAATGACGTCGTTTGATAGGATTCCGCGAGCTGGGGCACTGTGGCAAGCGCTCCGTCTGTTTGAAAATCCGCGCCCCGGAGATTCTTCGGTTTGCGCCCGCAGCGATGGCATCGAAACTCGCCGTCAGCGTTACGGCATCCGCAATAAGTACAAATCATAACGAGACTCGCTTTCACACCACCTTCTCGGACGGCGTGTATGTTACTTTCGGCGATTGAGGCTTTTCCGCACAATTCGTCTCATCCTACTTAACATAACAGTGCTGTTTTGTCACGAAAAATCTTCGAGTATTGGATTCACTTTCGCAACTGCGTTAGTGTCGTTGCTCCTTTTAGCGGGGCAGGCTGCGGCGCAGGTGTCGGTTGCGCGGCCGGACCAGCGCGTTCTCACGCCTCGCCCCAACGCACCTCCCAGGGGAACCTACGATTTGACGGGCGAAACTCAGGAGTCCGAAGGTAGCCTCAGGCATCTGCGGGGAAAGGCCAAAATCGAAGGCGCCTCGATGCTCCTCCAGGCCGATAACATCGATTACAACGAAGACACCGGGGACTTAATAGCTACGGGCAACGTCTACTTCCACAGCTTCGAAAGAAACGAGCAGCTGTGGGCGGACCGTGTCGTCTACAACACCGATTCCGAGCGCGGTACTTTTTACAATGTGCATGGAACGGGATATACGCGCATCGACGCGCGTCCGGGCAGGCTGACCAGCAACGAGCCGTTCTACTTTCAAGGCGAGTGGGCCGAACGCGAAGAGGACCATTACATTCTGCACAAAGGCTTCATCACCAATTGCAAGATGCCGAACCCCTGGTGGGAGTTGAGAGGTCCGCTGTTCAATATCGTTCCCGGAGACCATGCCACGGCCTATCGCTCCGTATTTTGGGTGCGCAGCCTCCCGCTGTTCTTTTTCCCTTATTTCTATAAGTCACTCGAAAAGGTGCCGCGCCGCAGCGGGTTTCTGCTTCCCAGTTTCGGGACCAGCACCGGGCGCGGTTTTATGACCGGGCTCGGCTACTTTTGGGCCATCAACCGCAGCTATGACATGACGTACCGGTTCACGGAATACACGTCTCGCGGAGAGGTGCAGCATCTGGAACTTCGCGGGAAACCCGGCCGCCGGACGGACTTCGATGCCATCGTTTTCGGCGTGCTCGATCGTGGCATCCCGGGAACCAATCCCGTGCAACAGTACAGCGGCGCGAGTGCCACAGCAACCGGCAAGGCCGATCTGGGGGACGGCTGGACGGCTCGCGGAAGCCTGAACTACATCACTTCCTTCGGGTTTCGCCAGCAGTGGTCGGAGTCTTTCAATGAAGCGGTCGGCACGGAAGTGCATTCGGTGGGCTTTCTAAACCGGAGTTGGTCCGACTATACGTTCAATGTCGTGGCGGCGCGCCTCGAGAACTTTCAGAGCGTGGAACTGCCCGTTACCAACCCGGCCACCGGCGTCACTTCCACGGAAACCAACGGCGTAATCATTCGGAAGCTACCGGAAGCGGAGTTCAGCGGGCGCGAAGACCAGATCTTGCATCTGCCCCTGTGGTTTTCGTTCAATTCAGCCGCGGGACTTCTCTACCGCAGCCAGCCCGAGTTCTCCTATAACCCCTACCTCAACCAGTTCTACAAGGTGGAACAGTTTCAGACGGGCGGGTTGATGAACCGCGCGAATTTCGCTCCGTCGCTGATGAGCGCGTTCCATTTCCACGGACTCAATATCGTCCCGCGCTTCGCCGTTCAGGAGACTTATTATTCCGAGAGCCAGGAGATCAACCCGTATGCGAGTCAGGTGCTGGCGCAGCCCATTTACCAGGTGGAAGGGAGCAGCCTGCTACGGAGTTCGCGTGCGTTGTCGGTGGATTTCATCTTCCCTTCGCTCGCCCGGGTGTTCGATAAGAAAACGCTTTTCGGCGACAAGTTGAAGCATGTGATCGAGCCGCGCGCCGTCTATAAGTACGTTACCGGCATTGGGCAGGATTACAACCGCTTTATTCGGTTCGATGAGACGGACCTGGTGGCGAACACAAACGAACTCGACTTATCCCTGACAAACCGGATTTATGCCAAGAGAGGCAATACGGTTCAAGAGATCTTCACCTGGCAGTTATCGCAGGCACGCTATTTCGATCCGACATTTGGGGGCGCGCTCGTACAAGGGCAGCGGAATGTGTTTCTGACAACTGAGGATCTGTCTCCCTATTCCTTTCTGGTGAATCCCAGAAGCAGTTCCCCGGTAGTTTCGGTGATACACGCGAATCCTGTGGGACGGCTGGGGATTGATTGGCGCGCCGACTATGACCCGCAGCTTAAGCGGCTGGTAGATAGTACGGTGGCGGTCGATTATCGCTGGTCGAGATACTTCGTTTTGGTGGGCGATAACCTCGTACACACCAATCCGGTACTTTCTACACCCGAAAACCAGGTGCATTTTCGCGCCGGTTTCGGCGATACCACGCGGCGCGGCCTAAATGCCGGTGTGGACGCGATCTATGATATTCGCGCCCAGCAGATCCAGTACGCGACGGTTCAGGCGACTTACAACACTGACTGTTGCGGCCTGAGCGTTCAGTATCGATTGTTTGACTTCGCGGGGCGCAACGAGGGCCAGTTCCGCGTTTCGTTCTCGGTCGCGAATCTGGGGAGCTTCGGGACACTGCGAAAGCAGGACCGAATCTTCTGAAGACGCTTGTTCGTAGCGGTGTCCAGCATCCCTTGAGGCCGGGGTCCTGAATCTCACATTGGGGGTTTTGCCGCGGTAACGAAACTGCTAACTCTCCGCAGCGTGCGAATCGCTCCATGCAGTTCACCGGGAGACGATCGGCACGGAAAGGGGCTGAATCATGCTTTGGACGATATTTGTGATCTTGCTCGTGTTGTGGCTGCTGGGATTGGTATCCTCGTACACCTTGGGCGGGTTCATCCACATTCTGCTGGTAATCGCGCTCGCGGTGCTGGTTATTCAGCTAATCACTGGCCGGAGGGCGGTTTAACGTTAGAGGGCGCGCAGCAGGCGCGCGGGCAACGTAACAATCGCCCAGACCAGTGCTAGCGCGCCGCCCACAGCAATTCCGATAACTCGAAATGGCAGCAGGAGTAACCACACCAGCGGGTAAAGAAGCAGTGCCGCCAATGCCAGTGGCCAGCATAGAATAAACAGGATTACCCAGAGAAGAAACTTTATCATCGCCGTTCCGCTCAGCAATAGTTACGCACAGAGAGCTACGGTAGTTCAACAAAGTTGCGCCCGCCATTCCCGATTCGGGACCAGCTAAACTAACACTGATCAGAAGCGCACGTCGAAGTCTGTTGATGCGTTGTGCTACTGATTGGGTCGCAGTCCCGAAGGAGAACAACTTATGCATAAGACTATCGTTGGCGGTATCGCGGCGCTGCTCATAAGTGCGGGCGTGTGCCTGGCGCAGCCCGCCGGAATTACGCGCGAGATGATCGAACGAGCGCTGCCTGTTGAGGGCGCGCCGCTCGCCGAGCCTGGACCCTATAAAATTGCGTCCGAAGCCGCGTTCGGATCCCCGGGCCTTCTCGTGTTTCGCCCTGTGATGCTGGCCGCCTTTCCGAAAAAGGATACGCTGCCGGTGATGGTGTGGGGCAACGGCGGTTGTGCGATCGACAGCGCGCGCTACTCGGGTTTTCTCACCACGATCGCCTCACACGGTTTCCTGGTGCTGGGCACTTCGCCTCAGGAAGGCGCGCCGCGGCGGCAGGCGACCGCTGACGATCTGCGCGGTGCGATCGAGTGGGCGGAGAAAGAGAACGCACGTACCGGTTCGCCCTTGAACGGGAAGATCGCGGTCGACAAAGTCGCGGTCATGGGCCAATCCTGCGGAGGGTTTCTTTCGATCTCCCTCGGCGCCGATCCGCGCGTGAAGACGATCGGAGTGTTTAATTCCGGCGTGCAGACCTCGGGCGGCCGCGGTACTGGGTCTTCGCAGCCCGGTTCGGACGCTCTGGCCCAATTGCACGGGCCGGTGCTGCTCATCAACGGCAGCGACCCCGACTTTATGATGGCGGCATCGGCGGCAACCTTCGACATGATCGATCACGTGCCCGCATTCTATGGAGCGCGCCACAACGCCGGCCACACGGCGACGGTCTTTCACCCCGGCGGCGGCGAGTTCGCTAATGTTGCCTCCAACTGGCTCCTGTGGACATTCAAAGGCGACAAGAAGGCCGGCGCCATGTTCGTGGGTAAGAATTGCAGCCTCTGCACCAATGCGAACTGGGACGTGCGAGCAAAAGGGATCAAGGAATAAGCACTACCGTCTTGCCGGGGCGGGGCGCTCCGGGGATTTCAGAGTCGCTAAGTAGCTGACGATGTCGGCCAGTTCCTGCCCACTGAGACGCCCCCTATACGACGGCATAGGCGACTTATCGACGAAGGCGTATTCGCGCAACTCTGTTTTCGAAAACGACCTTAGCTGCTCGTGCGCATCAAAGACCTGCAGGGTAAATGTGTCCTGGTTGAGCAGCTTGCCGTCGACGGTCTCCCCCGATTTGGTGACTACATGAAAAGGCCGGTTTTGCGGGGCGATTTCGGCATCGGGATCGAGAATAGACTGTTCGATTTCGGCGGTGCGCCGCAGGCTGCCGATCTCACTCAGGTCAGGACCGGAGCGCGCGCCTTCACCTTGAACACGATGGCAATTGCGGCACCCGGCTTTGCCCTCGAACAGCAGTTTGCCCCTGGCCGCGTCGCCGGAGATCGAATTCTTGTTACCGGCCTCGGTGGCGACGGAGCGCAGATAGGCAATAATCGATCCCGCTTGAAACTCCGAAAGGTTGTTGTGCGGCGGCATGGAGGTGCCGGGAATTCCGTTGCGGATCATGCGTATGGCATCGTCGTCGTTCGCCGCCCGGCGAAATTTCAGATGGCCGAGGTCAATTCCGGGCACCTGGTCGCCATCGGGACCGTGGCAGACGGCACAGGTGTTACGAAACAAACGGCCGCCATCCTCCACGTCCGCTGGTGTGTAAGTGTGTGCCTGTTGCGCGAGCGAAGCCCCCGCGCATGCGAGAAGAATAGAAATACGAACCGCCCACATGGAGGGTTACTATATCGCCGCGCGGGAAGAGCGGTCAACCCTTGGCGGAGTTTGGGGCCGTTTGTGGCGCGGTTGACAGGGGCCGGCGGGCCGCACCGCTTTGAGTATCTGACAAGAAACAGCGTGCTATTATGAGTTAGATTCCACTGGAGGAATTTTTCGATGGGCTCGCTAGGTTGGCAGGAAACGTTAGCGATCTTCATCCTGGCGTTGATCCTCTTCGGCCCGAAGAAGTTGCCGGAGTTGGGCCGCACGCTGGGCAAGGCAATAACGGAATTCCGCCGCGCCTCGAGCGAACTGAGGTCTTCGTTCGATCGGGAAATGAGAAATCTGGAGCAGGAAACGGCGCCGATCAAGCAGGCCGTTGCAGAGTCTCAGTACGATACGTATAACTACGATTACTCGGCGGCGGGCCACTACGATCATGCCGCGGGCGAATCCGAATTTACTGCTTCTCATCCCCAACTAACAAGCGCTTCCGCACCTGAGGGCGCTGAATCGACCACGTCGTTTGTTTCACCGGAAGGCACGGTAGCCTACGGTGCGAACACCGAAGCCGTGCACGAGGCGGTGGTCCCACCGGCGGTCTCTTTGCCGGAACATCCAGCCGCTTCCGAACACACGGTTATTGCGGGTCCCGCGACGGAACATAAAGCGTAACGCCAGAATGGATTTACCCGAAGATCAGGCGGGGAGCCAGACTCCCCGTCCGGCCGGGGCTTCCACTGTAGGAGCCACCGGCTTCGTTTCCAGTTCTGCGGGTGGCGAAACCTTGCCTGTGCCGCTCGCCGCTGGAGGACGGCGGCCGCCCCCGCCGCCACCACCTCCTTCTGATCCTGAGGATGAGGAAGAAGGCGGGATGCTTCGTATGTCGTTCCTCGAACACCTGGAGGAACTGCGGTCGCGCCTGATCAGGGCAATCATAGGAATTGCTGTTGCATTTGTTCTCAGCCTGAGCTTTGCGAACCCGCTGTGGACGGTCGTCTCCGCTCCTGCTGTCCAGGCGCTCCGAACCTTGGGTGTAAACCCGCCGGAGTTGTCCCAGATCACACCCATGGAAGCCTTCAATACGATCTGGGTGAAGCTTCCGCTGTTGTGCGCGGCGTTTATCGCATCCCCATGGGTTCTCTACCAGGTTTGGGCATTCATCTCTCCCGGCCTGTATCGGCGGGAACGCCGCTGGGCGGCTCCCTTCATCCTTTCCTCGGCGGGCCTGTTTATTATGGGCGGCCTGTTCGCTTACTTTGTCGCCTTCCGCTACGGACTTACCTTCCTCCTGGGTATCGGGATGGGTAATTATGTGCGGCCGATTGTTTCCATCTCCAGTTACAGTGACATGTTCGTTAACGTGATACTGGGAGTCGGCTTAGTATTTGAAATTCCAGTTCTGATTTTCTTCCTGACTCTACTTAGAATTGCAAATCCGCATTTTCTGCTGCAACACAGCCGTTACGCTATCCTTGCCATATTTATTATTGCCGCGGTAATAACACCTACTCCCGACGCGTTTAACATGATGTTATTCGCTACACCTATGTGCCTGCTGTTTTTCGTGGGTATCTTCGCAAGTTATCTTTTAGTTCTAAATCGCGAGGGGCGGCGGTTCCCATGGGGGATCACGCTGACAATAGTTATCCTGGTACTCCTTCTACTAGCTGTTGGAATAGGCCTTGCCATTACCAGGTACCACTTACATGTGGTACCGCGCTGGCCATTTTTCGTTCGATAACAACGCTTTTCCTATAGAATTTCGATTCAACGCCGATGTAACATCAGAAAGCCGCTCCAACCAGGTGCGGGTTTGATGTCGGGTCGCGATGGATCTTTATAAAGCAATCCAGGAGTTATACGCAGAGAAAGAAAAACTCGAGCGTGTAATTGCCTCATTAGAAGAGTTACAACGGGCCGCGGGTGGCGCGCCTGGTCTAGTAAGGGGAGGGAAGCGTCGTGGCCGCAAATCCATGAGCGCCAAAGAGCGGCAGGAGGTCTCCGAACGCATGAAGAAATATTGGGCAAGCCGCCGCAAACAGCGCACCGATTAATTCGTTGCGCCGTTCGAATGCTGAGAAGCCCCCGTCGCGCATGGGTCTGGATCGGAGGAGCGCAGAAACGCCGTCTACACGCGGGTCAATTCTTGGCCCAATGTGATTGGGTCGTTTTCTTGACGGGGGCGGTTGGATGGGATGCCGATTTATGCGTTTGGGGTCGTTTAGTTTTTTTCTAAGCCTAGATCCTCCTCAGACGAGACATCCTCATACCAGCTTCGGGATCCGGACCGGTCTGCTTTGATATATTAGTGTTACCAGCAGACTGTGGGCGGCTAGCTCAGCTGGGAGAGCACGGCGTTCGCAACGCCGGGGTCGTGGGTTCGAATCCCATGCCGTCCACCAAAGTCACTATTCTCGGGGCGAGCAGAGTTAGAAACCCCGAAAGCGTTCTTGCCTCCGTATTTCTATCGATGATACCGTTCGAAGAGGATTGAAGCGCTCGGACATGGCTCGGCGCCATCGCGTTTGAATTGCCTCGGAGAGATTCGTAGTCGCCTTCGAACACGGCACTCGAGGCGTCGGCAAGCTCTCCATCGATATGGCTTTACTCAGATCCGAGTAGATAAACTCGAATCACGTTCCGTATGACAGCACTTGCCGGTTGGCAGAACTTTTACGTAATCATCGGTTCGTCGGCGGGCGCACTCATTGGTTTACAGTTCGTTGTCTTGAGCCTCATTACGCGGACCGGGGCGAGCAGCCACCCCGAAGCCGGCGGTGCATTTGCCACACCGACTATCGTTCATTTCGTGGTCGTACTTGGGCTGTCGGCGATCCTCGTTGCTCCGTGGGAATGGGTCGGCGCGCTGATCTCAGTCTGGGGCATCGCGGGAGTGAGCGGCATCGTGTACATCATCATCGTGATCCGGCGAATGCGAAAACAGCCCGTTTACCGTCCTGAGTTTGAAGACTGGCTGTTTCATGCCTTGCTGCCGCTAGCCGCATATTCGACTCTGGCAGGGTCGGCCATTGCAGCTCGTTTTCGTCTGCGCGAGGCCCTCTTCGCGGTCGCATCAGCGATCCTGTCGCTCCTGTTCTCCGGAATTCACAACGCCTGGGATGCCGTGACGTATCACGTTTTCGTCCGATCCACTGATGAGCGCCCGCACTGATCAGCCCGGGAGCGGCTTTCGGGCGTCGGGCCGGGGCGGTTAGGCCGTCTTTCGCAAAGCACACCTCAAACACGGAACTACGAGGCAAAGAGCCGTTTTGTTTAGTGTTCTGGAGGAGTAGAATCACCCGTATGTCACCCGAACTCTCCCGTACCATGCCCGCCGCAGCCGCTCCGATGAATGAAGGCTCGCGGTTACTGGGGGTGTTCTTCGAGCCTAGAAGGACCTTCGCCGATATTGCCGAACGGCCGCGCTGGATTGTGCCGTTGCTGGCTGCGCTCCTATTTGGAGCCGCGTTCCTCTACGTATTCAATACGAAGGTGGGCTGGCAAACGTACCTGCACCGCATTACGGACAACAATCCACGAATGCTGCAGTTGGCCGAGGATCAGCGCCAGCGGATCTTTGATACCCAGTTACGGATCGTGCCGATCTTTTCGTACGTGAGTGTGTTTGTAATCGTCCCTCTTACATTCCTGTTGGCGGCTGCGATTTCCATGGGAATTATCCAAGGCCTGCTTGGCGTCCCCATACGGTTTAAACAGGCATTTGCCGCGTTCTGTTATGCTTCCTTGCCGCGGGCGCTTTATGGAGTGCTGGCGATTGTGGTGATTCTGGTTTCGCCGCACCGCGAGGATGTGGACCCGCAAAACGCGTTCTTGTCCAATGCTTCGGCGCTGATGGACCCGCAGACTTCATCCAAATTTCTCTACACGCTCGCAAGCGGACTGGATTTTTTCGTTCTGTGGGTAATGATCCTGGCGGCGATGGGATTGAAGGCCGCCGGCGGCAAGAAGCTTTCGTTCGGCGGCGCATTCTTTGCGGTCGCGCTGCCCTATGCGGTGTGGATCTTCATCCGGAGCGGACTCGCCGCGGCTGGATTGATGGGATAGGTCGCCACTTGTTTGATTCTTCCCGCGCCTTCGGTTAAGCGCGGCGCGCGATGATGGCGGCGCTCGGCCGCGACGGAGCCGGCTTATACGTCTCGGAATAGTACAGAATTTTCCAGGAGCTGAATTCCTCCCGCAGTTCGCCCGGTTCCAACACAAAGTTGTGCGGGTTGGCATCGCGAAGATGAATCTTGGCGACGAACAGTCCCCCGGGGCGGACACCCTCGCGGATGTGTGAGAACAGATTGCGCTGCAGATAGAAGAAGTCACAAATTAGATCGTAAGCAGCCGGTTGGATAGAAAACGTCCCGGCTTCGAGATCCGCTAACTGAGCGTGGATCGAAAGCTGCGCTTCCAAAGCACGCTTCCGCAGAATGTTCACGGCGGCGGCGCAATTGTCCACGGCCGTCACTCGCCAGCCGAGCTTGGCTAAGTACAATGCGTTGCGCCCAGCGCCCGCTGCAAGCTCAAGGGCATCGCCTGGCGCGATGGCTTCGGCGACCTGAACCAGCAGGGGCACGGGCGTAAAGTCCAGGGCCGATTCATCGCTGAAGTGCTCTTGCCAATTGCGAGGCACGCCTCCAGGGTATTCTATTCGCTGATGCGGATTGTGGTTCTGGTCGGGCTGCCCGGCTCCGGAAAATCCACTTACGTGGACCGATGCGGCGCGGTAGCTTTATCGTCCGATGCGGTTCGCAAACTGCTGGCCGATGACGAGACCATCCAGTCGATCCACGACCGCGTATTCCAGACCCTGCGTTATCTTCTGCGCCATCGGCTCGCGCTGCGGCGGCCGTTGACGTATGTCGATGCGACCAACCTCACGCCGGAGGAGCGGCAGCCGTATATAGGTATCGGCAAGTCTTATGGCTGCGAACTGGAAGCCGTGTATTTTAACGTTCCGCTCGCCATTTGCCGCGAGCGCAACGCACGGCGGCTTAGGGTTGTGCCGGAAGATGCACTGGACGCGATGGCTTCGCGCCTGGTGCCGCCTTCGACCACGGAAGGCTTCGATCGGGTGGAGACGATCACTGCGGTTGAAACAATTGAGGGCTAGTTTTGAGGCCGCCGGGTAAGCACGGCAAGGGCGCTATACTTTAGGAGTTTCCGCCATATTCGCGGGCGTGGCGAAATTGGCAGACGCGCTGGATTTAGGTTCCAGTTCCCGCAAGGGAGTGGAGGTTCAAGTCCTCTCGCCCGCACCAATTGTCACAAGATTAATGCTCCCCCCTTGCGGTGATATACTCGGTGGCGGCTGCCCTGTGATAAGAATCCGCGGCGGCCACACTTTCATAGAGGTGCATCAAATGATTAAGCGAACCATAGGATTTGTGGCGTTTTGGGCGTTGCTGGCCGGTAGCTCTTTACAGGCTCATCATTCCCTTGCGGGCGTGTACGACATGAAAGCCGACAAGGAGCTGTCGGGAACTGTAGAGAAGGTGCAGTTTACAAACCCCCATGGGTCGCTGTCGGTGACTGTCAAGAATGCGGATGGCACGACCACGGATTGGGTTTTAACGCTCGGGTCCGCCACGGCCCTGGCGCAGCGGGGAGTCGGCAAGACCGGACCGAATGCGTTGCACGTTGGGGACGCGGTCACGGTGAAGTTCCTCCCCGCGAAAGATGGAAGTCCGTTAGGGTTTCTCAAAACGGTGACCTTCGCGGATGGGCGTGTGATTCAGATCTCCGGCGGCAACGCGAACGATTAGACAGTCACGGGAGAGCATCATGGGCTTTCGGCGAGGCATGGTCCGGATGCGGGTCGCAGTCGGCATCATTCTGACAGTCACTGGGCTCTCGACGGCTATAGCGCAGGAACCGGGTGCGGGCCGCGAGCCTCCTCCGCCTTATAGACCTGCAGCTGGCGCAAAGGATCTGCGGGCGGTGCTTTTCAACTGGACCTGGTATATGGGCATGCTGCGCGGAGTCGATGAGCACGAGTTGATCGCTTCGCTCGAATATCAGGGCAAGGGCGTCGTTCAGGTGGATGGCCAGCCGTGCACACTCACGAAGTATCGCGTGAGTACGAATTACCAGATGCCCGGACAGCGGGTTCAGTACACCTGCACGCGGGCTAACGGACAGGCGTATTCGAATGTCGAAGTCGTGAGCGGAGAGTACGCCTGGAATGAAGACGTCCCGGGTGCGGAACTGATCACGGGTAAAGGGAAGGCGACGCCGATGCCGGCCGCGGTTCCAGATCGGCTGATCCGTTTGTGGGCCAGTCCGCAGGGCGCGCCGAAAGCCGCACTGGCCGGTGTAGCGCCGGGAGCCGAACTAGGGGCCAATCCAGGCACGCTTCTGAAGGATGGTGTTGCGAAGGCGGGCGAGACCTCCGTTTCGTGGGAGTCGGGTAAGCCGGTGGTGACGTACCCGATTCCGGGTGTTCCCGGGGCGACCGCGACCGCTACTCTCGGCGCGAAGTACATGGCGGAACGCGTAGTGG
>JAFAWA010000216.1 GCA_019242155.1 Terriglobia bacterium | reverse complement strand
GCCGCGATTCAGGCCGCCGGTATCGAGCGCGTCAAGATCCGCTCCGTGCTTACCTGCGAATCCAAGCGCGGCGTTTGCGTCGCCTGCTATGGCCGCAACCTCGCCACCGGCCGCCTGGTCGAGCGGGGTGAAGCGGTGGGCGTCATCGCTGCCCAGTCCATCGGCGAGCCGGGAACGCAGTTGACCATGCGTACCTTCCATATCGGCGGTACGGCTACCCGCGTCAGCGAGCAATCCACGCAAGACGCCAAATCCGACGGATTCGCGCGCTACATCGGAATCCAAACCGTGCGCAGCAAGGCCAACGAACTGATTGCCATGAACCGGAACGGCATCATGGCGGTCGTGGACGACAAGGGCCGCGAAAAAGAGCGCTACCCGGTAGTGTACGGCGCTCGCGTTTTGGCTGAGGATGGAGCGCCTGTAAAGGCGAACCAGATCCTGCTCGAGTGGGATCCATACACCTTCTCGATCCTCACCGAGGTCAGCGGCGTGGTGCACTTCAAGGATCTTGTCGACGGCCTGACGCTTCAGGAACAGGTCGACGAAGTGACCGGTATGTCCCAGCTCGTCGTCACCGATTCACCGGACGAGAAGCGGCAGCCGACCATCGAAGTGCGCCCCGAGGGCCTTACCGGCGCCGCGCGGGGCGATCGCAAGAAATACCTCATGCCCACCCACGCCCACCTCATGGTGCGCGATGGTGAGGAGGTCCACGCGGGCGACGTATTGGCTAAGATCCCCCGCGAGACCACCAAGACCAAAGACATCACCGGCGGTCTGCCGCGCGTGGTGGAGCTGTTCGAAGCGCGCAAACCGCGCGAGACGGCGATCATCGCGGAGATCAACGGCGTCGTCAAATACGGCGAAATTACCAAGGGTCAACGCAAGATCTTTGTGATTGGCGACGATGGCGAGGAGCGCGAATATTCGCTCCCGCGCGGCGTGCACATCAACGTTCAGGAGGGCGAGCGGGTGAAAGCCGGCGAGCCGCTCATGGACGGCCCCCGCGATCCGCATGACATCCTGCGTGTGCTCGGTGAAAAGGAACTGCAAAAGTACCTGGTCAACGAGATTCAGGAGGTCTACCGCCTGCAGGGCGTTAACATCAATGACAAGCACCTCGAAACCATCTCCCGGCAGATGATGCGCTGGGTGAAGATCGAGTCCATCGGCGATACCGAATTCCTCCCCGAAGAGATTGTCGATAAGTTCAAGTTCCGCGCCGAGAACCAGCGGGTTATCGAAGCCGACGGCAATCCCGCGCAGGGGCAGGCGCAACTGTTGGGTATCACCAAAGCATCGCTTTCCACCGATTCGTTCATTTCCGCGGCCTCCTTCCAGGAGACCACGCGCGTACTCACCGAAGCCGCCATCAACGGCAAGGTGGACTACCTGCGCGGCCTCAAGGAGAACGTGATCATGGGCCGGCTGGTTCCCGCCGGCACCGGCATGGAGTATTACCGCAAGGTAAAAATCGCAGGCGAGGACGTGGTGGAAGAGCCCGTGGCCGAGCCCACGCTCGACGCCATCCCCGGCTACGACGAGGAGACCCGGCTCCAGTACGCCGGCGGCCTTCCCGAAGACACCGGCGAAGAATCACTCGCCGAGTAGAATCCAACTATAATCTAACCAAAGGGCGGCATCCGTGAACCTCGCGGATGCCGTCGCAGTTTATGGCCACAGGGCACCTTATCAGCGTTCGCGAATACCTCTCGACCGTGTATCGCCCGGACTGCGACTATGTGGACGGCGTGGTAGTGGAGCGCAACTTGGGTGAATACGATCACGCACGGCTTCAAATGTCTGTACTCGCGTATTTTTATGCCCGTGAGAAGCAGTGGGGCGTGATCGTGGTCCCCGAGCAGCGCGTCCAAGTCTCACCCACCCGCTTCCGCATCCCCGATGTTTGCGTGGTCAAGGGGGAGCCGACAGAACAGATCTTTCGCACGCCGCCGCTTATCTGCATCGAAGTTCTCTCTCCCGACGACCGGCTCGCTCAGATGCACGAACGCGTCCAGGACTACCTGAAGTTCGGTGTTCCCTACGTGTTCATCCTGGACCCAGCGCAGCGCAAAGCGTGGCGCTCCACGCTCGACGGGCTCCAAGAAGTGACCGCGCTGCGAACGGCCGATCCCGAAATCGTAGTCCCTTTAGCTGAGCTCTTCAGATGATCCGGCGTCTCGCGCCAACGCGCGCCGGATCACGTCCAGCATCTCCTGCCCCTTATCGACGCACAGCTCGACCTCGAGACCGTACAGCGGCACAGAAGTGAAATCTGCAACGCGTAGATGCGCTAGATTCACCCCGTCCTTCGCCGTCGTAATCAACGCGGAAGCAGCGCAGGCGTTCGCCTTCCGAACCATGCGCCGCAGGTCACGAGGCCGGTAGCGGTGATGATCTGGAAACTCCATCCATCCAGCCGGATTGACTCCTAAAGCTTCGAGCGTTCGCCGGAAGGAAGCAGGATTTCCTACGCCGCAAAACGCAAGTGCGCCGTCAAATGGCTTCGGCTCGAGCGGATAAGGCTTCCCCGTGCTGTGCTCGAGCCACGCTTTCGCCGCGAGATGTCCGTGGAAAATAGGGGCGGTCGTATTCCAGCGGCGCACCTGATATTCAATTGCCGGGCCCATGTCGCTGAGATCGGTGCGGGTCAGCAGAAAGAGGTCCGCCCTCGCCAGCGCCTCGAGCGGCTCCCGCAAACGCCCTAACGGAAACACATGGCCGCCCCCGAACGGATTCATCGCGTCCAGCAGAACCAGGTCAATCGAACGGTCCAGGCGTGCATGCTGAAACCCGTCATCCAGAAGCAGGACATCGAGGCCGAATCTCTGCTCAAGAGCAACTCCGGTTTGATAGCGGTCGCCGCCTATGCCTACCGGAGCCACCGCGGCCCGCAAGAAGAGTTGCGCTTCGTCTCCGGTGCGGTCGGCATTTATCTTTGCTCCCGCAGGTAAGGTCATGCATGTTTCCGTAGAACGACGGCGGTAACCGCGAGTCAGAATGCCGGGCCTGAGTCCCGAGGCGACTAGATCCGCGGCCAGGCGTAGGGCGCACGGCGTCTTTCCCGTTCCACCCATAGTTACGTTGCCGATGCTGATAACCGGAGCCGTAAGCCGGCGCGGAGCGGCAAGAGCACGAGCCTGATGGCGCCGCGCTCCCCAGTTCCAGAGCCGGCCCAGCAGCCATCGCAACGAATACCAGGGCTGGGCGGGCAGATATCGGGGAACGTGCCGGGTGTACAGCTCACGGGCCGCCGTTACCGCGCGAGCCGTAGCGCCGCGCTGTGCCATCGCGCATGTCTGCGCACGCTCGCCTAATTGAGCGGCAAGAGCCGAGTCGGCGAGCAGCCGGTCGACCGCTTGCGTCAGCTCGCCGGGATGCTGAATCTCAACCAAAGCGCCGGCCCTTCGAAAGTCCTCCGTGATGGAACGGAAGTTTTCCATGTGGGGACCTACGATCACGGGCTTTGCGAACAGCGCCGGCTCAATGATGTTGTGGCCCCCTCGAGAAGCTAGAGTTCCCCCCATAAACACCACATCAGCGGCATGGAAAACACCCGCCAGCTCCCCTATGGAATCGAGCAGCAGCACGGCGGGAAGCGATATCGGTTGTGATTCCGCTAGCTGTGATCGCCGCAGATACTGCAAACCGGAAGCCTCGAGCTTCCGGGCCGCTATCGGAAACTGTTCCGGCTTGCGAGGCGCGAGAATCAGCAAAAGCCCCGGATGTTGACTAGACAAGTGCTGAAAGGCAGACAGCACGGCCGCGTCTTCATCGATATCGGCCGCGGAAACCCCCGGCATCGTGCTCGCCGCAATCCAGATCTTAGCGGGCCGAAGGCCCTCCAGAAGGCGGGCCAACGGGGAATGGGAATCAATCGCACGCGGCTCTATGTCGTATTTAAAGTTGCCCGAAACGCTAACCTGCTCGGGATCCGCACCCAGCGCAACGAAACGGGCGCGCATCTCCTGCGTTTGAACCAGGATGGAGTCTGCCATCCCCAGGACACGGCGGAAGAGCCAGGCGAAAGAACGGTACCGCGGGAAGGCGTCATCCGAGATACGGCCGTTCACTATGGCCAGAGCGGCGTCGGTCCGCTTCGTTTCGCGAAAAAGGTTGGGCCATATCTCGGTCTCCGTGATCAGTACCAGAGAAGGCTGCAGCGTTCGCAAAACCCGCCGGACCGCCCATACGTAATCAAGGGGCGCATAGAACGTCCCAGCGGCCAGATTTGCGAATCGTTCTTCAGCCACGGCTCTCCCGGCCAAAGTCGAAGTGGAAACAAACAACCGTGCCCGGGGAAACTCCTGGCCGAGGCGCTTCAAAAATTCCGCGCCGGCCAGGACTTCTCCTACCGAAACTGCGTGTAACCAGATGGCCCCCGGCCCGGTCTGTCTAAACGAACCTGGAAGAAACCCCAGTCGCTCCGGAAGCGAACTCCAGTATGCGCGATTTCGCAGCCCGCGCCAAAATAGGTATAGACCAACGAAGGGCAGCCCAAACGCCTGAAGGGAGCGATAGAGAAGATATATGCCTTTTATTTTCAAACGTTTGGCTCTATTTCTGAGTATATCCGCGGCGTTCGCGGCCGACAAGGACCTGATCTTTCGGCCGCTTCCGGCCGCGAGTTACGAGCACCATCAGACTAATGCCGGGGTCACCATTGGGGTCGAGCCGTATCATACGCCGGAGCAGCAGAAGACGGCGTTCGGCAAACTCGATCTGTATCAATTCGGCGTTTTGCCGGTGTTGGTGGTCATTCAAAACGACGGCTCGCAGGCCCTCCGTCTCGATGGTGTAAAAGTAGAGTACAGCGGTCCGGCCCGAAACCACGTGGAAGCCACTCCCGCCGCCGAAGTTCGCTACCTGCGCGGGCCCGACCGGCCGCCGGTCGTACCTGGTCCCACAGGGTCGCCCATACCTGGGAAGCTCAAAAAGAATCCGCTCAACGCATGGGAAGTGGAAGGACGGGCCTTCACCGCGAAAATGCTGCCCGCGGGTCAATCGGCGAGCGGATTTTTTTACTTCCAGACCGGCCTCCAGCGCGGGTCCACCATTTACCTGAACGGCTTGACGGAAGCGTCCTCGGGTAAGGAGCTCTTTTATTTCGAGATTCCGTTGGAATAGAGTCACCGAATTTTGAAATTCTGCTAAGTACGCGCAAACCCCAAGACTTAGGGTCGCAACCCCAGAATAGGTCCGCGGGGTTCGCGCGCAATAGCGAACTAAACTGAAGGCGGCAGGAGGGTTCGCTTTCTTGAAGACGTTTTCGCCAGTGATTTCCGCGGTATTGCTAGTAGCATCGTCCGCCTTTGGTGCTCCGCCGCTCACCACAATTCGGGACGTACTCTACAAAGCCGATGGAACGCGCTTCAACGGGCTGGTGACGATTGCCTGGAGCAGCTTTTTGGCTCCCGATCAATCCTCGATTCCCACGCAGTTGCTCACCGTCAATGTAGTAAATGGAAATTTACTGGTGCAGTTAGTGCCGAACACGGAAACGGACCCCGTGGTGTATTACTCCGTAACCTACAATAGCGACGGCAACAACCAGTTCAGCGAACAGTGGGCCGTGCCCCCCAGTTCTCAGGCATTGCGGATTCAAGATGTGAGAGTGGCGAGCGTGCAACCGGGAAATGACACGACGGCCGCAGGGCCCGTTAACGAAAGCGATGTGGTCGGGCTCTCGGCCGACCTGTCCGCGCGGCCTCTGAAGGGTCCCGCCTTCGCGCCCGGATCTGTAGCCGTGGTGAACGCACAGGGCAGCATTGATGCCGTGTCCGGCAATGCCTCCGACTGTGTCCACGTGGACGGCTCTAGCGGCCCATGCGGCTCGAGCCAGCCTTCCTTTCTCGACGCCGATGTTCCCGCTGGGCTCGTCGACGGCGCCAATATTCTATTTACTCTGTCCGGTGCGCCTAACCCTGCTTCGAGCCTCTCCTTATTTCGAAACGGCATACTTCAGGAACGCGGCACCGATTACAGTCTCGCCAATAACGTGATCCAGTTTCTCGCCGCTCCGCCGCAGCCTGCCGATGTCCTGGTCGCCAGCTATCGTCTTTCGAACGGAAGCGGATCCGGCAGCCCGCAACTGTTTTCCTCCCCACAAGTGCTTTGCTCGGGCACCGGAGCCACGATCAACGCAACTAGTAACACGAGCCTCGCTTCCTGCAGCATTCCGGCGAACACTCTCATGGCGGGCGATCGCGTAGAAATCAGATTCGATTTGGCGCACCAGGGTGGAACCGGCGGCTTCACCTTCCAAGTGCTCTGGGGCAGCACTACCGCATTCCAACGTTCGGCGTCCCCAACCGACGCCCAGGTGTCCGGGCGTGCGGATGCGGGCCTGGACCAGGCAGGGGCGCAGATCAGCAGTCAGTCCTGGGGAACTACCCTCCCGTTCAGCGCGACCGTAGGCGCAGCCACAGACCGATACAGCAGCGGCCTGGTCATCGGATTCCAAGGCGCAATGGTGGTCGCTTCAGAGACACTCACCCTGCGCAATTACGCCGTTGTGCGCGTACCTTAGTAGGTTCAGATGGCGCGTACAGAGCCGCGCGGCGGCGTCAAACAGGCATCAATTCACCCGTAGGCACAGCTCCTATTTGCCCGCATTCGCGGCGGGGAAGAAGGTGGCCACGCGGTCATTGAGCGTGAATTCCATGCCCAGGCCAGGATACTGGCTCAGCACCTTGGCCCGCATTTCCGCCGCGCTCTTCGAGGCCGCAACGTTCGCGTCCCAGTCCGCAATATACTTCTTCATAAAATCGATCGCGGCCAGATTGTGCTGCGCGCCGGGGCCCTCATGGCCGGGTATCAGAATCACCGGCTTCAGCGCAGAGATCTGGTCCAGCGTTTTCATCCACTCTTCCCTAGCCTTGTCCCGAGGCACACCGAAATACACGTGATCGAACACCGTATCCCCCGCGACTACTGCCTGCAGCGACGGAATGTAAACGAAACTGTTTCCAGGTCCATCCCCTTGTACCCCGCCCGTAATCGGAAATTGTTCGCCTTCTAAAGTCAGCGCAGGCGTTGCCAACTCCTCCGGGAGTACAGGGTCTGGACCGGGAATATTGTTGCCGTAAGTAGGAAACCAGAACTTCTGGCGCGCGGGCCAGGCATTTTTAGCGGCATTCGCCGTGGCTGGAAGCGCGACGATTTTCGCCGATGGAAACGCCTGCTTCAGGACAGCAAGCCCAAAGAGATGGTCCGGGTGCGGGTGTGTGACATAGATCAAGGTGAGGTTCTTTTTGGATTCGAGAATCTCCGCCGCCAGGCGGTGCGCTTCGCTCAGCGTGAACTGCGGATCAATTACGATCATGTCTCTCTCACCGGAAACCATGGTGGAGTTTACGTCGTACCCATTGGCGCCGTGGCCTGTGTGCACCTTCAACTGAAGTTTGGATTGCGCCATGACCGTGGCAGCCAGGGCGAGCGTGGTGAGGAAGAGGCGTTTCAACATAAAGAAATTGTATCCTTGGCCATCGGGCCTATGCTTGGGCTGCTGCAAGCCGGCAATCACTCCGCCCAAACGTGCCCGCCCCATACTTCGCGCCACAAGCAGCCGGTATACTTGAACGAATGAAACACGTGTACGTGGTGGCAACGCTCCTTGGCATTACGGGAGCCGTCTGGACTGTCGGAATGGCCGTAGCGCAAACGGCGCGGAAAGTGGATGATGCCGCTTTGCGGAACTCCGGTAAAACCGGGGAGGAGTGGCTCACCAACGGTCTGAACTATGGCGAAACTCGCTATAGCCCGCTCAAACAGATCGACGCTTCGAACGTAAGCAGGCTCGGCTTGGCGTGGTCTTACGAGGTAGGTCCGGGCGGCGGCGTGCAGGAATCGACCCCGTTGTTCTGGAACGGCACAATCTACAGCGTCACCAATTGGAGCATCGTTTTCGCTGTCGACGCCCGCACCGGTAAAGAGAAGTGGCGCTGGGACCCGGAGGTGAATCGTCCGGCGGTGACCCCGAAGATCTGCTGTGGCGTGGTCAACCGCGGCCTCGGTTTATATGGCGACAAGGTCTTCGTTCCTGTCATCGATGGGCGTCTGGTCGCGCTGGATCTCGAAACGGGAAGGCCGGTATGGGAAACTCGCGTCGCCTATACGCAGGATAACTATACGCTGACCATGGCGCCTCGCGTGGTGCGCGGCCGGGTCTTGATAGGCGTTAGCGGCGCCGAATATCCAGTGCGTGGCTTCATCGCCGCCTATGATGCCAATACCGGGCGCGAAGCCTGGAAGTTCTACACCGTTCCCGGCGACTTTTCGAAGCCTCCCGAAAGTGATGCCATGCGGCGCGCGCTGGCCACATGGGATACCAAAGCCACTAAGGCAGGAGGCGGCGGCACAGTTTGGGATTCTATCGCGTACGATCCGGAAAGCGATCTGGTCTACTTCGGAACCGGCAATGCCGGACCGTGGCCGGCCGGGCTTCGCAATGCCGAGGAGAAGGACAATCTCTTTGCGTGCTCCATTGTCGCGCTCAAAGCGGACACCGGCGAATACAAGTGGCACTTCCAGGAGGTTCCCAGCGACTCGTGGGATTACGACGCCGTGCAACAGCTCATTCTCGCGGAGCTGACCATCAAAGGCCAACAGCGCAAAGTGATCATGCAGGCCAGCAAGAACGGATTTTTTTATGTGCTCGACCGCCTCACGGGCAAGTTCATCTCGGGGCAGCCTTTTGCGAAAGTGAGCTGGGCCAAGGCTCTGAATGAGGCCACCGGCAAGCCCATTGTCAACGACGCTTCGCATTACGACACCGAGAACGCAGCCGTGGTGCAGCCCGGACCTAACGGCGCGCACAACTGGTCACCAATGTCGTTCAATCCCGCCTCGGGGCTGGTCTATATCCCGAGCACTTCCGGCATTACCTTCAGCTACGCGACCGATCCGAACTTCACTCTGAAGCCCGGGCAGCTCAACCTCGGGATTGTCTTCGGAGCGCCTCCCGGGGCACGCGGAGGACGCGGGGCGACCGCGCCTGGAGCGGGACAACCCGCGGGCGAGGTCGCGACGGCAGCGGCGCAGGCAGCCGCGGCAACTCCTCCCGCGACGCCTCGAAAGGCCGCCACTCGGAGACCGGAACCTCCCATAGTAGGACCGGATCTATCAGGTAACCTCCTCGTAGCTTTTGACCCCGTCACCAATTCCGTGCGATGGAGTAAGCAGGGCGGCGGCAGCACGGGAGGCGGCACGCTGACCACCGCGGGAAACCTGGTATTTCAGGTTGTGCCCAACGGGCTGGTGCGCGCGTATAGTGCCGACAAAGGCGATCTCCTTTTGGAAATTCAGACCAACCTCGCGAGCGCTATGGGTCCGCCCATGACATTCATGCTGGATGGCAAGCAATACATAACCCTACAAGGGGGACAAGGCGCCGCCGGCACAGGGTTTGGGAGCGGCAGCGCAACCCGCATGACTCCAAAGCTCCTGACCTTCGTTCTGGACGGCAAAGCACCCTTACCGCAAATGCCGCCACCGGCATCTGCTGAGAAATAGCGGCGGGTCGACGGCATTCGCTACCTTTCAGGAGACTGCCGTGGCACGATTCGCAAGGGGTACCGCTTGTGTTTCTCCGATAGATGTCGGAATCGTAACAGTGGAGGCGTAGCTGCTCGCGAGGGTGTGGAGTTTCTCTATGCTATGCATACTTCGAAAAAGGCCTGAATTGATTTCCAGCATGCGGCGCTTGTTTTGCGGCGAAAAAAATCGTCTTCAAAGCGACTTTGTTAACGCTGCTCAGGAGTTAATTACCCTCGAGAAGCAGCAGATCCAGGCGGTCACAAGAGGAGACTCTGACTTGGCCCAATTGGATTTGATGGTCCGCATGGCGCAAGAGAAAAAAGAGAGCACAAAGTACGCGTTGATGGCTCACTTGGAGTCCCACGCGTGCGCCGCCGGAATGAAGTAGATCGCCGGGCCTACCGCGAACGTGTGTGCCGCAGCGGAGTAAGTCCACCAAGAATCAGTGCTTTGCCGCGCGATTCAGTGTGCCGGTTATGATATCCTACGGCTTCAGTTTCAGACCGGTTCTCCGGTCGCATTTTCTCCGTACTCACCTGCACAATGAAGCTCACCTGGACCAAAACCGACGAGGCACCGGCGCTCGCGTCCTACGCCCTGCTGCCGATCCTGCGAGCGTACTTCAAAGGAACCGGCGTGGAAATAGAAACGGCCGACATCTCGCTCGCCGGCCGTATCGTCGCGACCTTTCCTGATCGTCTCAGCCAAAGCCAAAAAATTCCCGACGAATTGACTCGCTTGGGGGAGTTGGCCAAAACACCGGAGGCCAACATCATCAAGCTGCCCAATATCAGCGCCTCCATTCCCCAGTTGCGAGACGCCGTTGCGGAGCTGCGCGGCAAGGGCTACAACATTCCCGACTATCCCGACGCCCCCTCTACCGACGAGGAGCGTGGGGTGGAGGCCAGGTTTGCCACGGTTCTGGGCTCGGCCGTCAATCCCGTATTGCGCGAAGGCAATTCCGACCGGCGGGCTCCTGGGCCCGTGAAAGCCTTCGCGCGCAAGCATCCCCATAAGATGATGAAGCCCTGGCCGAAGTCGGGCTCGGTGACGCGTGTCGCCCACATGAGCAGCCAGGACTTCTTTAGCACCGAGAAATCGGTGACGGTGAGTTCTCAAACCGAGGCGCGTATCGAATTCGCGGACCCCTCCGGCACAGTGAAAGTCCTGAAGCAAAGAATCCCGCTGACCGAGGGCGAAGTAATCGACTGCGCGGTCATGAACGTAACGGCGCTGCGGAGATTCTATGCGGAACAGATCGCCGCCGCCAAAGCTGACAATGCGCTGTTCTCGCTCCATCTGAAGTGCACCATGATGAAGGTGTCCGACCCAATTATGTTCGGGCACTGTGTGGCAGAGTATTTCGCCGATGCCCTAGAAAAGCATGCCGGAACCCTCGGCGAGGTCGGCGCCAACGTAAACAACGGACTGGCCGACGTGCTCAGCAAACTCTCGCAGCTTCCACCGGAGAAGAAGGGTGAGATCGAAGCGGATATCGCAGCCTGTTACCAAAACCGTCCCGGTTTAGCGATGGTGGATTCGCGCCGCGGCAGGACCAACCTGCATGTTCCTAGTGACGTGATCATCGACGCATCGATGCCGGTGGTGATTCGTGACGGCGGCAAGATGTGGAACAAAGAGGACGCGCTGCAAGACACTGTTGCCGTGATCCCGGACCGCTGTTACGCGACCATGTATGAAGTCGTCATCGAGGACTGCAAACAAAACGGACAGTTCGACCCGGCGACCATGGGCAGCGTCTCCAACGTTGGGCTCATGGCTCAGAAGGCCGAGGAGTACGGTTCGCACGATAAGACATTTGTCGCACCCGGCAAAGGAACGATTCGGGTCGTAGATGACGGCGGTAAGACCCTGCTCGAACAGAGCGTCGAGCGCGGCGATATCTTTCGCGCCTGCCAGACCAAAGACGAGCCCATCCGTGATTGGGTGGAGCTGGGCGTCGCACGGGCGCGGGCAACCGGCGCACCCGCTGTGTTCTGGCTTGACCCGGATCGGGGCCACGATGCGCAAATCATTCTGAAGGTGAAAACCTACCTGGCCGGCCACGACCTCTCCGGCCTGGAAATCAAAATCCTGAAGCCCGTGGACGCCATGAAATTCTCGCTCGAGCGCATTCGCCGCGGCGAGGACACCATCTCAGTAACTGGTAACGTGCTTCGTGACTATCTCACCGATCTGTTCCCGATTCTGGAGCTAGGGACAAGCGCCCGTATGCTCTCGATCGTGCCGCTGCTTGAGGGCGGCCAGTTGTTCGAAACCGGAGCCGGCGGCTCGGCGCCCAAGCACGTGCAGCAGTTGGTGAAAGAAGGTCATCTGCGCTGGGACTCGCTCGGGGAATATTGCGCGCTAGTGCCATCACTGGAACTCATGGCGAAAAAGACCGGCAACCCCCGCGCGGAGCTCCTTGCGAGAACGCTGGACGAGGCCGTCGGCCGGTACCTCGAAGACTCGCGCTACCCCTCGCAGAAGGTAAACGAGATCGACAACCGTGGCTCGACCTACTATCTCGCGTTAGCGTGGGCAACAGCACTTGCTACCCAGAACGAGAATGCGGAGTTGAAGCAACGCTTCACTCCGGTAGCCGCCGCGCTGGCCGCAGCCGAGGCCAAGATTACGCAGGAGTTATTAGCGGCGCAGGGCAAACCAGTGGACCTCGGCGGCTACTATTTCCCGGACGACGATAAGTGTGCCGCAGCGATGCGGCCCAGCGCTACACTGAACGCGATTATAGACGGCATGTAAGCGGCTTCCGCCCTGCGGGCCGGGACCAAAAAAACGGCCCGGCTCCACGCTGAACTGGAACCGGGCCTAGTGGGAAGAACTTTTATCGCTTACCGGCGGCGGCCTTCTCTGGACCCGCCTCCGCTGCTGCGGGGGGCTGACGATCCATGCGCCGCACTGAAGCCACCGCCATTGCCGGATCTTTGGCGAGGGGCGGGCGGTGCGCTGAAACTTCCGCCGCCTCCCTGACG
>JAFAWA010000213.1 GCA_019242155.1 Terriglobia bacterium | reverse complement strand
CGACACCGGGTTGAGCCGGTTGCACCAGGGCCAACTCCAACAAACCTACTCGACCCGAAATGGGTTACCCTCGAACACGATCCGTAGTATTTTCCGTGATCACAAAGGGATTGTGTGGGTAGGTACGTCGGCGGGAGTGGCGGAGTTTAATCACGGAGTGTTCGTCCTGCCGCTATTTTTGCGCTCCTTAACCGATCCGATTCTTGCGATGGGTGAAGACCGCGACGGTAGGATGTTCTTTGCGACGAAACGCGGCGTGCACGTCCTCCAGCGCGGGCAACTCACGGAGTTGAAGCAGAAGGAAACGCCACTTCGCGACGTAGATTCGTTTTACCTGGACCCGGACGGACTCGTATGGATGGGCACGCTCGGCCACGGCTTGCGAATGCTCGAAGGAAAAAACGTCTTCAGCTTCTTTTATAAGGATGGTCTCTTCGACGACGAGACCTATGGCATCGTGCGGGACAATCGGGATCGTCTGTGGGTAGCTTGCAGCAAGGGAGTTTTTTGGGTGCCGCGTTCCGATCTTCGCCGGTTTGCCAGCGGGGCGATCAAAAAGTTTGCCACTAACTCGTATACACCGACGGAGGCATTAAGGCTTATTGAAGCCAAACGTGGTGTTCAGCCGGGAATCTCTGTAATGCGCGACGGCCGAATTTGGTTCTCCACAATCCGGGGGCTGATCGTATTGGACCCGCAAATTGCGTTCTTCCCTGTTCCACCTCCGCCCGTGGTAATCGAGGAAGTAACGGTTAACGGTGAAAGTAAGAGCCCCGAGCAGATCAGCAAGCTCGCGCCATCTCAAAAGAACTTGGAATTTCGATATACAGGTTTGAGCTTTGTATCACCCGACCGCATGAAGTTTCGGTACTTGCTCGAAGGCTACGACCATGACTGGATTGAGGCTGGCACGCGGCGCGAGGCTTTCTATACGAATCTCCCGCCTGGAAATTTCCGCTTCCGAGTGACGGCCTGTAACGGAGACGGCAATTGCAATGAGACCGGCAAGGTAATTGCATTTACGCTCATTCCACACTACTACCAGCGAGCCTGGTTCCTCCCGCTCTGCGCCTTCTCACTCGCATTGATGGCGTGGCTGGCATACCAGGACCGCATCCGGAGGCTACGCGACCAATTCAATTTAATCCTGACCGAACGGAGCCGCATTGCACGCGAACTCCACGATACGCTGATTCAAGGGTTTTCGGGAATTGCGCTGCAGATGCAAGCCCTGGCTGTTGACATGCCGACGCCGGAACTGCGGAGGCAGATTGATAGTATTATCCACGACGCTGGCGATTGCCTGCGGGAGACCCGTCGATCGGTAGCGGGCCTTCGTAGCGCGGTCCAAGGCGGTACGTCTTTCGGACTGTCCGCCGCACTCGAACAGGGGGCACGCCAAATTACCGAGACCAAAGACATTCGGCTGAAACTAAAATTAGGAGCAGGTCCCAAAAACTTGTCTGCTGACGTCGAGTACAACCTCCTGAGGATTGCGCTGGAAGCCGTGTCTAATTCCGTGAGGCATTCAGGAGCCCGGACAGTCGAGGTCGCGATGATTTGTTCAGCCGAGCAACTCCGGCTTTCGATAAAAGACGACGGGTCTGGAGAGGTGCGCGAAGGTAACGGGACAACACAGCTTGGACACTACGGATTGATCGGCATGAAGGAACGCGCCGCGCAAATCGGCGCTGATCTGCAATTCGTAAGCGAGCCGGGAAGAGGAACCATCGTATCTGTTCTTCTTCGTGCTAGGCGCGAAGGCTATTCTGTAAAGCATGAGTGAAGAATCTCCAATCCGGGTACTGTGCGCGGACGATCATCCGGTGTTCCGCAAAGGCATAGCTGCCATTCTGTCGAAGGAGGTGGACATGCGGCTCGTCGGAGAAGCGGGCAGCGGATACGAAGCCGTGGAACTGTTCCGCCAACTTCGTCCGGACGTGACCCTGATGGATCTTCGCATGCGGGACATGGATGGCATCGAGGCCACGCGCGCGATCCGAGGAGAATTCCCCGATGCCAAAATTATCGCTCTCACCAGTTACGACGGCGATCAAGATATTTATCGCGCGCTCGAAGCCGGCGTGCAGGGTTACATGCTGAAGGAAATGGTCCACACCGATGTGCTGCAGGCAATTCGCACCGTTCAGGCAGGCAAGCGGCTGATGCCGGCCGAGGTCGCGGAGCAACTGAGCGCGTACTTCCCGCAGGTCGTTCTGTCGGCGCGTGAAGTTGAAGTTCTGACTCTTGTGGCGCAAGGCTTAGCCAACAAAGAGATCGCCGACAAGCTCCGCACTGCTAACGGCACCGTCAAGATTCATGTACAGAACATCCTCGGAAAGCTAGGAGCAGCCGATCGGACGCACGCCGTTACGCTGGCTATGCAGCGCGGAATCCTGCACTTGGACTCATTAGGTTCATCCAGTTAAATTCTCCACAAGTCCGCTACACCAGCGCTGATTCGCCATTCGCCAAAGCACACACGGTAGTATTTCCAGCCTTTCCAGCTAGGTGTCGGATCAAGACTGCCATCGCGGTGTGTCAATCATCGTCCCGTTCACAGGCGTTTTTAGGGCCCCTTCTCTCACGCTATGCCGAAAAGCCTATATTACGGCATGCCATTTGGCATATCGAAATTTACTGACTAGAACGTTTCGACGACAACGAGGGATTTAGCGTTGACAAGCGATAATGTGGTCGTTATAGTAGCCATCAAGCCTATCTCGGGACTGTGCCGAAAATGGTTTCGGCAAGTGCGCAGATGTGGAATTTCCTCTGTGTGTGGCGACGCAGCCAACTCGTCATTTGAACTGATGAAATTCAACATCCCTTATGGGACGAGGGTTTAGCGTTATGTTGCTCCAACGGACCGGACTAGCGTCGCGCACTCCACAATCCATTGACATCCCCGTGGGGGTCTTAGCGAGAGCCCTCATGATGGCCCTTGCCCTGGCGGCAAGTTCTTCTATATGTCTTCGGGGCCAGAATACTGAAGCTACCGTTCTTGGAACAGTGCGAGACTCGTCTGGACTCGCCGTAGCCGCGGCGACGGTCCAGCTACTTAATCAAGGAACCGGCGCAAAACTATCGGTCACTACTGATAACAATGGCGATTTCCGGTTCTCAGCAGTAGATATCGGTAGCTATGTGCTGGAAATAGCTGCGCCGGGCTTTCAGAAAGCACAGTTCGCTCAGTTTGACGTCTTGGCTCGCGAATCAAGACGGCTCGATGCCGTTTTGAAGCTTGCGTCTCAAGCGCAATCCATTACTGTCGAGACATCCGTCGGGCCGCCCATCCAAACCGACACGTCGAACATCGCCGAGACCAAAACAGGCCGCGAGCTGGTGGACTTGCCGGTTGCCATCGCGACACGCGGCGCCGGTTCCACCAGTCCCATCTCGACTCTTACCACTCAACCGGGAGTGCAGACTGACCAGAGTGGTAACATCAGTGTCGCAGGCGGGAACCCATCACAACTTTCGGTGACCATTGACGGCATCAGCGTGATGGGAGCTAGAGCGGCCCAGGCAGGACCGATCGCCGAACTGTTTCCCTCTTTTAATGCGATCGAGGAGATCCGTGTCAGTGAAGTGATCAATCCAGCCGAGTTCGGCGGAGTTTCGGACATCGCGACGATCTCAAAGAGTGGCACCAATATTTACCACGGTGGCGTATTTGAGAACTTCCAGAACAGCGAGATGAATGCCGCCAACACCTTCACGCACACCGCTCCGACCATTAAGATGAACAATTTTGGTGCCTATTTAGGTGGTCCCCTCTCCATTCCAAAGGTGTACGATGCAAAGAACAAGACCTTTTTCTTTGCCAGTTTCGAGGCGTTGCGCCGGCCCAACCAGACGATTCAGATCGAAAGCGTTCCCTCGCTGGCCATGAGGTCTGGCAATCTGACTGCCTTGGGTGGCCCTGTGCTTGCGCCATCCGAGATTTCCACTCTATCGGAAAAGATGCTGCAATACCTCTACCCGCTGCCGAATTTCGGGGCTCCCGGGGCAACGTCAAACAATTATGTCGCGTACTTCGCAACGCCCATTAACAGCAATCAGTCCGATGGGCGCTTCGACCAGCAGATCTCGTCCAGACAGCAGGTAAACTTCCGAGTGACATATAAGAACCGCCGCGTGGAGGTCCCGCCCAGCGGGTCGGCCCTGCTGGGATCCTTCTCGCAACCCGAAGTCGACTTCGCTGTCGCGGGTGGCTATACGTTTATTATGTCTCCCAGGGTGATTAATGAGTTGAAAGGCGGCATCTCTGGAAACCGCTATTCGAACAGCTACGGTGTCACTGCGGCTCAGATCGCGAGCGAGCTGGGTCTGGGCGCCGGCTTTTCGATCCCGCCGGGAGACGCTGTGCCGGAGATCAACATTTCTGGCTATGGGAGCACCTCTGCGTTCCGGTCATATTCGTATGATGGCGCAAATACGACCTACCAGCTCCTGGACACACTCACATGGACAAGGGGTCAGCACACCCTCAAATTCGGAGGGGACTACCGGTATCAGAATGCGCTTTACCAAAACTCCTACTCACAATCGCGCCTCGGCATATACAACTTTACCGGCTCGGTTATGAGCGCACTGCTTTCGAATGGAGTCACAACCAAGTATGAGCCGTTCGAATCCTTCCTGCTCGGCTATCCGGATACGACTCAGATTGCCACGATCATTCAACCTAACAATCAAATCTATGCGCCCTCCTATGCCACTTTTGCGCAGGACGACTGGAAGGTCTCCTCTCGGCTGACCATCAATTACGGCCTCCGGTGGGAATACCATCCGATGTTTAAAGACCACCTGAATAACATTACCAGCTTCGATCCACACTACGTATCAATCGTGAACGGTCAGAAGGTGGCCGGGGCGGTTCTGATTCCGAATCAGGCGGCGTTCAGCATCGTCAATCCGCAGTTTGCCGAGTCGGTTGCTCCCACTCCCATTATCACGGCGGCTCAAGATGGGCTTCCCGAGTCTATGCGGTATTCGCAGAAGACGGACTTCTCGCCGCGCATTGGTTTTGCCTGGAAGCCTTTCGCAAGCAATAAAACCGTCGTGCGCGGCGGCTACGGTCGGTTTATAGAGGCGCTGACTGCCGCATTGGCAAATGACGGCGGAACGGTGGCTTCCAGCGATGTGGGATTATTTACCAATACGATCGCGAATGGGACACCCCAGTATACATTCCCTTACCCGTTCCCCTCGAACATTGCCCAACCCGGTACCCAGAACTTCACGCTGGCCTTTCCGTCGCACTGGTCGGACCCAACGGTTCACGAGTGGGATGTAACACTCGAACAGGACTTGGGTAAAGGTGTTGGTATCCGCGTTTCATACGACGGCAGTCACAGCTCGGACCTGGGTCTCTCCGTGAACCTGAATGAATTACCTGCCAATGTCGCAGGATACGGGGCTTCCGTTGCGCAGTCCCCCTTTCCATTGTGGAATCAAATCGCCTGGAGAGAGGATGACGGAATTCAGAACTACGAAGCAGGAACGGTTTCTGTCCACAAACGCTTCGCCGCCGGCCTTCAGTTCGAGGGAAGTTACACCTTCGCTAAGAACTTAGCGGACAGCACCGGGTATAACTCGACCGGCGGCTCTTCTGAAATGGGAGGACATTCTTCAGACCAGCTCCACCCTCTCATCGACTATGGTAATGTCGGATTCACAGCCCGCCAACGTTTTCTCGGGACCTTTTTATACGAACTACCCTTCGGCAAAGGGAGGGCCTTCGTCAATACCAGCCCGGTGCTTGATCGGGTGATCGGAGGATGGGAACTTGCGGGTGTGATTACCATCCAAACAGGCCAATTCATGTCGATCCTGTCTCCGGGCGATCCGTCTGGCACGGGTTTTAACGTCCTGCAGGGGGACGGGCGTGCGGATACGGTGCCTGGCGTTTCGCCATATTCTGGCCAGTCGCTGAATCAGTGGATTAACCCGAAGGCTTTTGCCGTGCCGGCCAACAATATTGGGCGTTTTGGCGATTCGCAGCTCGGATCGGTAGTGGGGCCGGGAGAACAGGTGGTTTCCTTGTCTATACTCAAGAGGATTGCACTTGGGGAGCACGTTCGAATGGAAATTAGCGCCGCAGCAGCCAATCTCTTCAATCATCCGAACTACGCGGTACCCAGTGTTCTCGACTTAGCCTCGGTTGGGAATGGCTTCGCGCGAATCACCGGTCTGCAAACAGCCGAGGGCGCCGGGCCACGCTCCATTCAGTTGTCGGGGCGCGTCAACTTCTGATCGCGAGAGTGATTGTGCTGCTCAATACCCGGCGCTTACTCGTCGTTTTTCAAGGCCGCGCGCCTCGGCGAGTGGAGCGCGGATTTGGTTTGGAAGGCACTCTTAGGGACACTCGAAGATCATGACACTGCTAACACCGCGAGAATTAGAAGTCGGTCGCGAAGGAGGGAGGAGCAGCGCCAAACCAGGCAACAGAACCTCCCGAATCGACGCCAATCGCCGTAGATTCCTCCGGTTTCTGGCTGCCAGCCCCCTGGTGGCGGAGTCGTTTGCACAGGAGCCGTTCAAGATCACCAGCCCTAAGGACGTGCTGGCTGTCATGGACCTCAAGGAGCTCGCCCACAGCAAGCTTCCGCCTGCTCACTGGGGGTTTCTGGCATCGGGAGTAGACGATGATCTGACCCTTCAGGCGAATATCGAGGCGTTCAAGCATATTGGGCTCCGGCCGCGGCGTTTTGTCGATGTGTCCAAGACCGACACGCGGGTCGAAATGTTCGGCGTGAAATGGGAGAGGCCGATTTATCTTTCCGCACTGGGACCTCAAAAACTGTTCCACCCGGATGGTGAGTTGGCCGCAGCAGGGGCCGCCCGATCCCGGAAGGCTTTGCAAATGCTTTCCATGGATACGTCCAGCTCGGTTGAGCAAGTCACCCAGGCTCTCGGAATGGCGCCCTGGTACCAGCTCTACCTGCCGGCGCGTTGGGAGGTTACCGAACGGCTGTTGCGAAGAGCCGAGTCGGCTGGCTGCTCAGTTCTCGTCTGGACAGTGGACGGCCAGGGTGGACGCAACCTTGAAACCTCCAAACGCTTCGCGCGGACCGATACCAGAGACTGTGCTTCCTGCCACGCGTCTATTAAGTCGTCGATGCAAGTTGAGGGCGGGCTGAATATGAGCGCGGTGACGTGGGATTATGTGGATCGCCTGAAAAAGCTGACCACCATGAAGCTCGTAATTAAGGGCCTTGACACCGGCGAAGATGCCAGGATGGCTGTCGATCGCGGCGCCGATGGCATCGTGGTTTCCAATCACGGAGGCCGGACGTTAGAAACCCTGCGGCCCACAATCGAATGCCTCCCGGAAGTGGTGGAGGCAGTTGGTGATCGTGTCCCGGTATTCGTAGATGGAGGCTTTCGGCGGGGCTCGGATGTCTATAAGGCTCTGGCGCTTGGGGCCCGGGCTGTGGGTATCGGCCGTCCTTATATATATGGTTTGACCGCCTTCGGGCAAGAGGGCGTTGAACGAGTTCTGGATATCATGAACGCCGAGTTGGCGATGACCATGCGTCAGTGCGGCGCGCCGTCAATTGGTCAGATCAAGCGCTCTTCCGTCGTGCTCCCCGATCGCCGTGTGTAGGCGGGTTAGTTGAACTTGTCTCATAGACAAAGGAACGTTTTATAGGATGGGACCTATGCGAAAACTGTTGTTAGCACTTACCTTCGCTTATCTAGCTTCTGCCGCCGACCGTCCACGGATTCGGGCGGTTACCGCTTTCATCGAAGTGGATCCGGCCAAGCCGACGGCGGGCATCGAGGATGCACAGAAGTTTCTGGCCGGCGCGAAGGACGCCTTGAATAAGGCCGGATTCGACGGAGGCGGCGGCCGAATCACTACCCAGCCGTTTCCAAGGTATACGAAGGGAATGAAGACTGACGATGCGCTCGCCATGCTTCATAAGATGCAGGACGTCGCATCCAAGGGTAGAACTACCCTATGCATCGGCCCGGCAATGATCCACGACGACGACACGGGCTCAACAGGGCTCCTGACCGACATCATCGCCGAAACCCCCATCAACGGAAACATTATCATCGCGGATGAAGACGGAATTCACTGGCGTGCCATTCAGGAGGCGGCCAAGATGATCAAGGCGATCTCAACGCGCAGTTCCCATGGAAACGCCAATTCTGACTTTAGCGCGATGGCACTCATCAAGCCTTATGGCCCGTATTACCCCAGCTCTTATCATTTGGGTAAGGGCCGTGTCTTCACGATTGCAATGGAAGGCGCGAACATCGTGGCGGATGTCTTCGCGAAGTATCACGATCCGCGAGAAGCGGAGCAGCAGTTAACCGCCGCATTTTCGCAATACACAAAGCAAGTGGAGGCTGTGGCTACCACGTTAGCCTCCAGCACCGGATGGACATATGCAGGCATCGATGCTACCCCGGCGCCGCAACGGGAACGCTCGATTGGCGCGGCGATCGAATCCTTCACAGGAGAGCCCTTTGGTTCCAGTGGATCACTCACTGCCTTGGGCATCATCACTCGGGCGCTTCTCGCTACCCCCATCAAGCGCGCCGGAACCTCCAGTCCAATGCTTCCAGTGATGGAAGACTCGAGTTTATCAAGCCGGTGGGGTGAAGGGACGTACAGCATTACCTCGCTGCTTGCCTACTCCGCCGTCGGTGCCAATGGGCTGGAAACCGTTCCACTGCCGGGCGATGTTACCGAAGCGCAGATTGCACGGATCCTGTGGGATGTCGCTACCGTCGCGTTCAAAGACAAAACTCCCCTGAGCGCGCGATTGCTCCCGTCGGGCGGACGCCATGCCGGCGAGAAAAGTGACTTCACGCAGAGTTATTTAATCAATACGACGCTCCAACCGCTCCCCGGTGCCACGCATTAACCCTTTATGTCGTGGATCGCAGATTGGGCCAATTTCTCTCGGTCGAACGGAAGGCCGGTTTACTGTCGTTATTGATCACGTCAGGTGATGTGGATACACTTTTAAGAAGTGCGTTGTAAAGGAGCTATTGATGACTGCGACACGTCGCGTTCAACACCTGTTTGGGATCGCTGGTTTTTTCGGGGTGGCCGTCTCGCTGAGCGGCGCCGAAACATCGAACGCGAGCGTTCGGCCGGTGACTTTTGCCCGAGACGTAGCTCCGATTTTGCAGGAACACTGCCAGGAGTGCCATCGCAAAGGGTCCATGGCGCCGATGTCGCTGGTCACCTATGAGGAAGCCCGGCCTTGGGCCAAAGCGATCCGAGAACAAGTGATCAAGAGGCAGATGCCGCCCTGGCATATCGACCGAACCGTTGGAGTGCAGCAATTTAAGAATGACATGTCCCTAAGTGACGGCCAAGTCAACACGATCGTTCAGTGGGTTGAGAGCGGTGCCCCACTCGGAGACCTGAAAGATATGCCGCCCCCGAAACAGTGGGGCGCCGAAAACGAATGGAAGGCGGCTAAGGTACTGGGCCAGCCCGATTTCGTCATCAAGTCCGATGCATATACCATGCCGGCGCACGCCCAAGACGTATTTTGGAGGCCAACCAGCAGCGTTCCTGTGACCGAGGCACGTTGGGCGCGGGCGGTCGAGATGCGGCCAGGGACGTTGGCAGGCCGCAGGATTACCCATCACGCTACCGCTACTTTGGTGCAAGAGGAGCCGGGCGTCGATTCCTCGCTGGGCGGACGCGGCCTGTTGATGGAATGGGCTATTGGCAAGGGCTACGATCTGTTTCGCCCCAACACCGGTAAACTGCTTCTGCCCGGATCGCAAATCTCCTGGGAGCTCCACCTTCACTCCGTCGGCGAGGAGATCCGAGATAATGTTGAACTGGGCGTTTGGCTTTACCCCAAGGGCCAGGAGCCGAAGTATCGAACCTTTTTAACCGCCTTTCATGCAGACTTGCCGGGCAAGCCCACGGCCACCAACCGCACCACCAGGCGTCTCGACATCCCGCCCAACTCGGTCGTCGAATCGCAGTACGACACTGTGTTAAAGCAGAACGCGATCATCGAGAATTTCCAACCGCACATGCACCTGCGCGGAAGGGCCATGACAGTGGAGGCCATCCTTCCGGACGGTTCCAAGCAAATCGTGAGCTCCATCAAGCGTTTCAACTTCAACTGGATGACCAACTACATCTATGCCGACGATGCGGCGCCCGTATTACCCAAAGGCACGATCATTCGCGTCACTGCGCAGTTTGACAATACCAGCAACCATGTTGGAAATCCTGACCCCAATCAATGGGTGGGGTTCGGCGAGAGGACCGTCGATGAAATGAGCCACGCATGGATGAACGTGACCTATATTAGCGATGAAGAATACACTACATGGGCTGCGGCGCAAAAACAAAAGCGCCAGACTGCCGACGCATCACTGCGGCGATAACGGCGGGAGCAGGTCATATGCGCGAGCCGCCCTCGCAAGCGCCCTGCTGGTACGTGCGGTGTGCGCTTGGGGGCAAACCTCTCCGAATCCCGTTCACGAGCTGGCAACCGGTGTAACAGGGGCGTTTGAGGGTTGGTTCAAGAATCCGGACGGGAGTTACAGCCTGTTGCTAGGTTACTATAACCGGTCCCGCGATGCCGAAGTTGACATCGCGATTGGGCCCGGCAACGACATCGAGCCAGGAGGGCCTGACCGGGGCCAGCCCACCCACTTCATGCCGGACCGCAATTGGGGCATGTTCGTGGTCAAGGTTCCGAGTGACTTCGGTACAAATAGAATCACGTGGACGCTTACAGTTAACGGCCAAACGGCGGTGATCCCCGCCAGCCTCAACCCCGACTACGAGGTCTCGCCGCTCATCGAAGCCGCCGTCGGGAATACTCCCCCGGTAATCCGCTTGGAGGAAAACGGCCCGTCCGTGCAAGGTCCGCTGGCGATGTCCGTAGATCGGAGGGTGAAGCTAGGCGAGGCGTTCAGCTTGCCCGTTTGGGCGTTTGACGACGCGAAATTCACTTCTGCCACGGGAGCCAGGCCCAAGAATCTCGGTGCCCCGGTACTGTTGCATTGGACCAAGTACCGCGGGCCAGGCGCTGTAAAGTTCTCCGATGATCGTCCGGAAGTAGTGCCTGATTTATCCAGGACCGACGCATTTAGCGGGAAAGCTATCACAGCCGCTACCTTCAGTGAACCAGGCGAATATCAATTGCACGTGGTCGCCAATGACTATTCGGGCGATGGTGGCCTAGGGTTCCAGTGTTGTTGGACGACCGCTTTGGTGAAGGTTTCAGTTCAACCCTAGAATGGAGTCCAGGGCCGGCAGGTCCCGCCCGATACGTCGGTGCGGCGTGGCTCTTACAGTGTTACGTAGCGTTCTAGCGTCTTGGGTGTACATCGTGTCTTGCGTATTCGTCAAACCATTGGTCCAGGAAAGCGCTGAGTGTAGCTGTAGCCCCATCATCATCGCATCGATGGCGCTCAAGAGCCTTGCGCAGGGCATCAGGCGCCGGCGGGACGGGTCGATTCGTGTTTCAGAGTTAAATGCATGCGTTCGTGGCGGCTGTTCAGGGTGGCCGGGTCGGATGCGTTTGTCGGAGCGCATGACCCGTGGCAACGAGTTATTCGGCATAGCTGCCTAAGACCCAGAATTCCCGGAGTGTCAGCTACTCACGATCTAACTCAAGTAAGGTTCGCAACAAAACCCGTTTGTTGACAATAAACATGACAACACCATTTGCAATGACATTCGTTGCGATTCGGGTCTATCCCTTATTGCCGCGAGCACCCGTTTAAACAACCCAACGAAATGGAGCGTTCTGGTCATGATTTCCACGGGTCGCGTATTCCGCCTCGGAATCCTCTCCTTTGCGAGCTGTCTATTTCGGCAAACGGCTCTTGCTGACGTATTCTGGAGGTCCAGTTCGATGTCGGCGGGGCACTGTCCGTTTGACAGTGCGGGCATAAGTAGTAGGGAGGCGAGATTTCCACCTGACCGACTGCGGTGAGAACGGGTTTGGAACGCAAACTCCTGGTAATCCGCCGTATGGCCGCAAGAGAGCAAGGCGCTGTCCTGTGCTCCGCAGGCGGAACGGGAAGCGGAGCGGTTGAGTCATGCCTGCGGCGCCCATCCGATGCATGGCGGAGCGGATCATCAGCTCGCTGGCGTCCAGATCCATGTGTCCCGTCTTGCGCCCGCTGCGGAATAGGACGTTCAGCCACTGACCTACCTCGGTGGTGATCTCTTCAAGACCGCAGCAGCCGTTTTTCCTCCGCCGTCCACGCGTCGCTCCCCGGTTCGAGCGGCCGATCTTCTCGTTAATGGCGATCAAGTCGGCGCTCAATATCTGGAAGCGATGGTAGTCGTGACTTTCCGCCTGCGCCTTCCCGCCAAGCGGAGGGAGAAGGGAACGATTCGGCGACCGTCCTTCCTTCGACTACGCGTCAGACGAATTTGAGGATCGGTCCAGGGTCGTTGGGCTTGGCACAATGGCAGGTTCCCTTTCCACAGCAGGCGAGCAACTGCGCAGATTCAGCCCGTGCGCAGGTCGCCAAGGGTGGTGAGTTGACGAAGGATTTTGGAGCGTTCGGCTTCCACCGGCAGAGAGGTCGACAGAGTAGTGGCCTACGTATACTGAGTTTATGGCAACATTCGGGCAAGGACCACAAAACGTACACCGCCGTCGCGGTAACGCGCGGTTCAACAGCCTATGACGCTGCGCGGACGGCCCCTTGTTTGGCGTATTCTCCAACTCGAAGAGGGCTCAAAAAGGTTACACTCTGTTCCGATATGCCGAGCTTGCTCAAATCTCCATGCGACGAGGCGGTGATCCGAGCGGGCATCTCCGATTCCAGCGTGGCCGCCGAACAGCGATGGGTCTTAGCCGCCGCGATCTTCGGTTCGAGTATGGCGTTCATCGACGGAACCGTTGTGAACGTGGCTCTGCCCGCGCTGCAGTCTGCCTTCCACGCGTCCATTGCGGACGCCCAGTGGGTTATCGAATGCTATGCGCTTTTCCTCGCGGCACTGCTGCTGATCGGCGGATCTATGGGAGACATTTACGGGCAGCGGAGGGTCTTTGCCGCCGGAATTGTTATTTTTACGTGCGGGTCGGTGTTGTCCGGCATATCTCTTCACATCGGTCAACTCATTGCGACACGGGCCGTCCAGGGAATTGGAGCGGCACTTCTCATCCCCGGAAGTCTCGCTCTGATCAGCGTCTCGTTTCCTCCCGCTGAACGCGGCCGGGCGATCGGAATCTGGTCCGGGTTTACCTCAATCACTGCGGCGGCGGGCCCGGTAGTTGGCGGTTGGCTCGTCCAGCATGCATCGTGGCGGTGGGCGTTTTTCATCAACCTGCCCCTAGCTGTGTTGGTATTGCTGATCATCCGGCGGATACCGGAACGCGCCCTGAAGCGTGCGGCAGCGCCGCTCGATTGGGCCGGCGCTTTGCTCGCGGCTCTCGGGCTTGGAGGCGTTGTGTACGCTTCTATTGAGTCGGCTCCGGCCATTGGCGCGGTGGGCGCCCTCTTGCTCGCCGCCTTTATTTTCGTCGAGGCCCATTCGCGCGCGCCGATGCTTCCGCTGGCATTGTTCCGTTCCCGGATCTTTTCCGGCGCCAACCTTTTGACGTTGTTCTTATACTTCGCGCTCGATGGTCTCTTGTTCTTTTTCCCCTTGAACTTGATCCAGGTGCAGAAGTATACGGCCACGGAGGCCGGCTCTGCACTGCTTCCTTTCATCTTGCTTATGTTCGTCCTTTCGCGATGGTCCGGCGGTCTTGTTCAGCGTTTCGGCGCCAGACTCCCCTTGATGGTCGGGCCTTTAGTGGCCGGGGCCGGTTTCGTTTTGATGGCCAGACCCGCAATCGGGGGCTCGTACTGGACAACTTTCTTTCCGGCAGTGCTTGTCCTGGGATTTGGTATGGCGATCAGCGTCGCTCCTCTTACGACCACAGTAATGGGTGCTGTCCCCGGCGAACGGACCGGCATTGCTTCGGGTATCAACAATGCCGTTGCGCAGGTCGCCGGCCTGCTCGCAGTCGCACTTCTTGGCCTGATTTTGAGCCAAGTTTTCAATCGTACGCTGGATCGGGAGCTCGCGGCCTTGCATTCCTTGCCCGCGGCCCGTGCGCAGATTGACATGGAAAGGTCTCGTCTCGCCGCAATCAACACATCCGACCCGCTGGTACGAAAAGCTATCGAAGAGGCGTTTGTCGCCGGGTTTCGATTGGTGGCGTGGATCGCTGCCCTACTCGGAATCGCGAGTTCCATCACTGCCGCGGCACTGATTCGAACTGAGAATAGAGCGCGATGAAATGGCAAAATTTTCAAAACACGCCTATTCGCCGAACCTCTTTTGCGCATCAGCTGGCGGCGTCCGGAAGACCACAGGCGAAATAGTTAAAGAGCACCTCGCCGAGGCCGGTGGAATGACCGGCGATTTGGAATTTCAACCAGCGTCAGAATCAAATAAAAAGACGTTATCGGGACAATAGAATTTCTCGCTTGTATGTTACGGCTGGGCATGTTAGTTTCAAACATTCCCGCAGCCGGTTCGCTTCAAGAGTAGCGAGCCAGATAGCTGGGCGCACGTCTCCGCCCGAATCGTCCAAAGTCCGGACACTCCTACGTTGAATGCCGCCGTCATGGTGGAAAGACCATCGGCAAATCTCATTACTAACCTCATTCAGGAGAGCGTAACGTGAAGCGATTTACCTACTGGCGATCCCGAGCGGCTATACTCATCCCATTGTTGATGTCTTCCGGGCTGTTAACCGCCCAGTCGACATTCGGCACATTTGTGGGCACCGTGCGCGACCCATCGGGCAGCGTGGTTCCGGACTGTGCCATCACGCTTACAAACACAGGTACCTCCGCGCAGCGATCCGCAGTCACCGACAAGGAAGGCGGCTTTGTGCTCGTGAATATCGAGCCCGGCTCCTACGATATTCTGATGCAGGCCGCTGGATTTGAGCCACTCAGTCTGAAAAATCTCCAGCTCACATCACGCCAGACCGTCCGGGTGGATGGCGATCTCGCGGTTGCCGGCCAAGCTCAGGCTGTAAGTGTAATGGCTGCGGCCGAGGCTCCAATCAGCACCGAGGTATCAAATATCGCGGAGACGAAAAGCGGCCGCGAACTGATTGAGCTGCCGGTGGCCATCGGATCGCGATCTCTCGGGTCGACCAGCGCTATCTCGACGTTGACCACTCAGGCCGGTGTGCAGACAGACAATGCAGGCAGTCTCTCCGTAGCCGGAACCAAACCGAGCCAGCTTTCGATTACGATCGACGGCATCAGCACCATGAACGTCCGCACGGAACTGCCCATCGCCGAGCTGTTCCCCTCTTTCGGCACTATCGAAGAAATACGGGTAAGTGAAATCAACAATGCGGCCGAATACGGCGGTGTAAGTGACATCACGACTATTTCCAAAAGCGGCACCAATACGGTTCATGGAGGCGCTTACGAAAACCTTCAGAACACCGACTTCAACGCCCGCAACCCGTTCAGTAAGGCGGTAACGCAAGTCCAGATGAACAACTTCGGCGGCTACTTGGGCGGGCCGGTGGTATTGCCGCGCGTCTACAACGGCAAGGATAAGACGTTCTTCTTCGCGAGCTATGAGGGCCTTCGGCTCCCGCGGCAGCAATTCATAAACCAGAGTGTTCCGTCACTCGCCCTGCGCAACGGCGATCTTTCCGTATACGGGCTCGGGCAAATTCCGGCGAGCCAGATTTCCCCGGTCGCGCAGGCGGCTCTGAAGTATCTTTTTCCACTTCCAAACACCGGACCGGCCAACGCCATAGTCAACAACTATTCAGTCAACTTCCCGACTCCGATTTCAAGTGACCAGGGCGATTTGCGCCTCGACCAGGTGATTAATACTAAGCAGACGTTCTTTATCCGGGGAACCTACAAACTTAGGAGCATCGTCAATCCTCCGCTATCCACCGGAACCATTTTGGCGGGCGGCCTTAACCAGCCCGAAATGGATTACGCGTTCACCGCCGCTCACAATTTCGTCATTTCCCCGTCAGTCGTCAATGAACTGCGCCTCGGTGTTACGGCGGTTCGTATCATCACCAGCGACACCGCTGACGCCCCATTCCTGGCATCGGCGATCGGCGTGCAACTGCCGAATCCGCCGCCCGGCAATTCCACCCCAACGTTTACCATCACCGGCTTCCAGCCCACCAACTCCACGCCCTCATCTATCTCCAGGTCGCAAACCAAGCAGTTGATCGATAACATCACCTGGACCAGGGGCAGCCATACCTATAAGTTCGGCGCCGATATCCGCCATCTGGAAGGCTATTTCAGCAATGTATTTGCCGCCAACCGGATGGGCCAATACACTTTCAATGGATCCGTCACGGGAATGAACCCGTTTCAGGCGTTTCTCCTCGGTATCCCCGACCGGACCGGCGTCGGCATCGTGGACGCGCCCGATTCCAACGGCAACGCCATACATTACGCGTTCTTCGCACAGGATGACTGGAAGATTACGCGGTATCTGACAGTGAATTATGGGATGCGCTGGGAGTATCATCCGCCGTTCACCGATTCCTGGAACAACTTGGCCGTCTTCCTTCCCGACCGTTACTCCGTCATTAATGGACAGACCGTGCACGGAGCCGTTGCCGTCTCCCAGAATGCCCCGCTGGACTCCGCGTTCGCAGCCTCGATCGCGCCCACCCCGATCTACAGTGCCCCGCAGGCAGGCTTGCCGAATCAACTGCATTACTCGGACAAGACCAGCTTCGGCCCTCGTATCGGCTTTGCCTGGCGTCCATTCAAGGATGATAAAACCGTCATCCGGGGCGGATATGGCCGATTCATTGAGGCCATGCTCGGCACTCTGACCAGCGCCGGCTGGGCAGTACAGTCCAGCTATGTCGGCAGTTTTACGAATACTATCGTCAGTGGACAGCCTACTCTCACGCTCGCCCATCCGTTTCCATCGAACCTGGCCCTGCCAGGCACCCAGAGCTTCCAGCTTTCAGCGGACGTTCACTACCACGACCCATACGTCCAGCAGTGGAATTTGACCTTTGAACGCAGTGTCGGGTTCGGCACCGGAGTTCGGGTCTCCTACGACGGGAATCACGGATCGGATCTCGGATACACCCAGAACCTGGCTCAGGTGGCGCCGAATACCATCGGGTTCGCCCAAGCGGCGCCGGGTTCGGCATATCCTCTGTGGGCCTATATCGCACAGGAGAGCACAGGGGCCCGCAGCAACTACAACGCGCTCACGGTTTCCGGAAATAAGCGCCTCTCCCACGGTCTCCAGTTTTCGACCAGTTATACCTT
>JAFAWA010000138.1 GCA_019242155.1 Terriglobia bacterium | reverse complement strand
TAACTCGTCAAGTAGAGGCTCCTCATCCACCGATTGGCCCGGAAGATAGATCACCATAACCTACTCCAGTTCCTCGTACGTTATATTGTCGTTGGTGTAGATGCAAATCTTGCCCGCAATGCCCATGGCCTGCTCGGCAACGTGGCGCGCGGAAAGCTTGGTGCAGCGGAGCAGCGCGAGGCCGGCAGACAGCGCGAACGGCCCGCCGGAACCTATCGCCGCGATGCCCTCGTCCGGCTCGATCACGTCGCCATTGCCGCTGACTAAGTAGGTGTTCGTTTTGTCAGCCACAAGCAGCAGGGCCTCGAGATGACGCAGCACGCGGTCAGTGCGCCATTCCTTGGCCAACTCCACCACCGCGCGCGGCAAGTTGCCGTTGAACTGCTCCAGCTTCGACTCGAAACGCGAGAAGAGAGCAAAGGCATCCGCAGTGGAGCCCGCAAAGCCGGCGACAATCTTATCGTTATAAATGCGGCGGAGCTTCTTCGCGGAGCCCTTGATCACTTCATGTCCGAGAGTCACCTGCCCGTCGCCCGCCATGACGACTTTCCCGTCGCGACGGACACACAGCACCGTCGTCGACCGTATTTTCTGATCCATTCGAATGTGCCCTTATTCTATCGCACGGGGCCGAATTTCCCTGTTCGGCGCCAAAACCCGTTTGTGAGCGGCACTCGTTACTCGAACCGGATTCCCAAATCGCGGCTGATTACCGAATGCCTCTGAAACTCGGCCTCTTTGGCGGGGAAATCGGTACGGAAGTGGGCGCCCCGGCTTTCTTCGCGCGCCAGGGCACAACGCGCAATCAAGAGGGCGACCGAACGGATGTTGCGCGCTTCCGCCCGTTCGGGAGTGAACTCGGCATTCTCTTCCGGATCGCGTTCCAGTTCACTGATTGCGTGGCCAAGACCATCGCCGCACCGCACAATGCCGCAGCGTTGCCAAGCGAGCCGCCGGAATTCCAAGATACTGCGTGCGGGAGCCAGAAACGGCGCCGTGCTCCGCGCGCATGGCGGCGCTCCAGCGGGAACCTGCCGCATGGCACGGCCTGCACGCGCACCGAATACGACTCCTTCAAGTAGAGAATTGCTGGCCAGCCGGTTGGCGCCGTGCACACCCGTGCAGGCCACTTCCCCGGCAGCGAACAGGCGCGGCACGCTGGTGAGGCCATGGAGATCCGTGCGGACGCCGCCCATGGCGTAGTGCGCAGCAGGACGTACGGCCACAGGATCAGAGGCAATGTTGATGCCGTAATGGAGGCAGGTTTCGAAAATACGTGGGAAGCGCTCGCGCAGGAATGCCTCGCCGAGCTGCGTCAGGTCTAAAAAGACGTTAGCCGCGGCCGTGCGTTCGATTTCGGTAACGATGGCGCGGGCAACCACATCCCTGGGGGCAAGTTCCGCCAGCGCGTGATAGCGCTGCATGAAACGCTCGCCCGCCACATTGCGCAATACGCCGCCTTCTCCCCGGAGGGCTTCGGAGAGCAAGAACCGGGGCGCACCTGTAACATGCAGGGCCGTGGGATGAAATTGAACGAACTCGATGTCGCTGATTTCTGCTCCCGCGCGCCACGCCATCGCCACTCCGTCGCCTGTGGCCACTTCCGGATTTGTGGTATTGAGAAAGACGCGGCCCAGTCCGCCGGTCGCGAGCAGAACCGCCCGTGCTCTTATGTGTATGGATGCTTTGGAGGCCGCATCGTAGAGCGCGGCTCCACACACGCCCTCGTTTACAAGTAAGTCGGTCGTGGCTGCGTAGCTTTGAAACGTGACGTTAGGCAGCGAGGCTGCCTTGCGGTAAAGGGTTCGTGCAATCTCGCGGCCGGTAGAATCCCCGTGCGCGTGCAGAATGCGGCTGCGGCTGTGAGCGGCCTCCCGCGTGAATGCCAGCTCACCCGCGTGGCGGTCGAACTGCGCCCCCCACTCGATCAGTTCCTGGATGGCCGCGGGGCCTTCTTCCACCAGCGTGCGCACCGCGGCGCGGTCGCACAAACCATCTCCTGCATAGAGCGTGTCCTCTTCGTGAAGCGCTACCTCGTCATCGTCGCTTAGCGCAACGGCAATCCCTCCCTGAGCATATTCCGATGAGGATTCCTGGAGACTTTCCTTTGCTACTACCAGGACTTTTCCGGCTTGGGCCAACTCGATTGCGGCGCGAAGCCCTGCAACTCCCGCACCGATTACGAGAAAGTCCGAATTCATCAGTTATAGCGATCATAGCAAGGGCTAAATCGGTTCCTCTATTGGGCGGCCGCGTGCAACGATGAAAGCAGGATGCAAGCTTCGCTAGAATTGCGCTCTCCCATTGGTGTTTTCGATTCGGGCGTCGGGGGACTCACCGTGTTACAAGCTCTCCGGCGCCGCCTGCCGAACCGGGACTTTATTTATTTGGGTGACACGGCACGGGTTCCTTACGGGCGCAAGCCGCCGGCCATGGTTACGGAGTTCGCGCACAGCATCGCCAACTTTCTGTGTGGGCTTGGTATTGAGGGTCTGGTGGTGGCCTGCAACACTGCGTCCGCGGTCGCTTTGTCCAGCTTGAGGGAGAGTGCTCCGGTGCCTGTGTGGGGCGTAATTGACCCGGGAGTGGAAGCTGCGACACGCGCCACCCGATCCGGCCGTGTAGGTGTGATCGGAACAAAAGGGACGATCGCCAGCGGAGCTTACCAGCGGCGTCTCGAAGCGCGCGGGATTGAACCTTGGGCACAGGCCTGTCCCATGCTCGTACATGTGGTGGAGGAAGGCTTGGCCGAATCTCCAGAGGCGGAACTGCTCGCGAGGGAGTACCTGCGATCGAGGCCGGAAATCGATACTTTGATTTTGGGCTGTACCCATTACCCGCTTCTGCGGAACGTGCTGCAGCGGGCCGTGGGAGAACAGGTCCGGCTGGTGGATAGCGCCGAGGTTACAGCAGAGTTGGTCAGCGCGGCGTTCGATCAGGCAACGGACGGCGATGTTCTTTCACGAGGACGCGTCATCCACTTCGTTACCGGAGACCCCTTGGCGTTCGCGCATACCGCGGCAGTGATCGGCAGTGTGGAAGGAGAGATTATTTCTCTGCCGATTGCGGAACTGGCCTCGACGCAGGTTCCGGCCGGGGAATGAACGCAACAAATGGGGGGTTACGGCTCGTGCTTTTGGAGCTGAAGCGTGATGGTGCCGATTGTGATCTGTCCCCGCACACGTATTTCGACGGGCAGCTTGCGCCGGTTATCGGTCAACCAAACATACAGGTGCGCGGGACGGCGGTAGAGCACGTTGTTGAAGAGATAGATTTCGTAACGGATGGTTTTGTAGGTGCCGTCCGGTAGTCTTACGTCTTCACGCTGCTGAGCTTCAATTTTCGCGGTGACGCTCTTCTTTCCGTCGCTCACGGGGACTTCGGTGGACTGCCCCGGCTCCAGGTTGAGCGTGCGAAGGTAGTAGATGCCGCCCAGAACGTCGTGAACACACCCCGGTATTTCGATCTCTTCAGAAGCTACGACTACGTTTCTGGCGAGGTCGCGTTCCAGATAGGTGGCCTTGCGCGTGTCCGGATTGAACATGATAGAGGTCTCGCGGCGCCGGCTGCCCTCCCGGCCGGACGTTACGGATGATTCAGCGCAAAATGCCTGGTCGAGACGAGTCGTCGAATCCACATCGACTTTATAAAGCTTGGAAACCAAGCCGGCCGATTCGACATGGAGGTTAATTTGCGATCCGGCGTTACCGTAAACGGGACTGGAACTCCAGTCGAGGGTGGCTTTGCCTGCTGTGATCAGCCGCCACTCAATGTTATAGGTGAGAGTCTCTTTTGTCCCTAGAATGCTGCTCTGTGCGGATGCCAGGCGCACGCCGAACAGGAACAAGAAGAGCAGCCAAGGCATGAAGAGCAGTTTCTCAGATAAAGACTGCACGCTGCAACGCGCGAAGCGCGAGGAACAGGCACGTGGCATTATGGATGATACCGCCACTGCAGGGACTTTATGCCAATGCTACCCGAGACGGCTGTACGCATCGATGTAGCTTTAGAAACGGAAGTAGAACCCTTCCCTGTGAAGCTAACACCGGAACGGCCCTTCAAGGTACTGTTAGTCGGCGATTTCAGCGGGCGCGCGAACCGCGCAGAGCCTGCCCGCGCGCGGCCGGGGCCCATCTTGATCGACCGCGACAATTTCGACGATGTGATGGCCCGGCTTCGGCCCGAGTTGACGTTGGGAACCGGCGAACTCAAGGTAGAGTTACGATTTCGCGAACTGGATGATTTTCTGCCGGACCGCATTTACGAACAGAATCCGATCTTTGAACGACTGAGAGACGTTCGCGAGAGACTGAGTGACCCCGCAACCTTTGCGGAAGCGGCGGCAGAGGTGCGAAGCTGGGAAACCGGGTCTGCCCCACCTGCGCCGCTATCCCAGCAGAAGGCTTCGGCGGCAAGTACCCTTGCGGTTTCCGCGGGTAGTCTGCTGGAGAATATCTTACAGAGCTCGGAATTAGGGCCCGAGCCCGAGCCGCTTGAGCCCTTGCCGCCCGCCAATCTCGAGATGTTCGTTCAGGAAAAACTCCTGCCTTATCTGGATCCGGCCCCCGACCCGCAACTTCCGGATTTGCAGGCCCTCGTAGAAGAGGCCGCAGGCAGGCTGATGCGGGGGATACTTCACAACCCAAGTTTCCAGACATTGGAGGCCGGCTGGCGCGCGGTGTTCCTGCTGGTCAGGGGATTGGATACCGGACCGCTGCTGAAGCTTTACATCCTGGACTTATGCAAAGCGGATCTCACCGAAGACTTGGAAGAGGCCAAAAGCCTAGAGGCAAGCGCGTTGTACAAGCTGCTCACGACTCAAACCGAGCGTTGGGCAGTCGCGGCAAGCGGCTTCACTTTTGCCCGCATGGAACGGGATGCGCGCCTGTTACAGCAACTCGGGGCTCTGATGCGGGCAGCGGGAACGCCCTTTCTCGGAGAGGCCGGGCTCACCGACTTCGACACGCCGGAGGCAGCGAAACTATGGGACGACTTGCGCCGTTCGAGCGAAGCCGCCTGGATCGGGCTGCTTCTCCCGCGTTTCCTGCTGCGGCTTCCATACGGGAAAAATACGGTGCCGCTCGAGAATTTTTCGTTCGAGGAGATGCCCGAAGCGCCCGTCCACCAGCAATATTTATGGGGGAATCCCGCTTTTGCGTGCGCCTACCTGCTGGCTCAGACGTTCGCCGAGAGCGGTTGGGAGATGCGGCCCGGAACTCATGCCGAGCTGCGCGGTCTGCCGCTTCACGTCTACGAAGCTGACGGAGAGCCCCAAGTGCAGCCTTGCGCTGAAGTACTGATGAGCGACGCCGATGCAGAATGGCTTCTGGACCAAGGCATGATGCCGCTGGTTTCGGTGAAGAATGAAGACGCTGTTCGCCTGTTACGGTTCCAGTCCATCGCACATCCGCCTGCGCCGCTGGCCGGCGGCTGGTATGCGGCTTGACATGATTCCTCATTCCCTGGCAGGATCACGACATGCAGAACCTACCGCCCCTTAGCCTCGTTTTGCTCGCATGGGCCACAGCCAGTCTCCTGCCAGCGCAGACCAGTACCCGAAGCCGAACCGTCTGGGACGGCGTCTACACCGAGGCCCAGGCCACCCGCGCCTTAATGGCCTACGGACAAAGCTGCGCCGGCTGCCATGCGCTCTCCACGGAAGGCAGGGCGCCGCTGGTAGGCCAACAATTCTGGAAGAGTTTCGCGCAGAAAACGGTCGGCGATCTGGTCGAATTCGTTAAAGCCAACATGCCGAACGGCGCCCCCGGTTCACTTACCGATTCCACGTACCGGGATATCGTAGCTCTCATGCTGAAATCCAACGGCTTTCCCGCGGGTGCAGCCGAGCTTGGGCCTAATGACGGCGGGAATGTGCAGATCGTTCCCAAGGACGGAAGTACAGAGCTGCCGGCGGGCGCGCTCGTTCGTGTAGTGGGCTGCCTGGCGCAGCGCGGCACAGACTGGGTCGTTACCAGCGCGACACCTCCCGAACGGGCCGAGCACGCGGCCGGAGAAGAGGCTTCACGCGCGCTTGGAAATCGTGTCATGACACTCAAGTTTGTAATTACGCGCCTGGATGCCATGGTGGGTTCGCGCGTGGCGGTGAACGGGTTACTGATTGGTGAGGGCGGTATGGAAGGAATTAATGTGACGACCGTGCACCGGGTCGCGCCCAAGTGCCCGTAGCAAAGATATCGGCACTGACGGCCGATACCTTCGCTCGACGATGACAATACTGCGGCTCTGATCGCCTGCTAGAGATCCAGTCTGCCCGTACTCGCCGGGAGACTCTCGATTTCGACTCCGCCCACGTGCGCGAGAGCCAGAAGCAGATTCGCGGTGGGCGCATCCTTGGCCACAATGTGCCGGTTGCCTTTGAGCCGGCCGCAGCCGCCGCCTACGACCACTGCGGGCGGATTGTTGCGGTCGTGAGCGTTGCCGTTGCTCATGCCGCTGCCCCAATAAAGGACTGCGTGATCGAGCAGTGTGCCGTCGCCCTCTTTCGTGGCCTTCAGCTTGTCACAGAAATCCGCGAACTTCTGAATCTGGTACGTGGCGATCTTCGCGTATTTCGCGAGCTTCTCGGGATCGTTCCCGTGATGGGAGATGGTATGGTGCTGCTCGGGAATGCCGATATGAGTGTACGCGCGGTCGCTTGCTTCATGGCCGGTCATGAAGGTGAACACGCGGCTGATGTCGCCTTGATAGGCCAGGTGCATCAGGTTGTAGGTGACGGTCATGTGATCGTCGAACGCATCCGGTAACCCGACCGGAGCTTCCGGATTACCGCTGATGGCGCCCATACGGGTCTCCATGCGGTCGAGCTGCTGTTCCACTTCGCGGATGTTGCCGAGATACTCGTCGAGGATGGCGCGGTCGGGCGCTCCTAGAGAGCGCTTCAGCTTTGAGGTCTCCTCAGTGACGGAGTCGAGCAGGCTCTCTTTCTCTTTAAGACGGGCAAAGCGCCGTTCCTTCGAATCGGTCTCGCCGAACATGCGCTCGAAGGTGACACGGGGATTGATTCCCACCGGCAGCGGACTCAGATCGTCGCGCCACGCGAGCGTATTGAAAAACGTGCAGGCGAAACCGTCACACGCGCCAACAGCGGTACCCATGTCCTCAGTACCGACTTCGATCGATCGCAGAGGCGTATCGCCGCCCACCCGGTCCGCGATGTGCTGGTCGATGGTCTTCTTCGATTCGATCTTTCCGAAAGCATCGCCGGTACTAGCGTCGCGATTGACGGCCGGCCCGAGGCCATTCAGGAACGCCGAACTGGCGCCCAGATGGACCGACGCGCCCCAGGGCGCCTTCATCTTGCTGACCGTGACGAGCTGGTCGCGGAACGGCTCGAGCGGCTGCATCACAGGCTTGAAGGCAAAATCGCTGCCCTCTTTATCGGGGTGCCACGTATCGGGCCAGACACCACACGGAAAATAGACCGCGCCGAACCGGAACGGAGATGCCGGCGCCGCAGAGAGCGCCGGGATCATGGCGTCCAGGAACGGCAGTGCAACGGTGGCGCCCATGGCGCCCCGCACGAACGTGCGACGGGAAATATGCTTCTTCTTAATGATCATGGCTACTCCCTAACGTTTGATCTTACAGCTTTAACTGCATTGGCGCCCAGGCCGGCATTCTCCACCGGCTCGAGTTTAGTGCGCATTTGAAACGGCGCGCTCTCGGCAATTCCCATGACAAGAGAAGAGAGCCGATAACCGTTCTGAGCGGCTCGCCTAACGATTTTGCGAACCACCGGCATGTCGCTGGGCTCGAGCCCGCGGCCGAGCGCGTAGGTCAACATCTTTTCCGTAATGACAGTCACGAAAGCGTCTGGCCTTGCCGCAATGGCCTCCCGCAGTGCCGCGGGACCATTGATCTGGGATCCGTCCGCAAGAGTGCCTGCCACGTCGAGGGGTGTGCCGTCGGGACCTGCATCACGCCACTTCCCCACGGAATCGAAGTTCTCGAGGGCAAACCCGGCCGGATCGATGACCTTATGGCAGGACGCGCACGCCGCGTTGCTGCGGTGCAATTCGAGTTGAGCGCGTACCGTCTTCGCAGCTGTTGGCTTCCCCTTGTTACTCTCCTCAAGCGATGGGACGTTGGGCGGAGGCTGTGGCGGCGGCGTGTTGAGCAGGTTACTCAGCACATACTTTCCGCGGAAAACCGGTGAGGTTCTGGTCGCAACGGAAGTCAGCGCAAGTATGCTCCCCTGTCCTAGGAGGCCGCGGCGGTTGGGATCGGAGATTTTGACCTTCCGGAATTGCGGGCCATAGACGCCGGGGAACCCGTAGTGCTTAGCGAGACGCTCATCGACGAAAGTGTAGTCTGCATTCAACAGATCGAGCGCGCTGCGGTCGTTTCGCAAGATGTACCCGAAAAACATTTCGGTCTCTTTGCGGAATCCCTTACGGATATTGTCATCGAAATCGGGGAACATGAGGAGGTCTGGAACAGCTTTCGCTTCCAGATTCCGCAATTGCAGCCACTGGCCGGTGAAGTTCGCGACCAAGGCGTCCGCGCGCTCATCTGCTACCATGCGGCGCACCTGTTCGGAGAGCACGTCAGGCTGCCGGAGCCGCCCCGCTTCCCCGAGTTCCAGCAGCTTTTCATCCGGAATGCTGCTCCACAGGAAGAAGGACAGGCGGGAAGCAAGCTCTGTGCCGCTCACCGAATGCGCGGCGCCGGCTGGAGCACCGGCCGGATCTTGCTCGATCCGATACAAAAAATAAGGGCTGGAAAGGACGCGGGCCACTCCCGCCCGAATACCGTCGTCGAAGTTGCCGCCGTTCTTGCGAGCCCGCTGATAAAACGAAAGTGGAGCCTCGACGTCGCTCGGGGTAACGGGACGCCGGTATGCGCGGTGACTGAGATTGGTCAGGATTTTCGTGGCGCAGGCGGTCTCGTCAACATTGCCGCCCGGGTGGCAGACAAAGAGCCTTTGGCGGCCGGGCCCTTCGCTGATCCCACGCACGTTATAGGGTCCATCGATCGACACGGTCCGGAGTTTCGGCAGCCCGGCGACCATATGGATCTCCTGGCTGTCGCGGCTGGAGGGCTCCCAAACGTCCTGTAACTGGTGCGGCCGTTCCTTCCACGTGAAGCCGATGTCGTGCGGACCGGCGGTGATCCGCGCGCGCCCGGTCATCCGTTTGTCGATAATCGGCTGTGCGGCGGCCAGGTCGGCTGCCTGAATCTCGGTATCTTTGGGACCGCCCACCGGGGCCGAATATACTTCCGTGCCATCCACGGTGATTACGAACGTGTACGGCTGGTCATTTCCTTCGACGCCCGCGTAGCCTTCCTGGACGCCCCGGACGAGCCGGCCCGAAAGTTTGTACTCGGCATCAGCAGGAAACACGTGATGCACGACCGTGCCGCCTACGGTTCCGAGAGGTAGTCCCTCGATGTAACCGTTCTGGCTGAATTCGCGGCTAATGGAATGCTCCGTGGTTCCGGGCTTCACCTTCGGATCGCCCACGGCCATGGCGCTGACACGCTGCGCCGCATTCACGTATCCTTCAAGCAGCAGCGGCGAGGTTTTCAGTGACGTCGCGATATTGTCGAAGCCAAACTCCGCGCCGTCGGTGGGCAGCAGATCGCTGACGTCGAGATCAACCCCAAACATGTCACGAATGGCGTTCGCATACTCAGCGCGATTCAAACGATGCACGACATAGCGCCCCGGAGTGCTCCGGCCTTCCCAGACGCGATCCATCGATGCCGCGAGCGAGGTAGTAAAAGCAGCGTATTCGGCCTCGGTGGGACGGGGCAGACCGGGAGGCGGCATCGCGCGCACGCTCAGCTTCCGAATGACGCGTTCCATAGTCCCCGCATGGCCCAACAGATCGTCAAAGGCCGCCGGCTCGAGATTGACGGGATTTTCCGCCGGAATCGCCGCCTTCTTGTTATGACATCCGACGCAGTACTTATCCGCGAAAGCGCGGTACTTAGCGGTGTCCGCCGTGCTGTTGGGTGTGGAAGCCGAGGCCGCTGCCTGCCGGTCGCGGCCGGGTACGGTCTGCGCGGCTATAAGGGCCGCGGTACCGAAAAAGACAAGTGCCGTTCTGATCTTCATTGCGTACTCGTCGCCGCCGGTGCGTCAGCCGGTTTCTTCTCTTCCTTATCCTTATCGCCAGCCGGTTTTTTGGGCAGCGGCGGGGGTTGGGGCGCCGGATCCTTAGGACCAAGGTGCATCAAGTCCCTTAAGGCAGCAATGACCTCCTCCTTCGAGTTGTGAGGCCGATGATACGCGTCCTGATCCCCCATATCGTTCGGGTTCGGTTTCTTCGGCGCTTCGGCTAGGAGCAAGGGGGTGAGATTGTCCTTGTTAACAGCGTCCAGTTTCCCACCGGCCGCAGCGAGCGCACGGATGATCGGCACCTGTTCCTCTTGGACAGCCTCGTGCAGCGGGGTCGAGCCGTCAGGAGCCTTGGCGTTGGGATCGGCTCCAGCCGCGAGCAGCAGCTTAACCGCCTCCAGAGGTTCGCGGTTGCCTGTTTCGCGGAACGGCGGCGGACCTATCCGGGTGAACCCCGGACCGCCTGCGATCGGAGCGCCGAGGCCACCTTTTATCGCGGCCATGAGGGGC
>JAFAWA010000435.1 GCA_019242155.1 Terriglobia bacterium | reverse complement strand
AGCCGATTTATGGAAGCGACGCGTTTGGAGCAGTCGTGTCCGCGATTTGGTCCATTTGAAGGAACGGACCGGAGTGCTAAGACCCGTTCCGCCCCTTGGCTCTGGTGTGTACAATTCTGCTGCTGTCCTAAACAGGAGAGCCTTTCGTGCTGGAGTGAAGGAGATTTGCACGAAGCCGTTGACGCGGCAGACCCACCCGAAGCATTTTCACCCGTTTGTCAATTAGCGTTACCCAAGAGGGGCGTTTCGGAAGTGCGTCCGTGCCCGTCGACTCCCCGTTTGGCCCCCGCGGCACAGCGTTATTGTCGGCGCCAGTCCCAAGTGTTAGCGCCGGTCTAAGACAACCGCAGAAGCGCCGGTTTTGACTACGAAGGCTGCGCCGATTTTGTAGTTGGCGCACACGAATGCGCAGCGCCGGCCGGAATGACCGCAGCATGGTGCCGAGGAGCGGACAGCACGAAAGTCTTCAGCCGATAAGCCGACCTCCCGCGCCGTCAGCAGGAACAGGAACAGTGGAAGACCCGCCATGTCTGGTGTCCGGCCGGACCGATTCAATCACGAGGTAAAGTTTGTCGGCGCTGTTGACCTTGCCTGCTACGCAATAGGCCACGTCGGGCCGGATGAGCTGGGTTTTGGTGAAGTCATGGACCCGGTAAACGCGCTGCGTGTCGAGGTCCCGCAACAGGAACACCGCGCACGACGGGTACTCCGTCCGCGAGAGCAGAACGAGATGGTTGGCGCTGAAGTTGAACATGGAAACAGAAGAAGGCGGAAGCAGAACTCCCGCCCGCCTCGGCAGCGCCGTTGTGGGGTTAGCCGGCGGACTCCTCCGCGCGGATTATCATCACAGCGCGGCGCATGATCGGCGCCGGAGGAAACTACTCTTCCGGCGAAGCTGAGTTCCTGCTGGCTTTGCGCAAACTGTCGCCGCCCAGCAGGAAGATTTCGGAGTTCTCGACCAGCCGGTCAGCGATGGCGGTCGCAATGGTCGTATTGAAGAGGATATTGCCCCAGTCAGAGAAGGGTGTGTTGGTGGTGATGATGGTAGAACGCTTCTGGCTGTGGCGCGTGGAGATTACCTGATAGAAGAGGTTCGAGGTCTGCTGATCGAGCGCCAGGTAACCAAGCTCGTCAACGATGAGCAGTGTGGGCTCCGTGTAGGTCTTCAGTTTGCGCACCAGCGAATGATCGACCTGTGAGGCGAGCAGGTGATTGAGCATGTCCATGGCGGTGGTGAAAGCCACGCGCTGATTCGCCTGACAGGCCTTCCATCCGAAGACGCGTGCCAGGAAGGTCTTGCCCACGCCAGGATTGCCGATCAGCACGAGATTCGTGCCCTGTTTCAGGAAGGTGAGATCGAGCAGACGCAGGATGCGAGTTTTGGCCTGAGTGCGGCTCTTGTGGTGATGGAAGTGAAAAGCGTCGATACTGGGCTGCGCCTGCAGACGCGAGCACTTGAAGCGACGCTCGATGGCGCGGCTGTTGCGGGCTTCCAGTTCCATGTCGGCGAGCAGTTCGAGCGTGGCCGAGACACTGAGATTTCTGGCCGCCGCATCAGCGATCGTCGTCTCGGCTTGGCGGCTCATGGCTTTCAGGTTGAGTTGCTGCAGCTTCTGTTCGAGGGGCGTCATCGCATTCCTTTCCGGATTCGAGAATGAAAGCGTCGTATTCCAGCAGAGAGATCGGGTCGGTGGCGAGTTCGTTGAGCACCGGATCGCGTAACCGGAGCGGCGGCTGCGGGCGGCGGGGCGATTTCTGCTGGCGCAGGATGTTGGCAATGTAATCGGCGCCGAAAGCACGGGCTGCGGCGGCTTTTTCAATGGCGCCGGCCACATCCTCGGGGCCGTATTGCCGGATTAGTTCCAGCAGTTCCGAGATCTGGCGGCCCAGCGAACGATCGCTATCGGCCATGTCGCGGAGATAGGCTTCGACGAGCGTTGGCGAGCACAGCCCATTGAGTGAATCGAGCAATCGCCGCTGCGCCTGCGAGCGTCGCGCCGCGGGCCGGTCTTCGGCCAGGATCTTCTCGAAGCGGTCGGCGCCAAAGGTCTGGCCGCGACGCCAGGAGCGCGGATAACTGATGACCTCTTCCACGCGGTCGTAGATGGCGACCGAGCTGGAGTCCGCCTTGATGGTGAGGCGCCGGCCGACGTAGCGCTGATGGACACAGTAGCGATTGCCGTCGAAGGCGAGCCGGAGATCTTTGTGGACGAGGGCTTCGGTCGAGTCGCGGTAGTCGTAAGGGATGATCGGCAACGGCCGCAGCGCTTCCGGCTTGAATCGTTCGAGAGGACGCTCGCGGGTTTCGCGATGCAGGCGTTGATTGGCCACTTCGGCCAGCCACTGCCTCGCCTGACGATTGATATCGTGCAGATCGGTGAACTCGCGCAGAGGCCAGAAGTTCTGGCGGAGATAGCCGATGGCGCGTTCGATTTTTCCTTTTTCCCAGCCGCTCGCGGGATTGCAGGCATGCGGATAAAACCCATATTCACGGGCGAAGGCGAGGAAGCGGGGAAGGAAACGGACGAGACGACCATCGTGTTCGACGACGGCCGTGGCCAGATTGTCGTAGGCGATTTCGCGCGCGACGCCCCCAAGAGCTGCGAATGCATGAATGTGGCAGCGGGCGAAGGTTGCGAAGCTCTGGCTGTGAGTGAACTCGACATACAACATGCGGCTGTGGGCTTCCACGAGCGCAAAGGCGTATAGCTTACGCGCGTCACCCGAGTAGCTGAGTGCGCCGAAGTGGCCCCAGTCCACCTCGAATCGCTCGCCGGCCAGAGGCTCCATGCGCACGAAGGCCCGTTTGGGAGCAAGGTGCGGGCGCGCGTTGCGCACATACTCGCGCAAGATGCTGTGACCTCCCCGATATCCCGCTGCTCGCAGCTTCTGCTCGATAACCGCGGCGCTGACGCCTGGATCTTTCTCCAGCCATTCAGCGACGGCGCCCTTGAAGGGGTCGAGTTTGCTCGGCCGGTCACGACGAACCGGACCCTGTGCCGGCGCATCGAGATATTTGCGAATCGTCTTCCAGCCCATGTTGAGATGCCGCTCGATCTTGCGGATGGGCCAGTGCTCGGACCAGTAGAGCCGGTGCAGATCGTTGATCTGTTCGGTGGTCAGCATGGGTAATCCTCTTTATGCGGCAGAATCGGCAAACAGACCAGAGGGATGTTGTTTGCAAGATCACGCCGGCGACGCCGGGCGAGCCGGAAGTGCTTCAATCACCCAGATTTGCGCCGGAGCTGAGTTGTTATTTGCAAGATGGGCGGCGCCGGGACCGACCAGCCAGACCTGTGCGGCAGAATGCTTTAGGTCCAGAGCTGAATTGTTATTGGCAAGATTGCGCAGCCACCGTTTCCGGTCCCGGAGCTTCTGCCTCTGGCGGTTACGCTCGACGGCCGCGGGATGATTCCCGCGATACTCTTTCCAGTAATCGGGATGGCTGGCGCGCCATTTGCGACGGCTGTCCCGGCACACCTCGCGGTATTCCGGATCGGCGGTGATCTTCTCACGGTGGTAGTTGGTGCGGCGCTTTCGCTGACACTCCGCCCCGCCGCAGACCGCCTGCCGTGGTTGGAACTTAGATGGCTGGAAATCCTGCTGACAATAGCGGCAGCGTCGTTCACCCATACGAACGTTGTCGTATCAGGCTGCCCCAAATTTAGAAACTGCTGTAGAGTACCTACCGCCTCCCCGCCGATGGCTCAACTACAAAACCGGCGGAATTGCGGTCGTTTCTCACCGGCGATGACACCCAAGCGCGCCACGATTTAGATTTAAGGGTTTTAGCCCGATCCCTACATGTTCGGTACGACGGAATTCCGACCGAAACCACCGCCTCCCGCACGTATTGACCGGCAGCATATCAAAACCGCCGGATTTGGTACTCAGCCTTGGCGAGAATGGCGCAAGAGTCGCGCTAACGCGGCAGCCCCCGCGACCCATGGTTCACCGGCAAGCGGATGAAGTCCGTGATTTACGTGGAACAGCAGATACGTCCGTGGATCATAACTGGAGAGATAGCTTCTCTATGCGATTGCCTTGCGAGACAGGACGGGACTCGGCTGCCTGCCGGCAGATCAGAATTCCAGCCGAGCTTGAAAGGCGAGCATCCTCGGCGAACTATCACCACCGAGGCCGACCCCAAGCGGTCCCGTCGGAGGCGAAGTAGTGTAGGTCAAGGCGCCAAAACCGGTTTGGGTTGCCCGTTCTCCGGGAATGCCTGCGTAGCGAGCACCCGCTGGCCGAAATTCGGGTGATTGAAGAGGCTGAAAATCTGGCAATCCACTCTCAGAATGAAGCGTTGGCTCAGTTTGAACCACCTCGCGATGTATAGGTCACTCCAGGTGAAGTCTGGTCGTTCCGCCCCAGATTTCCGAATTGACAGGTGCTCGGGTTATCGCGATCTGTGCAGACGCCCGTACTCGGATCGACTGTGGAAACGAAAGCATTCTGATTCAGCCATTAAATTGTGCCTGGTTGCGTCAGATCGGGAATGGGTTGTGTTCATAAAGGGGCA
>JAFAWA010000291.1 GCA_019242155.1 Terriglobia bacterium | reverse complement strand
GATTCGCGTCCGTTTGCAGCGGCGGCTGGAGGACCGGCCAGCCACACCCTGGTGGCACACCTTTGTCCATTGGTTCCAAGTGCCCGGCGGCCGGCTGGCATTTGCCGGTGCTGCCGTCCTGGCGATAGTCCTGGCGGTCGTTTATCTCCCGCGGAAGAACAATCCGCATGGACCAGGTTCAGATATCGAACAGACGTTGAGTCTGGTTACGAATGCGAATACCGACCTTACGGTTCTTTTCAATCTGCCTTCCCGCAATCCGGGCAATGTGGGATTGACTCTCACGCCGGCTGGTGTCTTCCGCCCCGGGGATCTCGTGCGCGCCGGCGTTCATTTGCCGGAGCCGGCGGCCGTCTTCGTATTGCGCAGGCGTTCCGGCGAGCCTGCAACCCTGATTTATCCGGCCGAACTGGCCACGTCCGCCAATCACACCGCCGGCGACTTCTCGTTTGCCTTCGATCCGGCGGCGCCGACCGAAGACATCCAAAACCGGCAGTCGTACACGGTGCGCTTGCTGGCTGCACCCATAGGAACAGACGTGCGCACGCAGTCCATCGACTGGGCAAAACTGGGCGCCGCTTACTCCGTGGCGGAAAAGTCGTATGACGTGGTTCCGTAATCTAGGTCTGTTATTGGCGGGGTTGGACGCCTTGCTGGCGCAGCCGCTCCCTACGCCGGCGCCCGAGGAGTTTTTGCGCCAAATCAGCACCCAGCGGCTTCCGGTACCCGCGGCGGCTGCCACCAGGGGCTTCGCACCGCCCGGAAAAATTGACCCGCGCCTAATGCGTTTGTTGGCCTCTCTCCCCGACACCGGGAACGAGCGGTCCCTGATTGTGGGGACCCCGGCCGAGGCCCTCGTTCCCGTCGTGATCCAGAGCGCCGGCCTGGCTCGGGCGGACGCCGTAAAAGCCGCAGTCACCGCGCGCCGCGGCCAGGTGACGGCGGATTTCGAAAACACCGTCTGGGCGCGTATTCCCCGGGACGCTGCTGCCTCCTTGGCCTCGCTCCCCGACGTGGCCTCCATCTCCGTGCAGTCCGTCTATAACATCCAACAGGAGCCGGACTCGCCCGATTCGGCACGCACTTCCGCCCCTCCCGGCGACGGTATGCGCGCCGCGCACCTCGACGCTCTCCTGCGCCGCGGCATCACCGGCAAAGGCGTACGCATCGGCATTCTGGATCGGGGCTTCGGCGGGTATGGCCGCCTCCTCCGCCTTGGAAAGGTGAAGGAACCGCGCGGCCAACGGGCTTTTCCTGCGAGCTACGGAGTTGAGAACAGCGAAGTCCACGGCACCGCCAGCGCCGAAGTCCTCTCTCTCGCCGCTCCCGGCGCGGAACTGTACCTGGCATCGTTTGACGGCAACGAAGACCATATGGTTGATGCGGCAAAGTGGCTCCTCTCACAAGGTGTCCAGATCATCAGCTATTCGGCCGGCAATGTCGTCAATGCCAATGACGGCACTGACGCCGTAAGCCGTTTCCTGGACGACACGACGCAAAAAAACGGCGTGCTCTGGGTAGTCGCGGCGGGCAATCACGCGGGGCAGCACTGGTCCGGCGATAGCGCCGAAGCTCGCAACCAGGGCATCTTATCCGAGACTACCTGGCCCGACGGCCAGAAAGGCCTGGTAGTAACCGCCCTCAGCAACACGCTCCGCATTGTGGTGCGCTGGAGCGATTGGGGACCAAATCCACGCATCACTTCGGCCACCGAAGACATTGACGCCTATCTTTATGGACGCGACGACAGGGGAAAGCTGTACGAAGTAGCGCGCTCTACCGACAGCCAGAACGGGGGCGCGGCCAAGCCCATCGAAGTCATCGACCTGACGGGCAAGGATCTGGCGGGGCACCAGTTCCTGTTAACGCTGCACGCCCGGCATCTTACGCGCAGGGTAAGAATACATGTTTTCCTCGACCCTTCCGGGGGAGGCAACTTGTACCCCGCTAACGCCTCCGGGAGCATTCTCAATCCGGCTTCGGCCCGTTCGGCGCTGGCCGTCGGAGCCGTTGATATCCTGACAAATGCGCCGGCTCCCTATAGCTCACGCGGCCCGACCGACGATGGGCGCGTCAAACCCGAAGTTACCGGGCCGACCAATACTATTTCGTGGGCACTCGAGGACCGAGGCAGCCGTTTCAAAGGCACCTCAGCGTCCTGCCCTCACGTGGCCGCATTCGCGGCGCTGCTGAAAGAACTCTCTCCCAATCTCTCGAGCGCCGATCTCAGGCTGATGGTGCTTCGATCCGTGAAAGCACCGCCGCCCGAACAGTCCGCTTCTTTGATGACTGCCGGCTTTATTGACGCCTCGGTGGTACCGGTGTTTCACCCCCGGACGGAGAACATCGCCGTCACAGATTTTATCGAGGTTCCGCCTGAATTCGGAGACCGTATCAGCGCCGCTAGCCTTAAGGCTCTGGGACATGTGGCCAACGAGCCCCGGGATGGTCTTTCGGCACGCGTGGTATCGGAAAAGGATTTATATCGCATCGGCGAAAAGCTAAGACTGGAGGTCCGTGCTACTCGAGATTCCGCCTGTTTATTATTCGTTCGCGATGCCAAGGGGGAATACTCCCTCATCTCTTCCGAGCATCATTCATACCTGGCTATCAAAGGAGGCGAATCTACCCTCTTTCCGCCCCCTGGAGAAGGCACGCTCGAAGTGACCGGGCCCCCCGGCACGGACGAGTTACTTCTGGTCTGTTCCGCGACGCCAGTGCCGCTTGACTCGACTGTTACCCGGCCCGACGGCCCTTCGCGGATAGCCGTGGCCAGCCACTCCTACCTGATCGTCGAAAGACAATAATCCTAAAAAGACTCGGACACCTGTAAGGTCCCGGCAGATTGCGTCATAGATCAAGCGGGCAAGCCCGAAATTCGTTTAGAGGAAGTCCGAGTGCGGAAAACAGTCCTATGCGGCATCGCGTTGTTTGTTATCGCCGCCATCGCGCAGGTCGAAACGATGTCCGGGCTGCGCCGGCAACCCCGAAATGTCAGCTATGGTGTCCTCCTGATTCGCAACGGTCAGCGGATGATCGTACCAAACAGTTACCGTTTCGAGACGGGGGATCGCTTTGCCTTGCGCGTGAGAGTAGCTTCGGATTCCTTTGTTTACTTGCTCAACCGTACGTTTTCCGGCCAGCCGGATGTACTGCGCTCTAATCACCGAATTCGTCTGATGCCGCCTCCAAACGCTTCACCGCAACAATCACTGCCTGATGATGCGCGCTCCACCGCATACACTCTCGTTTACCCGCCTTCCGGCCACCGGCTTTTAAGAGCGGGTGAGATCCAGGCCGTGCCGGACGCGAACATGGCTATGGAGATGGACGAGCACCCCGGCATGGAGCAATTGCTCCTGGTAGTAAGTCCCACGCGGTTAATCTTTCCAGAATTGCCGGATACATCGAATCTCTTCGAGCAAAGACTGCGACAGATGGCGAACAATACAGACGCAGTCGAAGCTTCTGCAAACACGCCTCCTCTCGTGCTTCAGCCCAGCGTCGGTGACTTTCCCGCTGCCCCACGTTCGGCGGTTGTCAATAAACGTTCTCCAAGGCCGCCCGCGACGGCAGGTAGCCTTAGCCCCGAGGGCATCAGTGCACCCAAAAATCCTCGCGAACCATTTCTGGTGGAAGTTGTACTGGCACATTACAACGGTAAAAACTAGCTGACTTCGCGGGTAAACAGCAGGTCAGTGATATGCCGCGAACCAGTCCCGTCTTACACTTTGTGCGAAATAAATAAAACCGGGCCCGCAGTCATCAAGCCTGTAAGTTTCTCTTAGCGCTCTGCAAATCCCCATGTCTCGTCCGGGTAACGGACAAGACACGAGGAGAAACCAATGCTGAGCATCATTTCGCTGGTCACGTTGCTGTTTGGAAACCTGATGACTGAGACCCATGAGGTGTGCCACATCGTCCAGCAACCAGTTGGAACTGGGATGTAGCTTGCGATTGCCGCAAGCAGAGAACGTGCGGCTCAACCGCTGCCTCGATCAATTACAAGTACCGGCCGCATCGGTATGACACCAACAAAGCTGCCGGCGGCGCTGCGACTATTCCGCCGCCGGTAGTTTTATCTTTGCGGAAACGCTAGAATCTTCAGGAGCCGCATGAGAGCCTTCCCACTTACGACGCTCACCCTAGCGGCCACCACTATCCAGCTGTATGGCGCCTGTTTGTCACTGGCGCCGGGAGTGACTTTGCGGGGCTCGGTGGGGCGGACATTGCCGCTCTGTGTTTTAGTTTCTCTTGCCCCCGGTCAAGCCACACGAATCCTCGTGGATCAGCCGGAAGACCTCGAAATCCTCATCAGCTGGAACGCGCACGATTCAGTGATTGATGGATTCGATTTCGGGCGGGAAACGGCAACTCTTATCGAGCCCGGCGAGTATCGAATTCATGTTCGGGCATCGCGCTCGCTTTCGCTTGCCGGTTCCATTACTGTCCCGGTAACTCGCATATCTTTGCCGCTCGCTTTGGCCCAAAGCCTGCGCGAAGCGGAAGAGTGGGCCACTAAGTCTAAGCGGTCTCCGGAGCGCTCCGATATAGACGAGTCGCTTAAACGATGGCAGGCATTGAATGATAAGCCCGCCGTTGCGCGAACATTCATTAAGCGCGGCGATGATCTGCTCGGGCCTCATCCCGCAGAGGCGCGTACTGCTTATGGAGAAGCCCTCTCCATTTGCCGCGCACTGTCCGATCCACGCTGCACCGCGGAGGCGGCCAATAACAGCGGCGTGGCGGCGGAGTTTCTGGGCGATTTTCCGGCGGCGCTGCAATATCTCGAAGAGGCGGTAACGGAATGGCGGAAGGCCTCCCAGGAAGTTCTAGTGGGAAGAACGCTTTCCACATTAGGGCTGCTGTTCCAACAGGCCGGGGATTTCGAGCATGCCATCGCGAGTTACGACCACGCCCGAACCGTTCTACAGGGGCACGACGCTTTAGCTGCCGCCAGAGCGAGTAACAACCTCGGCCTCACTTATCTGTCTATGTCGGAATACGGCAAAGCGCGCGCATACTTCGCACTCGCCCTGGAGGAATTTGAACGGCAACGGGACCACCGCGCCGCTATCAGGGCCCGTCTTAACCTCGCGCGCAGCTTCATGCTCGAGGGGAATTTATCTCACGCCCAGTCGCTATTGGAAACGACACTCGCCGCCATCCCCGAAGGAGACTCTTCCGGGCGGGCCGACGCGCTCAACAATCTCGGCCAGGTGTTATTAAGGCGGCACTCACCGCAAAAGGCCCGGGAACGATTTACCGCCGCGCTCGACTTACATCACAATCTCGGGGACAAACGCGGCCAGGCCTATGACCTGCACTACCTCGGGCTGAGCGCGAGCGACCTCGGTGACGCTGCTTCTGCGCGCGAGTCTCTGCTACGGGCTTTAGAGATCCGCGAGTCCAGCGGGATGCGTGACGATGCGGCCGATTCGCTGTTTGCGCTGGCATCGTTGGAGCGGGACCACAACGAACCAACCCTGGCCCGCGAGTTCGCCGAGAGAGCGCTCAAGCTTCAGGAACTAGTCCGCAGTCAGACTCCGGGCGCCGCCCTTCGCGCCTCTTTCTATGCCCGCAAACGCCGTTTTTTCGACTTATTGGTCGATATCGCGGTAGCTCCTGCAGACGACGCCGCGGCCCGCGAGGGGCTGCTCGCATCGGAACGGGGCCGCGGCCGAGCCCTGCTCGACCTGCTTGCGGAAGGCTCGCTGCTGCGCCAGATTCCGCCCGAACTTCTCAAGCGGCGTACCGACATCCAGAAACGGATGGGGCTGATTTCCGCCGGTCTGGCGGCTGCCGATGATGCGTCTCCGAAACAGGATGCGCTCCGGCGGGAACTCGAAATGCTGGTGGCCCAGGATGAAGAGGTGGAAGCGCGGGTGCGCGAAACCACCGAGACGCTGCCCCTGGGGCAACCGCTTCTTTCTGTTGAACGGCTACAGCATGAATACCTCCCGCCGGATAGCGCGCTCATCGAATACCATCTGGGCGAACAGCGCAGCTACCTGTGGTTGGTCGGGCACGACGGCATCATTCTACGTTTCCTGCCGCCTCGCGCGGAACTGGAGGCCATGGTCGCGCGGACAGTCGACCTGTTTGGACGAATCTTGGATCGCCGGCGCTCCAAAGAAAAACAGCTCGCTTTTGAACGGGACCTCAGTCAGTTGTCGGCTGCGCTGCTCTCGCCCCTTAAAGGGGAACATCTGCCCGCGCGTCTCATCCTAGCGCCCGACGGCGCGCTGAACCGCGTGCCGTTTGCAGCGCTGCGTTTCAACCGGAGCGGCGAACCGCTGGGCTTGGCCCACGACCTGATACAAATACCGGCCGCTTCCTATCTGACCGCGGGGAAGAAACCCCGGCCGGTCTCGGCATTCTCACGCTCCGTGCTGGCCCTGTCTGACCCCGTGTTTTCTGCCTCAGACTCACGCCTCAAAACCACCGCCCCGCCGAACGACGAAACGACCGCACTCGATTTACCGCGTCTCTCGTTTACCGGCGATATTGATGCGATCGAGTCGCTTGTCCCCGCGGCGCGCCGCCGCATTTTGCGGGGCCTCGAAGTGACGCCCGCATCGCTCAACCGTGTGCGCCTGGCTGACTACGCCGTGCTCCACTTCTCCACCCACGCTCTGATTGACGACCGCATTCCGGAAGTCTCCCGCATTGCTCTTTCGCTTGTGGACCAGACAGGCCGGCCCGTCGATGGGTTCCTGCGCCCGTATCAGTTGAGCCGTTTTTCACTCGACGGCTCCATCGTGGTTCTCTCGGCGTGCGATACGGCTTTAGGTAAGCAGGTGATGGGTGAAGGTCTCCTGGGATTCACCAGCAGCCTGTTTTCTGCGGGTGCGGCGCAACTGGTTCTAACCCTCGGCGAAGTCGACGCGGAAGGCGCGGCTGCATTTCTAAGCGAAACCTACCGCGGCTATCTCTCGGGCAAATTGGCCGGCATGGAGCGGTCGATCACCCAGGCGCGCCGCGCCCTTGCCGAATCGGCCCGATGGCACGATCCCTACTACTGGGCCTCCTTCGTGGTGCTCGGCCGCCCCTCCGATCAGCCATAGTTTCGCCCTCCCAATCACTCGCGCCCTGTAATGGCGCGCACTTAGAGCGCATGTCTTAGTGAGCAACCGGCAACGGTACCGAAAGGAAGAATCCGATGACATCAAAGACGTCACTACTCACTTCACATTGCGCCAGCCTAAGAGACCGATTACAAATCCGGCCATCGTCCCTAAGATCGCGCACTTCTGCGCGGACCGCCTTACTCCTGCTGTTACCCGTTTTACTGGTCGCGCCTTCGTTGCCTATTCCGGCCCAGGCGCAGGAGATCAGCCAGAGAGCTATCGATCGAGCCGATAGCTTTTTCCGGCCCGAAGTCCGCGGTAAGGAGATTCTTGGGTACCTCCACCTGGGAGCCGCTTACCATGGCCACAGGAGTATGGGGGTCCGGGCCATCGAAGGCAGCCGGGATCAATTCGAGCTGGTCTACCGCTTCTTTTGGGAGGACGACGGATTCACTGATGTCGCTTTACTTTGTGACGCTAACGGGTATCTGTACCAGTTGCAGGTCCTCGACACCAATGCCGTTTTCAATCGCCCATTCTTGTTCGCCCGCGCCACCATGAACGTGCTTGGCAACACCTTGATCGAGGTATTCAAGAAAGACATCACGCCCAATCAGAGGAAGCTGGCGCAGAAACTTGTGGATGATGCCGACGCGAAGGGCTTATTGGAACTCTCGCTTTGGCTCGAACAGCACTTCGGTTAACCGGCGGTGCCGATTCAGGAGTTGGCGAAATGCTGATTGGTTCTGACCAGGGCCCGCGCCCTTATAATTTGAACTGCTCATGGTGAATAGCCGCTCCATTCCTCCTGAACTGTGGGCCCAGGCTTGGGACGCGTTGGTTACGCACTTCTCCCGCCGGTATGGGAGGGACGATGCGCAGGACCTCGCGCAAGAGACATTGGCCGCCGTGTTACAACGCGACGACTTTATGTTTCGTGATCCGGAAGACTTCTTGCGAGTTTGCTACGGATTCGCGCGCAATGTTCTGAAGGCGGCGATTCGCTCGAGACCGGCCACGGAACCGTGGGACGATGCGGCCCCGCTGAGAGGCCGGGATACCGTACGGAGCAGCCCTGATGACGCGGTGTTTCTCGATCAGGTATTGCGAACCGGAAAGCGCCGCCTGGAAGCCGAGGAGTGGCGCCTGATCCGGGAAGCGGCGGCCGCGCAGATGCGAAATGAACCATATGATTTCGAACAAGAGGACGCCAACCGTATGCGTGTCCGGCTGCACCGGGCGCGGAAGAGGCTGGCGCGCTTCACCGGCTGGAGAAAGTAGCAGGCAAGTTCTATGAAATCCAGGAATGTGGTGGATAAAGCAATGGTGAGAGCTTATTTGTTGAGAACCCTCGACGACGAAACGGCAGACAGTCTGGAGATGAAATATTTCACTGACCGTGACTCTCTGGTCCAGCTGAAGGCCATCGAATCCGATCTGATTCGCGATTATTTTCGGGGCCGGCTTACCAGCAGTGAGCGCCAGCGCTTTGAACAAGCTTATCTTCAGACGGCCGAACTTCGGGGAAGAGTGGCCGAGGTCCGCGCGGCGATGGGCAATTTGCGGCCGATGGGATCGGCGCGCCCGTTATCGTGGTGGCGCCCGTTACTGGCGTCCTGTTGTCTTCTCTTGATCGCCGGTGGGGCGTGGTACGTATCCCGTTCACCAGGTATTAAGACGCCGCAGACCGCCGTTGTTAAGTCTGCCGGTACCGCAGCCGTCGCGTCTCTTTTCCTTCACCCCGGCCTGGTAAAAGGGGCTCTTTCGCAAGTCCCTTCTCTAGTCGTCCCGCGGGCAGGTGGATCGGTCAGCATCACGCTCGACTTGCCCGGCGATGATGCGCCTCTCGACTGTAAAGTAGAGGTTTCGGTAGCTGATGCCGAAGGCCGCTGGGTCCCGGTATGGATGAGTTCCACCCCGATCCGTTCCCATTCCGACGATGCGGGCGGAAGGGTTGCCGGCTTTAGCCTGGATTCCCACCTGCTTCGCCGCGGTGACTATCGAGTAGAAGTCTCCGGGGCGGATAATCAGACTCTCGATACGTATTTGTTTCGCGTGCTCGGGTGAATCCCGGTCTCGATGCATGGTCAAACCAAAGTACTAGAGCACATTTTTTTGTAATGCGCTTACTGTGCTGATCATATTGTCTGCGTAGAGGATAGCGTAACTCAGGTAAGTCCCCCCGGAACGCTTTACGGGGGACATCTCTGGACATTATGAGAAATCAGCAGCATAATGGCTCTCCTATTTACAAAGAACTTCGGAGATCTTATCGTGCCATTTGCAACGAAAATAGGTCTGCTTCTTAGTGCTGCCACGTTCCTCGCTTCCGGCCAGAGCGGCGGCCGGTTCGAAGAGACCAAACGGCAGGCGCTTGCCTATCTGGAAAGCGATCAGTATGACAGGGCGGCCGGCAAGTTGGAAGAGATCTGGGAGCAGGATCACTCCGACCCGACCGTGGCCGAGAATCTGGCATTGGCCTATCTGAACGGCGACGACCGGCGCTATCACCCGGAGGCCGAAACCAAGGCACGCGATCTGTTCGAGCAGTCGTTGCATGCCGGAGGGCGGGCCACATTCATGGTGCAGCACTCACACGAGAAGGCCGGCTTCTTTGAAGGCCGCATCATCACCAACTATTGCGTAGGCATGTTGTCGGTGTCTCCTGGGCGGCTGGTATATGTGGCCCGGGCGAGAAAGGGCGTCGAGGCACACTCGTTCGATGTGAGCGCCGATGATGTCCGTCTCACCAAACCCGACGACATGGGCGTCTTCACGATCAAAACCAAAGCCAAGAACTACACACTGATTCCAAGAAACCGCATCAAAGGCGACAGCGATGTGATTGTTGAGGTAATTCGAGAACAGTTAGGCACCAAGTAGTCCAAAAAGGGGGACACTATGACGTACGTCTTTACGCCCACGCGATTCGCACGGGCAGTGGCGCTGATGATGGCGCTCTCACTGCCTGGATTCGCGCAGTTCGGCAAGATTTTGAACCGGGACTCAAAGGAGCGCAAAGAAACTCCCACGAACGTAGCTAAGAATGAAGCGCGCTATGAAAAACTGAAACAATACTCACTCGATAAATACCAGGCCGATCCGGATTTTCGGGATGAGGTCGATCAGGCCTTTGAAGATCTGATGCGCCAGCATAGC
>JAFAWA010000249.1 GCA_019242155.1 Terriglobia bacterium | reverse complement strand
AACGAAGCCGGAGGAAAGGACAATACCACGGCACTTTTCGTTGCCGGCCCCAGATTCGGCATGCGCCGCGATACTACGCGGTTGCGTCCGGCGGTCACGCGGCTTCGGTCGTCGTATCGTCTGCTGACTGGCCGGGCCGCTTTTCTGACCTATGGCCTCTTGATCGGCATGCTGGTTTGGGTGGTATGGCGGGCTACCAGGGGTTGAGCGCATGAGCACTCCAGCGCGCATTGGACGATACCAGATCGTGCGGCGGCTGAGCAAGAGCATGAGCGAGGTCTACCTCGCAATCGACACCGTAGAAAATCGCAAGGCCGCGCTCAAGCTGATCAAGCCCGATGGAGACGCCTCGAATCACCTGGTGCTCGAAGCAGAACGCCGCGGCGCCGCCATTCAGCACGACCTCCGCGGTATCGATGCGCGCGTTATTCAGATCTACGAATTCGGCGATGCGGACGGCTACTTCTTCATCGCCATGGAATTCGTCGAGGGCCGCAATCTGGCCGAGGTGCTGGCTTCGGAGAGCGCCATCGACCCTTACCGCGCGGCTACGGTTGCACTCGAGATCTGCGAGCAGCTCGCCAAATTTCACGCGCGGCCTTCGGCCGTGGTGCATGGCGATATCAAACCTTCAAACATTCACCTGGGCCCGAACGACACGGTGCGGCTGTTGGATTTCGGAATTGCCAAAATGCTGCGCGCGGATCGTGCTACTACGCTGCACCACTTCGGAAGCCCTGGGTACTGTTCTCCGGAGCGGCTGGCGCGGTCGGAGGTGAACCACCAGTCGGACCTCTGGGGAGTCGGCGCGACGCTTTACGAGATGCTCGCCGGCTCGCCTCCCTACCAGGCCGAAAATACACGGAAATTGGAGGAGCTGATCCGCTCCGGCCGGCCGCCGCGCGCGCTTGCGGCTTCCTGCCCGCGAGGACTGCGCGCCATCGTCGCCAAGGCGCTCGCTCCCGAACCGAGGAGGCGCTACGATTCCGCGCAGCAGTTTCAGGCCGATCTGCAGGCCTTTCTCGAACACCGGCCCACCGCCGCCGAACTGGAGATGAGGAGCGGCTGGAGCCATAACGCCACCATTGAAGCTGCGCGGGCCTACTTGCGAAAAGCCACGCGCACCGTGAAACGCGCTCGTAGACGCCTCAAAGCGGCCAATGCTTTGGCCTGGTTCCTGGCGGGAATGGTGTTATGGATTGGCGGCAGCTATGCCTGGCAAGCTTTGCGGGCGAACCGCGCAGCTCCCGCCACAGCGAGTCCGCCCGACCTGATGCTGCCCATGCTCTACGTGGCCGCCGCGGATCAGGTGCTCGATAGCTACCGCCAAAGTTCCGACCCGTCCCTCCACGATTTTGACTGGCAGAAAGCGGAGGTGTGTCTCGCGCGCGCGATAGCCTTGGGAAAAGCTGATGAGGCCACGCTCGGAAAGCTCGCCTTGACCAAAGGCTATTCCATTCTGGAGCGCCTTATCGGAGGCCAATACTCGAATGCCGCTGCAGCTCCGCTGCGCGCTAATGCCCGCGACCTGTTTGCTAACGCGGCGCTCCAGATCCCGCAAGATCCTGCTCCTCACCTCGCATTGGCTCGGCTCTACGTATACTCGGTCCCCGACCCGGACCAGGCGATGGCCGAGTTCAACGCCGCCCAGAAACTCGGCGCGGTTTTAGGAAGGCGCGAGATTGAGCAAGAGGGCGATGCGTATCGCTTGCGCGCTCTGGAGGAGTTTGAGAATTTTGACTGGGATGCCGCCGAGCGCGACGCCAAATTGGCACGCAGTCAATATGAGCATATTCCGGGATTCGATCAGGTGAATGCGCACCTGCGCGAAGTGAACAGCATCCGGCGTCCCAATCTGAAGAAGCCGCGGAGGTCCGTCCGGTGGCGGTAACCAAGAGTTGGACGGCCGCCGGTGCAACGCCCGCCGTCATCGCGATCGAGCCCACGTTTAAACCACGGGCGGAAATCGCCTGGCTCGTCTGCGCATCGCTGCTGGTCGCCGCGGGTCTCATTTCCGTCTACGCCGCCAAGACGCAGGGTTTTGCCGATGCTCAGGAACGGTTGCGCGAGGGTGCTTTGATTAACCTGACCGCCGTTTCGAATCAGGATGAATTGCGGCCGTTGTTCGAATCCTCGCCCAACGGGCAGGAACTCGCTTCGGACCTGTTCGCTTCTTTGCATCCCGGCCGCGCCGCTGCCAATGTGGGCGCGGCCGCAAGAAAATTACCCCGCCGCGTGCTCGCTCAATTAAAACCCCTTATGGTCGTTCGTACGCCGCGGGAGTTTCAAATGGAGTTCGTAAAGTGGACCGGTCTCTATTTTGCGGGTTTCTATCTCGTCGCGCTGATTTGGCGGCTGGCGCGTTTTGCGGGCGATCGTTCCTACCTGCCGCCGCTGCACATGCTGAGCGGCATCGGCCTATGCCTGATGCTGAGTCTGCGTGATCCTCTCAGAGACACGCTCGAGTTTCGCAAGTTTGCGTTGGGTGTGTTTCTCGGGTGCCTGCTGTTGGCCTTCCCCTCCCTCAAGCTGTTCGACTACCGCAGGTTCTCGGACTGGTGCTACACACCGCTTCTCGCGGCGCTGGCCTTATTCGGTCTGCTCTTGCGCTTCGGGCGCGGACCGGGCGGTTCGGACGTCAAAGTAAACTTGGGGCCATTTCAGCCGGTGGAAGCAATCAAGATTCTGCTGGTGTTGTTTCTGGCCGGATACTTCACCCGCCACTGGGAACGTTTGCGCGATTTGAGAGAGAAGCGAATCTTCCGCGGCTTTTGGCGGCGGGTGGGGATGCCGCGGCTGGAGCATCTCGCGCCCGTCGGCTGCGCCGTGGCCGCCGCGTTGATTCTATTTTTCGTGCTGAAAGATCTGGGACCGGCGCTGGTGATGTTCTTCGTCTTTCTGACCATGTTCGGCGTCGCGCGGGGCCGCCCCGGTCTGGCGATCGCCGGCCTTGCGCTGATGGTTGGGTCCGTGGCAATCGGATACAAGCTCGGCAAGCCGCCCACGGTGGTCGACCGGATCAACATGTGGGTCGCACCATGGGACAACGACGTTCACGGCGGCGATCAACTCGCGCACGCGGTCTGGGCCTTTTCCACCGGCGGCCCGTACGGCTCGGGCCCCGGGTGGGGCGATCCCGAGATGATCCCGGCGGGCAATACCGATCTCGTGCTGCCGGCGATCGGCGAAGAGTGGGGCTTTGCCGGTGTGGCCACCGTTCTGCTGCTCTTCGGGTTTCTCATTACCCGCGCCTTTCGCACGGCCCGGCGCGCCGGGACACATTACGGCTTTTTTCTCGCGTTGGGCCTGGGCAGTCTGATCGCCTTCGAGATGCTGCTGATCAGCTCGGGCGTGCTGGGAGCGCTGCCGCTCTCCGGAGTGGTGTCGCCCTTCCTCAGTTCGGGCAATACCGCGATGCTGGCCAACTTCCTGGTATTCGCGCTGTTGCTTTCAATCTCAGCCGATTCCGGTGAAGCAGTCAGGTCGTCGCCGCTCGCCGGCGGTACCCGTTGGGTGAAGGTAGCGATGGCGACGGCGGCCGGGGTTCTGCTCGCAATGGCGGCGCGCTATCAGATAGCGGCCGACCGCGATTACCTGGCCCGGGACGCCCATGCGTTCGAGCAGGATGGCGTAAAGCGGCCCCAGCACAATCCGCGCCTGAACTCCATCGCCCGGGAGATACCGCGCGGCACGATATACGACCGCAACGGAATTCCTGTGGCTACGAGCGACTGGAAAGAGCTCGAGCAGCACGCGGGCGACTATCAGAAGCTCGGCATTTCGCTCGATCGCGCAGCCTCCCGTTTCGACACTCGCCATTACCCGTTCGGCTCCGCTATGGCGCAAATCACCGGCGATCTGCGCACCGGCGAGAACTTTCACGCGACCAATGCCTCGCTGGTAGAGCACGACTCCAACGCCCGTTTGCAAGGCTACAACTACAACGAATTGGCGGCCCTGGTGCGATACCGCCATCAGCCCGCGAATCCCGCAATTGCGCGGGTGCTGGCGCGTGACCGCAGTGTGCGGCTGACGCTCGATATCCGCCTGCAGTTGCGTGCGGAGGAGATACTGAACCGGGAGTTGCGCGCGGCCGGCCTACGATACGGTTCGGCGGTGGTGATGAACGCATCCACCGGCCGCGTGCTCGCGATGGTGAGCACGCCCGCGCCCGACCCGCCGGGCAGCCGCTCCGCGCCGCCTACGCCGGATGAGCTTTTAGACCGCGCGCGCTATGGCCTTTATCCACCGGGTTCCACCTTCAAGTTGGTAACCGCGATGGCGGCTCTCGAAATCGATCCTTTGCTGCGCAATCGCACCTTCGCCTGCCATCGCCTCCCGGATGGGCGCGCGGGAATAATCATCCCCGGTTGGAATCGCCCCATCAAGGACGACGTCGGCGATTGGGCTCACGGCACGCTCGACATGGAGCGCGCCATCGCAGTTTCGTGCAACGCCTATTTCGCGCAACTGGGCGTGCATGATG
>JAFAWA010000241.1 GCA_019242155.1 Terriglobia bacterium | reverse complement strand
AAGTGGGAAGCCGGCATGCTCGTCGTCAATACCACGCACCTCAAAGGCGCGTACCTGCGCCGCAACGGCGCTAGCTTCTCCGACAAGTCCACCATGATGGAGTACATCACCCGGCACGGGAACTATCTGCTCGTCACCATGATCGTTACCGACCCGGTGTGGCTCGAGGAGCCTTTCATTCAAACGACGCATTACGAACTCGATCCGCAGACGCAGTTGGCCTACTATCCTTGCACCGTCAGTGAAGAGAACATCTCTACCGCCGTACCGCACTTTTTGCCGGGAAAGAATCCGAATCTTGGCGCGGACGATATTCCCGCTCAGGCCGCCCGCGGGGGCTCGGAGACGATCTACCCGGAGTACCGCGCCAAACTCCGCCAGCCCAATCTCGCGCTCAAGGTGCCGTCCAGTCCCACCCGTATTCAGGCTGAAGCCACGCAAGCCGCCGACGGCGAAATTCACGTGCTGCCGGTTCAGGGCAACATCTACATGCTGATCGGCGATGGCGGCAACGTAACTGCATCCATCGGACGCGACGGCATTCTGCTGGTGGACGCGGGCCGGAAGGAGATGAGCGCCAAGCTGATGGCCAAGGTGCTCGAACTGGCCACCTCGGTTACCGCCTCGCCCGCCCCGAATCACTGCGTCGGACTACACTGCCCTCAGGCCCCCTTCTCCTGGACCAGTCCTTCCATGAACGCAATCATTGCCTCTCCTGCGCCGCCCAAGCCGATCCGCTTCATCATTAATACCAGCGGCGATGCGGAGCACACCGGCGGCAACGAGAAGCTTTCCGCGCTCCCGGCGGATGCCAAAATTGTGGGAGTCACCTTCCCGCCCGTGGGCGTCGCGCCTTCGGCGACCATCATTGCTCACGAAAGCGTTCTTGAGCGCATGAGCGCCGCAAAGGCGCCTTCGGATGCTCTGCCTACCGACACCTATCACGTCGCCTCGTACAAGCTCAGCGAATTTTTTAACGGTGAAGGCATCAAGATCTACCACGAGCCCGCCGCCCATACCGACGGCGATAGCATCGTCTACTTCCGCTATTCCGACGTGATCAGCGCGGGCGATATCCTGGACACAGACCGTTACCCGGTGATCGACGTGGCTAAAGGCGGCAGCGTCGAGGGCGTGCTCGACGGGCTCAACAACATCCTCGATCTCATGATCCCGGAATTTCGTTCGCAAGGCGGTACTTGGGTCGTTCCCGGCCACGGCCGTCTCTGCGACATCGGGGACGTCGCCAACTACCGCAACATGGTCGCCATTATTCGCGACCGCATTCGCGATATGATTCAGAGGGGTCTCACGCTCGACCAGGTCAAGGCCGCAAAGCCAACCTTTGACTACGACGGTTTGTATGGCTCCCCCGATAAATTCATCGAAGCCGCGTATCAGACCTTGCAATCCAAATCCGCGAAATGAGGCTTATGAAACCAATGTTTGCCAGGCTCCTGGCCGGGAGCATTCTGTGTGCTGCTCTGACCTTCGCTCACCACTCACTTTCCGCCACCTACCATGCCGAAAAGGAAGTGAAGCTGGAGGGCAAGATTATCGACCTGCTGCTGCGCAACCCGCACTCCTTTCTCCAGATAGAAGCTCCTGACGATAAGGGCGCCGTGCAGCGCTGGTCGCTCGAATGGCGCTCCTCCGGCCAACTCGGGCAGCAGGGGATTAAGCGCGACACTCTCAAAGTCGGCGATGAAGTGGTCATCACCATGAACCCGTCCCGGACCGATGGCGACCATCGCGGCGCGCTCAAGACCCTGCATCGTAAATCGGATGGTTTCGGATGGGGCACAAATCCCGGTGAAACGGTCGACTAGCAGCGGCTCGTCGAGCCGTCGCTTCTGCTCGTCTGCCGGCGTGCGGCGAACATTCCTACCCGTACTGTACGTATTCTTAGCCGTCGCTTCCTCCGCCTTCGCTCAGCCCGCTCCCGGAACCGGCCGCGGCGGACGTGGCGGCCCGCCGCCCACTCCCAAAGCAGGCGCTGCGTTTGACCTCACCGGCTATTGGGTCTCGGTCGTTACTGAGGATTGGCGCTACCGCATGGTAACCCCGCCCAAAGGCGCTTTCGGCGGCGTGCCGCTCAATCCCGAAGGCCGTAAAGCCGCCAATGGTTGGGACGCCGCCAATGACGAAGCGGCCGGCCAGCAATGCAGATCCTACGGTGCCGCCGCGATCATGCGCGTCCCGGGCCGTCTGCACATCACCTGGGAGAACGACACCACCTTGCGCGTCGAAACCGATGCCGGCAGCCAGACCCGCATCTTCCACTTCGGCGCAGCCGAACCCGCGAACACTGAGCCCTCCTGGCAAGGGTACTCGCTCGCCCATTGGGAATACACCGGCGGCGGCCGCGGACCTTCCCGCTCCGGCAACTTGAAAGTGGTCACGACCCACCTTCTCCCCGGGTATCTGCGCAAGAACGGCGTCCCGTACAGCGCCAACACGGTCCTCACCGAATATTACGATCGCATTCCCGCCCCCAATGGCGATCAATGGCTGGTGGTCATGACTGAAGTGATGGACCCCCAATACTTGACCATGCCCTTCGTCACCACCACCCACTTCAAGAAGCTCCCCGACGCCTCCGGTTGGGATCCGCAGCCCTGCTCCGCGAAGTAGCCATGAAATTGAGCACGGACCGCATCCTTACCACCCATTGCGGCAGCTTGCCGCGGCCCAAAAACCTGCTGGATCTGATGAAAATCAAGCTGTGCGGCGGGCCCCACGATCCGGCGGCATTCCACAATTGCGTTAAAGGCGCGGTCTCCGAATCGGTCGGACAGCAGGTGAGTTGCGGGATCGACATTCCCACCGATGGTGAACAGGGCAAGCCCGGGTTCTTCGCTTATGTTCGCGAGCGGCTCAACGGATTCGAGCCGGACCCCGGATTTAAGTTCCCGCGTTTCGAAGCCGAAACACAGGCCTTTCCCGAATACTACGCCGAGTACATGGGCCAGGCCATGTTGGGCGGCGCTGTGGCGTCCATCGCTCCGCTCGTTTGCACCGGCCCTGTGACTTACCGCGGCCAGGAGGCCGTTCACAGGGATATCGAAATTCTCGAAGCCGCACTCGATGGCTGGGCGCACGAAGAGGCGTTCTTACCTTCTGTCGCCCCCAGCGGCGTCGGTTTCAACCGCTATTATCGAACTGAGGAGGAATACGCCCACGCCGTTGCCGTTGCCATGAATCACGAGTATCGCGCCATTACCGATGCCGGCCTCGTGGTCCAGCTCGATGACCCGTTTCTCACCGAAATCTTCAGCCGGCCCTCCCTGACTCCGGCCGAGCGCCGAAACACCGCCGGGATGTGGATCGAGGCTCTCAACTACAGTCTGCGCGGCATCCCTCCCGAAAAGGTCCGCTTCCACACCTGCTACGGTATCAATGAAGGGCCCCGCATCTACGATGCGCCCCTCGCCGATATCGCCGAATGCATGTTGCAGATTAACGCCGGAGCATTTTCGTTCGAGGCCGCCAATCCCCGCCACGAGCATGAGTACCATTTATGGGAAACCGTGAAACTGCCCGAGGGCAAGGCTTTAATTCCCGGCGTCATCACGCATGCCAGCAACATAGTGGAGCACCCCGAACTCATCGCCGAGCGCATCATTCGTTATGCCCGGCTGGTGGGCCGCGAACGAGTCATCGCCGGCGCAGATTGCGGTTTTTCTTCCCAAGCCACCTACAAGCCCGAAATTCATCCAGCCATAGTCTGGGAAAAGTTCCGCGCCATGGCCGAGGGCGCCCGCCTTGCCTCCCGCCGCCTCTGGCCCTGACATGCGCACCTTCGGCCTAACCGCCGCCGGCCTCTTTTCTACCGCGGCCGTCATTTTGGCTTCGTTTGGTGATTCACTCGCCCCGCCGCCCGATCATCCCGCCATCGAATATTTCAACTACCTCAAACGGCCATTGCGCGATCCGGTCTCCCTCCTCGAGCGGAAACTGGACCAAGGCTCGGTTTGGCTTCGTTTCGAAAATCGTGCCGGCTATCTTCGATCGCTGCTCGCAGCCCTGGACGTGCCGCTCGAGTCTCAGCTCGCCGTTTTCTCCAAGACCAGCTTGCAGTTAGAGCGAATCTCCCCGGAAAATCCTCGGACCATCTTCTTCAACGATTCCGTCGCCGTCGCCTGGGTTCGTGGCGGCTTCATCGAAATCGCTTCGGTCGATCCCGAGCAAGGCGTTATCTTTTATATGCTCGAGCAGCAGCCCGCGGCCAAACCCCAATTCATCCGCCGGGACGACTGCCTGCGGTGCCATACCTCGGAAGCCACTCTGGGGGTTCCAGGCATGCTCGTCCGCAGCCGCTTCACCGCGCCCACCGGCATGCCGCTGCTCGTTCTCGGCGGCTACAACACCGACCACCGCAGCCCGCTCGAACAACGCTGGGGCGGCTGGTACGTGACCGGCTCGACCCCCATGCGGCACATGGGA
>JAFAWA010000477.1 GCA_019242155.1 Terriglobia bacterium | reverse complement strand
CCCGCCGGGTGCCGTTGCAGGCCAGCCAGCACTGCGCATGTCGGTCAAATCCAGCGCTTTACCGGCCGCTTGTTCCCGTTTTATCTCAGCGACGAATCGGGGATCATTCTCCATTCCGAGTTCGGTGGTCACGCCGAAAATCAGTTCCTGCCGGAGGGCGTCCCGGACATAGCTGTGCGTGTGGGTATCGATCAGGCCCGGTAAGAGCGTGTCCCCTGAGCCATCAATCGTCTTTGCGCCTGCCGGGGGCCGGAGATCATCGCCGATAGCTTCGATCTTTCCGTTTCGGACCCAAACGTTCGATTGCGGTATCACCCTCGTTCCATCGAATACGCGAACGTGCTGAACAAAAATATCATTGACCGGCTGCTGTGCGGGGAGGAGCCCGATGCCCGCAAACATCAAAAGCACGACAAGCCTATGCATCTCAATCCAACTATACGGCTACAAGTTCGGGCAGAGCTGTGGGGATAGCACAAGGGGTCCTTTGTGCAACGCTTAACCGTCAGGTGTCGGGACTGCTTACACCTATCGGTATGGAGAACGAGGGCGGGCTATGGACGGGAATACAGTATCACTCGAAAAAGACATCACTGCACTGGCCGCATGCGCCTGAAGGTGAGTTTGCGGACGCTGGAGTGGTCCAGTATTAATTCGGTAACGGCTCCATGGGCATCACGGATGAATGTCAGGATTCCCAGGCCAAGGAATGCATCCCTTTCAAAGGGCTGGAGTGGGATCGGCGCCTGACCGGGTAGCTGAAGCATTAGGCCGGAATCGCGCGCCAGGACCGTATAGAGAGCCTGCAATTCATCACTCCAATACTGGCCTTCAAAGGGCCGCAATTCAGCAGGCTGTGGATTGTACGCGGTCAATTCGAAATCAGCTTCCCCGGCTGGACCCTTAACATGCACCGCACGCGGATGGCCCGGCCCGGCAGGAATAAATTCCAACATCCTAACGCCAGCAGGACCGCGGGCGTGCCGGGCGTCCACAGGGTTCAGCTCGAAGTCGGAACCGTCCCGGAAAAAACTGTGGCCAATCCATTTACCATCGCCGACCGAGACCCGCAGGTCGCTGGGATCCTTGTCTGAAACGCCGCGATATAAGCCGGCGACGGAGGACAGGTCTGCGGCAGACAATGTGGGTCGAACCGGCGTGGGTTGGGGAGGAAGCTTCGTCAGGACATCTGCCAGATAGAGGTCGGCTATTTTTTTCGTCAGGACGATGGGGTTAATCGCATCCGAGTTACATTGAAGTGCGATGGCCAGCTTCTGATCGGGATAGCGAATGAGGTTGGCGGAAATTCCGCTGCCCCCGCCGGAGTGTTCGACGGTGCGCTGGCCCCGATAGTTCAGCAGAAACAGACCGATGCCGTATTCGGTGGGCTTGCCATTATTGAGCACCGCTGGTTTCTGCATTTCAGCCAGGAGATCGGGAGTGCCGACGCGCGGGTTCTCGAAATTGTTCTCCCACAGGAGCAGATCGTGCGGGGTGGTGTACAAACCGGAGTTGCCGACCACAACGGCCTCGGGGTTAGCGTGCACGCCATGCTCGTCGGCCGTATAGCCGGCAGCGCGATTTGAGGTCAGCAGCGCGGCGTCGTCCCGAAACTGTGTGTGGGACATGCTGAGCGCGCGGAAGATGTTCGCTTCGGCGAAATCACGCAGAGACTGGCCGCTGACCCGTTTCACGATGCTGCCGAGCAGGTTGTATGCTCCGTTGTTGTAGACGAATTCAGTGCCGGCCGGGGTGTTCATGCCGTGCTGGCGCGCGAGCATGCGCTCCATTGCTTCGTTCGATTGCGACTGACCGGCCACGCCCAGCAGGGTAAAGCCCTCGCGCAGGCCGCTGGTATGTGTGAGCAGATGGCGAAGGGTGACGTGATGCTCGTGGTCCGCCCAGTCCGGAACGTACTTGCTAAGGTCGTCGTCGAGCGAGAGCTTGCCGGACTGGGCGAGAAGCAGAATGCTCATGGCGGTGAATTGTTTCGAGATGGAAGCCGCGCCCATAACGGTTGTGGGCGTAATGGGTATGTTCCATTCGAGGTCGGCCATACCGTACCCATGCTCATACACGATAGCGCCGTTACGACTGATGGCGACGCTGCAGCCCGGTGAACGCGGGTTGTTGTATTCAGCAAAGAACTGGTCGACGAGGGTGGATGATGGACCGGAAGACGGCTGCTTGCAGCCGCCCAGCGCCGCAATCACGAAAGTCGTTAAGACAAGAGTATGGCCGGTGGTTTGGACGCGCAGACGCCAGTTATGGAATGTATCACCGCATTGTCCGAATCGGATTGGTAGCCTATTCATCGACAGAGCGATCTTACAATGAAACGCGGTTACGGATTCCGCCGTGCCCTTCAGCGCAGTAAAGGTTTAAGCATCTAAAGAGCCCCCGTTCGATATCATCTTGCTAATCAAGTCGACATTTTCTAGTAGCCAGGCCCACCCCTATTGAGCGTTCCACAAACGGTAGGTTTTGCACCACGCCCGATGCCAATAAAATCAGGGCTTCCCGCGTTGCATATCTCAGGTTCAAATGTGGTGCCGCGCTCATGCCCTCCTGACGTGTGCACAAATCACGAATTATGCACAAAAATGGCAGGGGCGGTTTCCGATGACGGCACTGGTTCGCCGGGCCCCGCGGGGCCTCGCTCAAATGTCTACAGCGGTATTGCGAACTTTGTAACAAACGTTGACAACCGTTACATGCCGGCTGACGATAGCGCTGGCGGTGGCACTCCCCGCAGTAACGTGGGAACGGTGACAATCGCATCCTCAGCCGGGTTGCATCTTCTCGCGTTGTCACTTAGCCATCTATCGTAACGAGCACTTAATCAGCGCTTTAGGCGCGCCAAACCCCTGAACTCCGGCGCGTCTAAAGCGCTCTGCCGCTTTCCTTCTTTTTCAGCGGCTGGTCGTGGCTTTCAGATGGGCTGCTGTTTCGGGTTGCGCCTTACTCACCTCGGGCGCAACACGCGTCCTTGTCTGCTGCTGCAAGCTGTGCGTAGGAGCCAAGTCCACACCGCCTTAGGTTTCAACGCGCGAAAGGCCGCGTAAAGCGGGCCGCTCCCCTGCCCTACCGGCTCCGGTTGTACGGATTGAGCGCGACTTTCTCGGCGGCGCTTTCCGCCTGGCCTAACGCATAGTCGTAGCCGTTCTCGTGACAGAACGGTCTATTTAATTTAGTCTGGATAGATAAGGGTTTCGACCATGACGACCGTGAACATCGACATCCCCGACGACCGCGCCGCTTCCTTAAGCGCCGAAGCGCACGCGCATGGCATGGACCTTAAAGGCTGGATCGAAAGCGTGCTCTCTACGAAGACCGCGCCGCGCCGCGGCCGCTACACCGCCGCCGAGCTGGCCGCGCTGTGCGACGCGGGCGCATCGCTTTCGGACGAAGAGCGCGCTTGGCTCGAAGCGCCGCCCGTGGGGCGCGAGGTCCTGTAATTGGATCGCGGCGATATCTACCACGTCGATCTTAATCCGATACAGGGACGCGAGCAGGCCGGGGCGCGCTACGTCCTGATCGTTTCGCCCAAAGTCTTCGACGTTCTTGGAACGCCGCTCGTTTGCCCCATCACGCAAGGCGGAGAGTTCGCCCGGCGCGCCGGATACGCCGTTTCCTTGAGCGGCGCGGGCACGCAGACGCAGGGCGTCATTCTCTGCAATCAGCCGCGCATTTCTCGACCTGCAGGCGCGCAAAAGCCGCTTCGTGGAGAAAGCCCCTGCCTTCATCCTGGATGAAGTTTTGGCTAAATTGGCTACGCTCATCGAGTAGCTAGAAAACACCAACTCGCAGCCAAAACTACAAACATTTACATCCCAATTGTTCCCCGAGAGGAAGCTGACTTTATCTTAGTGCCGTTTCGGTTTTCGCAACGAAATCACCTCGGGCAACAGCGTCGTCGCAAAACCGCGGAAGCCGATTTGATACCGCTGAAGACGCGAGATGTCGAAGCGCCGCATGGCGCTCCGCGAAATCTACAATGCGTGCTCGCGTTGACGCGTTCACGTCGTAGGGTCTCATTCCGGCAACCCATTTTCGGACGGTTCTCCTTTCGGCGTCCGTTCCAAATATTAGTGTTCTAACGTATGCGGCTGATTGAGCTGCCCGTCCTCTCCAAACCGGATGCGCAAAGCCGATCTTGTCCGGGCGCATGGGATGGCAGCCTTCCCCAAATGGAACCTCTCCTCGACCTTGCGCTCTGCCTCTGGATTGCAGCCCTCTGCCGCTACGCCGGGGCTTTCAAATACAAACACTGTAAGAGGTTTTACGCCGTCGCCTTCGCAGTTTTCGCCCGCTTCAACGCCCACCTTTTTTGTTCCCAGCAATAATTCTCCTCATGCCTTCTTTGCTGATGCGTCGCTTGGGTTTCGCCTGCACGGCGGGTGGTACTGGTGTTTCCGTCTCGCGCCGCATCTTGGCCCACCGTGCCCGTTCTGCGAGTGCCATCCGTCGTCGCGCGCGAGAGGATATTTGCCGTTTCTTGGTGGGTGGTTGCCGCTGAGTGATCCCATCACCGGCACCTCCATTTAACATGGCTTTCAATTCCATGATCTTCTGATCGATCCGTGCCTTTTGAGCCATGAAACCATCGATAGCAGCATGAACGATTTCGTTAGTGGCTTTTCGGTTCATTCCGGTTACACCTTCAAGTCATATTGTCACAAGTAAGTGTTGGCATACTCAGAACAATGTTGAGAGGGCGAACCGACCGTTTGCACCTCACCAGCCGTAAGCTGATCGACGCGGCGAACACGAGCCGATCTCTTCCGGCAAGTTTGGCCGCTCGTCGAGCAGTGGCTCGACGAGCAACCCGACGCGACTGCTAACTTTCCGTCGCAACATAGAGCGTTTCGGATCAAGCCGGCGTGACATGGGCGCCGGAACCGGTGCAATAACATTAACCTCATATCCTGTTTGGTTGGCGGCACACTGGATCATGAGCACGCAACGGAAGGCCAAAGCGCAAAGGACCTTGTGGGAACGCGTGGTGATGTCGATGTCGGGAGCCTGTGGGAGCCGTGGATGGCCGAGGCCGACCGGCTTCTGGAAGACGAGGAGTTGATCGAGGCGGTATTCGAGGCGCAAGGCCAACGCTACGCCAAAAGCGCCACGCGCGGACGCGCGCTATATCGTTTCGGCTGCGCCCCTTGTGCATCTTGCCAGCGAAGTCGGGGCCGGAACAGTTCGGGACTTATCCGATCCATGGTAGCCGCTGCACTGGGATCCTCAGAAGTCGGTTCGGATTCCGATCTGAAGAAGACGGCCCTCAAGCACCGACGCAACGGGAGCGAATGTAGGCGCCGTCGTAATCACGCCGAGAGCGTTCGTCACCGCTGTCGTGCTGGTCGAGGTGATATTGCGAGTGTTGAATATGTTGTTCGCTTCAAAGATGAACTTCACATTGAGCCGTTCGCGATACGAATACAACGTACGCGTCAATCGCGTATCGATCTGATAGATGTTAGGCGTG
>JAFAWA010000455.1 GCA_019242155.1 Terriglobia bacterium | reverse complement strand
ACCTTTGCGTCCCTTGACGCGGTGATAGGGGAAGGTAGTCATCACCGAGCCCGGCTCGGCCTTGGCATTAGCGTAATAGAGATGATAATGTGCGTAGCGCCCGTCAAACAGAATGGTCTGCTTGATCATTCGCTGTCCTATGACTTGTGTGTGAAAATTAATGTCTTCTTGCGCCGCACCGGCACATGCCGTGACGTGGTGCAGCCCTGTGGCAGGATATTCCATCCCAACCCTCCTGGGTCGCGATTATATCAAAAGCGGTCCCAGCCCCTTTCGTTTCGACATATTTAGGCGAGGTTTTGACCCTCCACTTATGTGGCGTAAGCACATCCAGCCGAGGCGCCACCGAGCGGCACCGAAATTGCTCTACAAAGAAGCGGGGGTGGGGCGAACACATGATTGTTGCGGCGGGATTAGCGTTTCTGGTAATGATTGGCCTGATTCTTTCGATGGTGCAGACACCGCCCGAAATCGGGCGTTGACACAGGGTGGCAACTGACACACAGACTTTAGGGCGCCGGCCGCGGTTGGGCAACCTGCGGAACAGCTCACTACATCTTGTAGGGGCCTAGATCTTCGTTGTTGAGGCCTTCGAGCCAGCGGCGTAATTCGTCGTTGTTGATCTTATCGGACACGGTGGATGCCAACTTCGACGACTTCAGCACGCTTTCATCGACATAAATGGGACAGTCGAGGCGGAGAGCCAAGGCGAGCGCATCGCTCGGCCGGGAATCGACGCTGATGAGTTCACCGTCGCGATCGAGCCAGATCACCGCGTAGAAGGTATCGTCCTTCAACTCGCTGACAACAACTTTCCGCAAAACGGTGTTCAAGCCGAGGAGCAGGGTCTTGATCAGGTCGTGCGTCATGGGACGCGGCGTCGATACTTTCTCAATCTCCAGGGCTATGGCGTTGGCTTCGTATACGCCAACCCAGATGGGGAGCACGGTATTACCGTTGATGTCGCGCAGGATGACGATGGGCATGTTGGTGACGGGATCCATCATCAGCCCACGAATTTTCATTTCCACTTCGGAAGGCGAGTGCCTGATTCCATTGTGGCCCGTTTCCCGCACAACTTCCTTGTCTTCCATGCCGCCCTCCCAATCCAATTACACCACAGTTACGCTTTCGCCCACCAAGGAGTTGGGACCGGAGCGCGTGACGCGGACTTGTACGTACTGGCCGTTGAGCCCTTCTGTACGTGGATCACTGAAATTGAGAGTGCGATTGCTGGAGGTACGCCCGATCCATTGCGCCGTGGCATGGTTACGGCCCTCCACCATGACCTCCTCAATATTACCCACCATGGCCGCATTCAACCGGATCTGAATGGCGCGCTGCTTCTCCTGAAGAATGGCGAGGCGGCGCTGCTGTTCGTCCTCGGTTACGCGGTTGGGCAACGCGAGCGCGGCGGTGTTGGGCCGCGGAGAGTACTTGAAGCTGAATAGCGAATCGTACTGCACCGTGTCCAACAGGTCGAGGGTCTGCTCGAAGTCGTCCTCAGTCTCTCCCGGAAAGCCCACGATGATGTCGCTCGTAATGGAGTAGCGACGCCGGGCATTTTTGAGCCACTCAATGCGCTCGAGGTATTGGGCGCGTGTGTAAAGCCGATCCATGGCGGCCAGGGTGCGGTCGGATCCGGACTGCACGGGAAGATGGACGTGATCGCAGAGCACAGGACTCGCGTCCATGGCATCCACGATGGCTTTGACGAAATCGCGAGGATGGGAAGTGGTGTAGCGGACGCGCCGAAGGCCGGGAATCTCGGCGATGCGGCCGAGCAGCGCGGCGAAGTCCCAACCGGCCGGAGAAGGATCGCGGTAGCTGTTGACGTTCTGCCCGAGGAGTTGAATTTCGGTATAGCCCTGATCCGCCAGTCGGCGCGCCTCAGCCATGACACTTTCGCTCGTGCGGCTGCGCTCGGGTCCCCGGGTAAATGGGACCACGCAGTAGGCGCATGATTTGTCGCAGCCTTCAATGATCGTGAGATACGCGCGATACGGGTTATCGCGGCGCGTGAACGGGGTATCGAAGGTTTCATCCGTATCCAGGCTCAGGCCGGTGACGCGGCGATGGCCCGTCTCAAGCTGTACCAGCAGTTCCGGTAAGCGAGTGTAGCTGGCGGAGCCCGCTACCAGGCTGACATGCGGCGCGCGGTCGAAGATCTTCTCGCCTTCCTGCTGCGCCACGCAGCCGAGTACACCGAACAGCTTGCCCTTCCCGGCATCGCGCTTGAACTGCTGCAGGCGGCTGAAGACCTTCTGTTCGGCTTTATCGCGGATGCTGCAGGTGTTGTAGAGAACGAGATGCGCCGCCTCGGGTGTTTCCACCTGCTGGTAGCCTTCGGCCAGAAGAGTCCCTATGACCTTTTCGGAGTCATGGGCGTTCATCTGGCATCCAAAAGTCTCGATATAGAACGTCTTGGCGGGCACTATGTCCTTATTTTAACCGAGTGAATGCTATAATCCGGGCAAGATGAAAGGCGGTTCGCGCCGGGCGTGATGTTTTCGACTCCTGAAGTCGTAACGCTTGGGCTGATTGTACTGCTGGCCATCGTGGTTGGCCTCATCGGATATGAGAAATACAGCCTTTCCCGGGAGGACCCGCATGCGCGGGAGCGGGCCCGGCGAGCTGTGCTGGTGGCGTATGGAAAAATGGGCGACGCCACCGTCCTCGACCTACGGGACGAGCTGCTGATCTACACGTATGCGGTTCGCGGCGTGGAATATACAGCGTCCCAGGATGTCTCGCGCTTGAAAGAGCATCTGCCCACGGATTGGCACGTGTTGGGAGGGCATGCCCTGGTGCGGTACGACGCGCGCAATCCGGCCAATTCCATCGTGCTCGCGGAGAAATGGAGCGGTCTTCGCGCAAACCAGCCCGGCGCATGAGGGCGCAGGCTTCGCCGCACGCTATCATAAGAGAAATCTCCGTATGATCCAAGCAGCGTTGATGGAGGGACTGACCTTCGATGATGTGCTTCTGGAGCCGGCGCGCAGCGAGGTCTTGCCTACCGAAGCTGATACGCGCACGTGTCTGACGCGGCAGATCGGGATCAACATTCCGATTGTCGCTGCTGCGATGGACACGGTTACCGAATCGCATCTCGCCATTGCTTTGGCGCAACAGGGCGGCATCGGTATTACCCACCGCAATATGTCCATCGAACGGCAGGCCGAAGAGGTGGACCGGGTCAAGCGCAGTGAGAGCGGCATGATCGTGGACCCGATTACGATTGATCCGGAGCGGTCCATCGCGGACGCGCAGGATCTGATGCGGCGGTACCGCATCTCGGGTGTGCCGGTTACGAAAGAAGGCAAACTCGTCGGCATTTTGACCAACCGCGATCTGCGCTTTGAGACGCGCTTCGATTTGCCGATCGCGGAGGTGATGACCAAGGACAGCCTGATCACGGTGCCTGTGGGCACTACGCTCGAACAGGCGGAAGCGATTCTGCACCAACACCGCGTGGAGAAACTGCTGGTCGTAGATGAGCACTACAACCTGAAGGGGCTCATCACGGTTAAAGATATTCAGAAGAAGTTGAAGTACCCCAACGCCGCCAAGGACCGGCAAGGACGGCTGCGCGTGGGCGCGGCGGTGGGGGCGACCGGCGATTACCTGGAGCGGGCGCAGGAATTAGTCTCGAAGAAGGTGGACGTCCTGGCGATCGACACGGCGCACGGACATACCAGCCGTGTGTGTGAAGCCGTAAAGACGATCAAGCGCAAATTACCCGACGTCCAACTGATTACCGGTAATGTGGCGACGTATGAGGCTGCCAAAGAGCTCATCTCGCTCGGTGTAGACGGAATCAAGGTGGGCATCGGCCCGGGCTCGATCTGCACCACGCGCGTCGTCTCCGGAGCCGGTGTTCCGCAGATTACGGCTATCTCCGAATGCGCCCGCGCGACCCGGGACGCGGGCGTGCCTCTGATTGCAGACGGCGGAATCAAGCACTCGGGCGATATCACGAAGGCGATTGCCGCCGGAGCGGACACGGTGATGATCGGAAGCCTGCTGGCCGGCACCGATGAAAGCCCGGGGGAAACGATTCTGTACCAGGGGCGCACATTCAAGGCGTACCGCGGCATGGGCTCGATGGGCGCGATGTCGCAAGGGAACGCGAACCGGTACGAGCAGGACCCGAGCGGCAAACTGGTGCCCGAGGGCATCGAGGGACGCGTGGCGGCGAAAGGGCCTTTGGCCGATCTGGTGTATCAGCTCGTAGGCGGGCTCCGCTCCGGCATGGGGTATTGCGGCTCGAGAAACATCGGAGAGCTTCAGGACAAGGCGCGGTTCTTGCGAGTCTCACCGGCAGGGCTGCGCGAAAGCCACGTGCATGATGTGATCATCACGAAAGAAGCGCCCAACTACCGGTTGGAATAGATAACCGGATACGATACTCACATTTCCTTCATTGCCGTTTTTCTCACAGGACTCGAACGAGCCGTTCAAGACCGGTATGTCTACGCACTGCGGGGAAGGTAGATGGACAGGCACCATAGACCCAGGGCCTCGGAATTTCCTGGCCCGGGAGAACTAAATGAAACGAATTGCATTGATCGCTGCGTTCGCGGTCGCGAGTATGCCGGTCGCATTTGGACAGAGGAGCACCCCTCCCGGGGGGTCCACCGGCGGTGCTACTCAGCAGGACACTCACGAAGGTAACCAGGGCGGCAACCCCCAGGGCAACCCGGGAGCCACTAACCAGAGTAACCAGGGGGGAGTCAGCAACCAGGGGAACCAGGGCGGCAGCAACAGCCAGGGCACCGCAAACCGAAGCAAAAAACGTAATAAGAATAAGAACAACGGGCACGGTGACTCGAACTCAAGCAGCCCGAATTCGAGCAGTCCCGGATCGACTTCGCCGAACAGCTCCGGCGGTACCACTCAACGTTAATCTCACCTGTTCAGGGCCGGGCAGCCGGCCCTCGCACATTCTGCCGTAGAAAATCTATGTAAAAAGTCGGCCCTCACGAACATGCGGCCTAGCCGCGTCCCGCCCAGTTCAAATAGCGAATTAATTCTTCTCTGTGCTGCCAGACGAAGCGCCAAAAATCCGAGAAATGAATTTGATCAGCGTGAAGGCCTGAGTAGGTTTCGATACGCCAGCGCAGATACGGGCTACGCCAAGGCCGCAGCCGGTACCCTCGCGTAAGACGCCATAGGGTTACGAACACCTATTGAGAACTGGTGTGCTGCGGCGCTGAGCCTTGGTCCGGGGTGGCGTAGTAGCCGCTTCGGGTGCGAACCGTTGGGCCACCAGGTCCCTTGGCGACGACCTTGATCTGCCGGTAGGTGCCATCCATGACCGGATTGGATGGAGAGTAGACGATGGTGTACTGGTTACGGATATTGTGGGCCACCTGGTGGGCGATGCGTTCGACTTCAGAGACATCTTTGGGGAAGAAGGTCTCACCGCCAGTGGCTTCGGCCAGCGCGTTGAGCGCGCGCTCGGCTCGCTTCGCTTCCCGCCGCTCTTCCTCGGTCAGCAACCCCACACAGTAAATGAGGACATTGCTCTGCTGCGATGCTTTGACCAGGTTTTCGAGAGTCACAAGGCTGCTGTTGTCGTTGCCGTCGGTTACTACCACGAGGACCTTTTTATCTTTGTGGGCCTTTTCTTTTTCGTGATCGATGGACATGCGAATGGCATCGCGCATGGCGGTGCCGCCGCGCGAATCGATGCGCGTCAGCGCCTCTTCCATCTCTTTGATGTCGCTCGTAAAATCTTTACCGTGCGGAAGGTCGTTGAAGGCCTCGTCATTGAAGTTGACGACGAAGACTTCGTCCTGGGGATTGGAGTCTTTGACGAGCGCGAGAGCGGCGGCCTCTACTTTGGCGCGCTTGTCACGCATGCTGCCGCTGTTGTCAACGATCAGGCCCATGGATACGGGCACGTCTTCTCGCTTAAACTGCCGGATCTCCTGCACGACGCCATTTTCATAGACCGTGAAGGCTTCCCTGGGCAGGTTGGTGATGAGGTGCCCGGCTTTATCGACCACGGTGGCGTGCAGGTCTACGACGCGCGTATCGGAGCGGAATATGGCTCCGCTGTCTTCGGGTTTATCAGCGCCGGGCGAAGGTTTAATCTGCTGGGCGTACAGGGCCAGAGCGGCTAAGCAAACGCTGCCAAGTATCAAAAGAGACCGCTTATTCAGAGGGAGCATAGTAACCATGCCTCCAGAAGGCTCGGAGAGGAGGGAGACCGCGAGGCTGACTTAATTTTACCTCGACTCTGCGGTACTTTCCGTCGCGGTCCTGATTGCGAGGGGAGTAGCCGATGATATATTGATTGCGCAACTCGACCCCGATTTTGGCCGCTATGTCCGCCAATTCCGCGAGGTTCTCGACAGCGTACTGCCGGCCGCCGGTCTGCTCGGCAATCTCCGTGAGGAGGCCCGGACCAGAAAGCTCTTCCGGAGTACGCGAGCGGGAGCCTATCGGCTCGTAGATGCCTATGGCGTAGATTTGCGTATCCGCTTCCTTCACCAGATTTTTAATTTCCGTCTCGGTGTACCGGCTGCTGTTGTCCCCTCCATCGGAAATGAGAAGCAGCGCTTTCCGCGGGTTTTTGCCTTTTTTCATTTCGTGCAAGGCGAGATAGATGGCATCGAGCAGAGCGGTGCGTCCCTTGGACTGAGTAAACGTCAAACGGTTTTGAATCTCTTCCAGATTTTTAGTGAATGGCTGCACAAGGTCGGCCGTGTCGTTGAACTGAACCAGAAAAAATTCGTCTTCGGGATTCGCAGTCTTAAAGAACTGCGCGACGGCCTGACGCGATTTCTCGAGCTTGCTGCCCATGCTGCCGCTGCAATCGAAGACGACCCCGATGGACAGGGGCGCATCCTCGCTCGAAAACTGAAGGATATCCTGCTCCTTCTTGTCTTCGAAGAGCTTGAAGTTGTCCTTATCGAGCCCGGTAACAAACCGGTTGTAAGGATCGGTAACAGTTACGGGGATCAGCACGAGGGTGCTGTCGACGCGTATGTTGGCGCGGGGAGTGACGACTGGGTTCGCGGACGGCTTGGCCCGCGGTTCGATCGCGATTTTGGAGTTTGGGTCGGACGGCTTGGGATCGGCTAGAGAGTCAGCAGTCCGGGCGGGCACGCCGCTCAGGACGATTATGGCGCTCGCAAACGCAAAGAAGGGCAGCATTCGCCTGGAGGCCAGCATCGCGGTTCCCCAACCTTTCTTCCCAAAGTCTAGCATAGCGATTTTATGGTAGAATCCCGTGTGCCCCGTAAAATTTTGGGCGTAATTCCTGCACGGTTTGCTTCCTCTCGTTTCCCCGGAAAAGTCCTCGCCGCAATCGCTGGAAAGACAATGCT
>JAFAWA010000452.1 GCA_019242155.1 Terriglobia bacterium | reverse complement strand
GGTTATTGTTAGTTCGGGATCCACAATCGCCAACCGCGGCAGCATGGAAGCGCTGCGCAGACTGGCTTTCACATGGTGCTCGGGCGATCCCAGAACTGCGTTGCGTGTTACTTCCGCGCCCGTCCCCGCGGTGGTAGGAACCGCGATGAACGGGAGAGGAGGCTCACTCAACGGTTGGCCTCGGCCGATCACTTCGAGGTAATCCAAGGAATCGCCGTGATTGGTGGTGAGCGCCGCGAGCGCTTTACCGGCGTCGATGGCACTTCCACCCCCAACCGCAACTACCAGATCACAGCCTTCCTTGCGAGCGAACGCCACTCCGCGACGGATGAGATCAAGGGTCGGCTCCTCCGCGACCGCAAATGAAACGGCGTCCATGCCGGCCAACAAAGCCGCGGCTCTTTCCAGTGAAGCGCCGGTCACCAGCAATGCACGCCGGCCCATAGCGGCGGCCGCTTTGGGGAGGTCGCGCGCGGCGCCGACGCCAAACACGATACGCGCCGACGTGGCGAACTCGAACTGCATCGAAGCGCTACCAGTTCTCGTCTGCGGGGAAGACGTTAGAAAACGTAGCCCGGGTACGCGGCTCAGCCAGCATGTCCGTCACGGTCTCGACCCAATGGTTGTAGTGCGCCGTTTCGCGATGTTTGGCGGGCGCGTCAGAGGAACGGTAAGCCTCGTACAACACGAAACGCGTCGGGTCATCGCTCTGCTGCAGTACATCGAATTGCGCGATACCGGGCTCTTGTACGCTATTACGAGCGTTCTCGATCGTGGCTTGACGGAAGGCTTCGACCTTCTCCGGCTTGACGTGGACGTTCACAATGACGAGGAGCATAGCTTCCTATGTTCTCATTTACGGACTTCCCGCGGCCGGATAAAAATGCAATTTCACGGAGTATCCGGGCAGGTTCATATCCACCTGGTAGCGGACTTCAATGTGCCGTCCTTCCGGCTCGTGCGTGATTGTCACGTTATCCCTTTTGACCGGTAGATCAAGCGCATGTGCTTTATCGAGCACCCAGGTGCGGAGCACGTCATCGGAGAGAGACGCCGCATCCCGGCGGGCGCCTAAATTCGAAACGAAATTCTGCAACTGAACATTGCGGAAATACACAGGCGCGAACAGGGCCAGGAAAAAAAGGAGCCCCGCCAGGACCAGAAAGCCGGCGGCGATTCGCCAACGCGGAACCGGGGTCGTTGCTCCTGTTCTGATTGTGCGCCTCCGACATTAGTGTCGCATTGAAGGAGCGAAACATTGAGAAGCTAGGCCGGTCGGCAACAAAAATCGTCAGATGGGACAAGCTATGAAACGGGGTTCTGGCGCGGAAATCGGTTGTCGATGGCTGTCCGTAAGTGCAGCCGCACAAGAGTCGGAATGCAAGACAGAACGAATGTGAACGATTCACGATAGTCACGGCGCAGCGCCAGCAACTGGATCAAAGCGCCCTTCGGTCCCCCACGGCGTGTGAAGAAACCAATCTCTTCCTCCAAAGACGCCCGGCGTAGTTCAAAACAGAAAAAGCAGTTGTGGACCGAACGTTTGAGCGCGCCCATAGCGTATTTCGTCGCTCCAGGGAGCAAAGGAAACACCGAGGCACTTAACAGGGCCTGGGAGAATAGTCCAAAGAATGCCTTCAGGACGTCAAAGCGACGGATCGGAGCGACCGGGATGCGCGACAACAGATCCTCGCCCCAGACCGTCTTGCCGGAAGCAACGATGTTAGCGAGGACGGCGCGATCGACAAAAACCGCCTGCGAGGATGGCAGGTCCAGGATCCGCCCTATACTCCCCGACAGCAGGTCACCTCGCGTGCAGATGAAGAACGATCGGACGTTGGCGGTGATCCTGTCGACAAGTCTTTCCAGGGCTCCTTTTGGAAAACCTGAGTCTCGGCGCAATCCATGAGAGGTTTCGATCCGCTCGACCTTTTCGCGTAAGGCGTTTCTGTCCGCTTGGAGGACACCGTCCGGCAAAATAAGGATGACGTCCACGTCGGAAACGGTATCAGACCAGCCACCGATTACTGCACTGCCAAAGATAACCACGCTCACCAACGCTCTTCCATGATCGCCGCACGTGTGAACGACTTCTTCGAGATAAGCTCGAACGCGATCTGGAAGCACGGGGCCGGCGGCGGCAGAATACATACAGGCTGACTGCAACTCTATCAGGAATTGGGCAACCCGGAAGCATGCGGGAGATAAGCAGAGCTGCAAGCCGCATGCAAGTAGCTGGATGGTGGCAGAGGCAATTGAAACCAGCATTTTGGCGGGTTAGGAATAGGGCACCGCAGACTGCTATAGGCCGCTATCAGGGAGACTACTGCTGTTGCCGGGGTCGCGCTTTAGTGTCAACGGGCCGAAAACGGCTCGTAATCTCTTTAGAACGGTCCCGGTCTTTTGTAGCGTAGCGACAAAACGCGTCGCACGATACGCGCGCTAATAGGCGCGTTCCGTAAACGGTGCTCTATTATCGCAACTGATTTGCAGAAACCTCTTGACCATGAGCGACGCAAGAGATAAGCTATTGCGTAAACGTGGTTCACCCTGATCGACACGTGAGGCCGGGACCGTTGCATAGGAGAAGAATCAAATGAAGTTCAGGAAGGCAGGCAAAAAGAGAGCGGGCAGGAGTCGCCGGAACGGTTGGCCGATCACATATCGATGGACAGCCATCGGAACGGTCGTTGCATGGTCCGCAGTGGGGAGCAAGACGATCCATGTGGCTTATGCCCAGAGCGTGCCGCCGCCAAGCGATTCAATATCGAACAGGCCGGGCGGGCAGCCCTCACGTTCCGAGCGATTTGAGATCGCGTCCGGACCGCTTTCCGCAGTCCTTCCGCAGTTCGCGCGTGCCGCGGGAATCAGATTTACGCTATCGCCGGATTCGATCGGCACTATTACATCGCCCGGTGTTTCCGGGACGTTTACGATTGAGGAGGCTCTCAAGCATCTGCTCGAAGGGACCGGCGTGAGGTTTCGCTTCACGGCGCCAACGGTTGCCATCTTCGAACTTCGCGGCCCATCCGAGTCTGTCGAGGTGACCGGGCGCGCTCCCGGCGCCGATCCCTATGCAGATCCGCTGGCGCCCTATAAAGCTGATCGCCTGTCCTCGGCCAAGTTCACCGAGCCTGTCCTGAACACCGCGAGAACGGAGACGGTGCTCACCCAGGAGGCGCTCGAAGATAAGAACGCGACTACTCTCCGTGAAGTGTTGCGGTCGACGGCCGGTATCACCTTGGGATCGGGCGAAGGCGGCAACGCCTTCGGCGACCGCTTCTTCATTCGCGGTTTTGACGCCCGGAACGACGTCTTCGTCGATGGCGTCCGGGATGCCGGAGTCAGCATCCGCGAGACTTTCGACGACGAACAGGTCGAGATCTTGCGCGGGCCGGCCTCCTCTTTCGCCGGCCGGGGCACCACGGGCGGGGCGATGAACATTGTCACCAAGGAGGCCCGGAATTTCGACTTCTATCACCTAGGAGTGGAAGGCGGTTTGGGCGACTCCACCAAGCGTGGCACCGTCGACGTGAATAAGGCGATTAGCCCGGTGCTTGACGTGCGTTTCAACGGCATGGTGCAGTACGCCGACGTCGCCGGCCGCGACTACACAACCGACAATCGGTGGGGCGTCGCCGGCGCCGTGGCATATCATCCGACCAACACCTTCAGGTTGACGGCCAATTATTCACACACGTACTTGTGGGGCCTGCCGGACTTTGGTGTACCGACGAACCAAGTCACGCGCGAGCCGGTCACCGAAGATGGCGTGCCCCGCAACACGTTCTACGGCGCGGTCAATAGAGACTTCACCAAGTCGACGCAGGATATCGGGACTCTCGACGCCGAATGGAGAATCAACGACCACGTGACGTTCGACAACAAGTTTCGGGTAAGCCATTCCCTCCTGAACTACATCGGCACGATTCCCGAAAACCCGAGCGCAAGCGGCGCGACTGCGCCCTATTCCTCAACGCTGAACTTCTTCTCGGGCTACGTCCAGTTGAACGCCCAGAGCCGGTACGAGCCGGTGGACGTCATCAACGACCAACCCGAAGCGAGATTCAAATTCGCTACCGGCGAAATTCGTCACTCGGCGGTTGTTGGAGGCGAATTCTCGAATGAAAGGATTAGTATTCAGGGTTACAGCGGCTTAACCTCGGAACTCACGACGGGACCGGTAGCATTCACATCGAGCGGGGCCCCGATCGTCAGCATCTTCAATCCGCCGCACTACCTGTACGGCGCAGGGACGATTCAACTGGCCGGCAACCCCCTGCAGTACAAAGTGAACACCAATGCAGCCTATCTGATAGACACCGCCAATTACAGGGATCGCATAATCCTGAGCGGCGGTATCCGTTACGACGACTACCATATCACCGCGGCCAACAACACGAGTTCACGGGCAGCGGACAACGGCATCACCAGCTACAACGCAAGCTTGCTGGTCAAGCCGGTGAAGATCGGGAGCATCTACTTCGCCTACGCGACCGCGGCCGATCCAGTCGGCGCTGAACTCGACGCCACATCCAGCACCTATGGCGGACTGGCGGCGACGCAGAACGCCACCCAGATCTTCGGGCCGCAAAAGAGCCGATCCTATGAAGTCGGCACCAAGTGGGAGCTTATCGACCGGCACCTGCTCCTGACCGTAGCACCTTTCCAGACCGATGTGACCAATGCCCGTGAGGCTGCGCCGAACGGTTTGCCTGGCTTCAGCAGCGGCCAGATTGTCCCGAACGCAGCCTATCGCGTGCGGGGTATCGACTTCGAGGTTGCAGGCAAGCTCACCAACAAATGGAGCGTGATGGGCGGTCTGGTGACGATGGATCCTAAGGTGACCAGGTCAATCGTACCCGCCAACGTAGGCCTTCAATTGGCCAATATCGCGCCGCAATCGTTTAATCTTCTGACCAAATACCAGCTCACGAGAATGCTGGAGCTCGGGGGCCAGAGCATCTACGCTTCGAAGATCAAAGGCGGCTCGCTGCTGGCTGCGAACGGCGGCATCGCCTATCCCGGCGTCCCGAATCCGACGTTCCTACCCTCCTACTGGCGGTTCGACGTCTTCGTCGAGCAGAAGATCAACACCTTCGTAAGTCTCAAAGTGACCGGGCAGAACCTCTCTAACAAGACCTACTACGACTCTCTGTATCAGAGCGCGCAGCCGTTCGTCAAAGTCGCCCCTGGCCGGGTGGTCTATCTGAGCCTCGCCTTCAACCTCACTAAGTCGTAGTGGGTACGCATGCTGATCTGCATTCCAGATGTCCTCAGCAAAAACGACGTGGCGGACTTTCGCCGCATCATGGCCGCCGAACCCTGGGAAGACGGCCGCTCCACCGCCGGGGCGCAATCGGCGGAGGTCAAGAACAACGGCCAGTTGCCGCCGGACGGCAAGACGTCCCGACAACTCGGGGAGCGCATACTCCGCGCGCTCGCCGCCAACACCTTGTTCCTTTCGGCGGCTGTGCCGCTGCACATTTTCCCACCGCTCTTCAACCGCTACGTCCCGGGACAATTTTTCGGCGAGCATGTGGATAACTGCATCCGCGGCGACCATCTTACCGGCCTGCGCATCCGTACCGATCTTTCGGTCACGCTTTTCCTGTCGGAGCCTGACGAGTACGATGGCGGCGAACTGGTGGTCAACGATTACTATGGCTCCCACCGAGTCAAGCTGCCTGCAGGCCACCTCGTCATCTACCCATCGACCAGCCTTCACTTGGTGACGCCGATCACGCGGGGTGCGCGCATCTGCTCTTTTTTTTGGCTGCAGAGTATGATCAAAGACCCGCTCGCGCGGCGGATGACATTCGATATGGACAACGCAATCCAGGGGCTGGTGCACCGTCTCGGCCGAAACGACCCCGAGGTTCGAAAACTCACCAATGTCTACCACAATATCGTCCGGTACTGGGCAGAGGTATGACTGGGCCTGCCGTGCCGGCCGGATTTCCGGATGCTGAAGCGATCGAAGCCATCAACGCACGGGCGTCTGTATTCATGCAACAAGGCATCCGTCTGTTGCAGTCCGATAACGATGCGGCCAACGCGCTTCTCCATTTTGATCGCGCACTCCAACTGAGACGCCGTCTGCCGACGGAGGTGCCTGTGCACGCCTACAGCTTGGCAGCCTGTTGGCTCAATCGCGCTGAGGCTCTCACGTGTTTAGGCCCCGTCTACCGGACGCTGGCCCTAAGTGCCTACGATGAAGCGTTGGCACTTCTCGGTCCGCTACCTCTCTGCGAGGATCCGCGTTTCTCCAGACGCTTAGCGATCGCCCACCAAAACCGGGCGCTAGTCCTGGCCGCGCAGAACCCGCCCGCGACGGCGGATGCGGTTGAGGCCCTCGCCAGCGCCATAGCCGTCCTCGACCACGCCGAGGCGATGGAGACGCCTGAGCGCGACTTTCTCCTCGCGGTAGCGTGGATGAACCTCGCGAACATCCACGCGTCGCAGGCCACGAACGCGTCGGATCTCGCGGCGCAGTTGGCGGCGCAACGAGCGCTTGCGTTGGTCGAGGCAAAGGAACATGACGACGCTCCGGCAGCCGAGACCGGCCTCAAAGCCCGCCATGTACTGTGCCGGATTCTCGCGCGCCGGTTGTCAGATCAACCTGAAAGCGAAACGCACATAACGAACGTCCATGACGCGACCGATCTCGCCGACGAAGGGTTGGAGCTGGCGCGTGAATGGGAACGGCGCGGCATCGGCCGCCTTCGGAATCTGGCCTCCGATCTGTTTCAGTTTGGCGCGAAGGTGTATGCGCAGTATCAGCCGCACTTTCTGGACGAATTCCTTGGCGAGCACCTAGGATCTCGTCGAACAGCTAGCGGCGTAACAGGTTCCTAGCGAGGAAAAAGAGATTGGCCGGACGCTCTGCCAACCGCCGCATGAAATAGGGATACCAGGCCTCGCCGAACGGCACGTACAGCCGCATGCGATAACCCGCGGCCACCAACTGCTTCTGCAGGTCGCGGCGGATTCCGTACAGCATCTGAAATTCGAACCGGTCGGGGGCGATTCCTCGCGCCGCGGCATAGGCCTTCGTCTGCTCAATGATCCTTTGATCATGCGTGGCAATCGCGGGATATTCGCCTTCATTCAAGAGCAGCTTCATCAGTTCCACGTAGTTCCGATCCACATCGGCCTTCCGCGGAAACGCGACAGTCCCAGACTCCAGGTAAGCCCCCGTGCAAAGGCGGATACGGATGCGCCGTGCGTTCAGACGCTCAATGTCCTTGCGGCTGCGGTAAAGGTAAGCCTGAATCACCGTGCCCACAGAGCCGTATTGCGCATGCAGTGCCTCTACCAGATCGATGGTGCGATCGGTATATGCGCTCGATTCCATATCGACACGCACGAAACTGCCGAGCCGGGCGGCCTGCTCGACCAATTGCGCCACATTACCCCGGCACGCGTCGGCGGAGAGGTCGAGTCCAAATTGCGTCAGCTTCAGCGATACGTTACCGCGCACATTTTGATTGAGAATCGCCGCGAGCGCCTCGAGGTAAATGTCGCGGGCGCGGGCAGCCTCGTCGAGCGAGGTAACGCTCTCGCCCAGGTGGTCGAGCGTTAGCGTAATGCCTTCGGAATTGATCCGGCGGCTGACGCGGAGAGCATCATCCAGGGTTTCTCCGGCCACAAAACGGGATGAAAGTTTTCGGCCAAGCTGTGAGGTCTCCACCCATCGCCGCAAGCGCCTCTGGCTCGAGAGGAACAGGAGGAGGCTGCGCAGCACGATTCCAGGCTAGCATTTAGCAAGTGCGACCCAAGCCATGACGCGGAGCGTACGGCTTGTTGCAATAACTTGAGGCACCTGGCGAAGAACCCCTCTGATGATTAGGTATTACATTACAGACCGCGCGGCGGCCGGCGGCACAGAGCAGTTGCTGGCCGCGATAGAGCGCAACCTCGCGGAAGGAATCGAGCGCATTCAAATTCGGGAAAAGGACCTACCCGCGCGGGAACTGTGCACGCTCGTGCGTCGCGTGCTGGCTCTGCCGAATCGCCGCGGCACCCAGATTTTGGTAAATGGCCGAATGGATATCGCTCTTGCCTGCGGAGCGGGCGGCGTACACCTGCCCTGCGGTTCCGTTCCACCTGATCTGCTGCGGGCGATTGTGCCGCCTGGGTTTCAGATTGGCGTGTCCACACATTCGATCGCGGAACTGCTTGCGGCCGAAATCGAAGGCGCGGACTTCGCAGTCTTCGGCCCGGTATTTGCCACGGCCTCTAAACTGGCTTACGGAGCGCCGCAAGGTATTCACGGGCTGCGAGACGCCGTGCGCTCAGTCTCCATTCCGGTGCTTGCGCTTGGCGGTGTAACACTGGAGAACATGGCTGCCTGTCTCGAAACAGGAGCCGCCGGGATCGCCGGAATCTCTCTGTTTCAGAGCTTCGCGTAGCGATCTCCTATAATGAGACTTCAGACATGGGGACTCTTATTGACGCGGGATTACGCCATGATTGGCGGCTCGCCGACATTGCAGAGATCTACACGGCGCCGCTGGTCGAGCTGATTTTTCAGGCGCAACTGGTCCACCGCGAGCACCATCGGGCGACCGAAGTGCAGGGCTGCATGCTGCTCAGCATCAAGACGGGCGGCTGCCCGGAAGACTGCGGGTATTGCCCGCAATCGGCACACTACGACACAGGGGTCGCTCGCGAAGAACTGCTTGGCGTGGAAACGGCGCTTACCGCCGCACGAAACGCGCGCGATCAGGGTGCAACGCGATTCTGTATGGGCGCGGCCTGGCGGAACGTCCCTAAAGGTGAACCGTTCGAGCGCGTACTCCAGATGGTGCGCGGCGTGCGAGAGCTGGGCCTGGAGGCCTGCTGTACTCTGGGCATGTTGACCCTTGAGCAGGCCGAAGCCTTGGCTGACGCCGGTTTGACGGCATATAACCACAACCTGGATACGTCGCCCGGTTTTTACGGGGAGATCATTCACACGCGCACCTATCAGGAGCGCCTCGATACCATCGACCGCGTCCGCCGGGCCGGTATCACCGTCTGTTGCGGCGGCATTATCGGCATGGGCGAAGATCGCGAAGCGCGGTACGGTTTACTACAGCAACTGGCCTCGCTCGATCCTCATCCCGAAAGTGTTCCCGTAAACATGCTCGTTCGCGTGAAAGGCACGCCCTTAGCCGATCAGCCCGCCACGGATCCTCTGGAACTCGTGCGCACTATCGCTACCGCGCGTATTCTAATGCCGCTTGCGCGCGTGCGGCTCAGTGCGGGCCGCCTTTCACTTTCCGAAGAGGCGCAAGCACTATGTTTCCTGGCCGGGGCGAACTCGGTTTTCCTGGGAGACAAGCTACTTACCACGCCCAATCCCGGACAAAATGCAGACGCGCGGTTGTTTGAGCGCCTCGGGCTGCGGCTGACCGAAGAGTCGTAGTGGCACAGGAATTGGAAAGCCGCGTCCGCGCCGCGCTTTTGGATATCGAACGCGCGGGGCTCCGGCGCTCGCTCACCGCGCCGTCCGGAATCGATTTTTCATCTAACGATTACCTCGGTTTAGCCCGGCATCCACTACTCAAAAAGGCCATGTCAGATGCTGTCGCGCAGGAAGGAGTAGGCAGCACGGGCTCGCGGCTCCTGCGCGGAGAACGGCCGTGCTTCTCAGCACTCGAACGCCGGTTCGCCGCTTTCATCGGCTCGCCGCGGGCCATATACTTCAGCAGCGGTTATCTGGCGAATCTCGCCGTACTCTCTACCATTCCTCAAGCCGGCGATATCATCTATTCCGACGAGCGGAATCACGGCAGCCTGATCGATGGCATGCGCCTGTCACATGCCGCGCGCCGGATCTACCCGCATGCGGATGGCGACGCGTTGGCCGCGCTAATCGGTGCGGACACGGCTTCCGGCCAAAGGTTCATCGTTACCGAATCCCTGTTCAGCATGGATGGCGACATTGCGCCGCTCGCCGCTTACGATGCGCTGTGCCGCCAAACGGGTGCCGTGCTGATCGTGGACGAAGCGCATGCGGTTGGCGTGTTCGGCGCGCGTGGTTCGGGCCTCTTGGAACAGACCGGAGCCACTGCATTTCTTACGATCAGCACCGCCGGCAAGGCATTGGGCGTGAGCGGTGCCTTTGTGAGCGGGCCGGAGTGGGCCATCGAGTACCTGGTGCAACGGGCACGCCCATTCGTCTTCTCCACTGCTCCCCCGCCTTCCGTTGCTGCCGCGCTCGAGACCAGCCTCGCCTTGCTCGAGACGGAATCGTGGCGCCGTGAAGTGCTTCTCGAGCGGGCGGGCTACTTGCGAACCCTCGTAGGTGTCCCTGGAGAATCGCAAATTGTTCCGATCATGCTGGGAGACAACGAAAGGGCGTTACAGGTCGCATCAGGGCTCCAATCCGAGGGATTTGATGCGCGCGCGATTCGGCCGCCGACGGTTGCGCCGGGCACGGCGCGGCTGCGGCTCTCGCTGAATGTCGATCTTACGGAATCGATGCTCGACCGTTTTGCCGCCGCCTTGGACCGAGCCCTGAAAGAGTCGGCATGCTTCGTGGCCTCTTCGTAACGGGAACGGATACGGGCGCCGGTAAGACTGTAACCGCTGCTGCTCTGCTGCACCGCTATAGTGATGGCGTGCCCCTACGCTATTGGAAACCCGTGCAGACCGGCATAGAACAGGACGACGATACCGCCGAGGTCCGCCGGCTCACGGCCAAGCGCGAAGAATCCATTTTTGCCGAAGGAATCAGGCTTCGGAACCCGGTCTCGCCTCATCTGGCGGCGAGCCAGGCGGGCCTGCAAATCACGGTGCAAGCTCTAACTCGCTTTCTGCCCGCTGACCACGACGGAGCCAAGTGGATTATTGAAGGAGCCGGAGGTGTCCTGGTGCCGCTGAACGAGTGCGAGCTCATGGTCGATCTCATGCGCGCTTTATCGCTGCCGGTAGTGGTCGCCGCACGTTCCGGTCTGGGCACGATCAATCACACACTGTTGACGGTGGAGGCGCTTCGATCCCGATCGTTGACAGTTGCGGGCGTCGTTATGAGTGGAGAGAAAAATGGCCCGAACCGCAATGCTATCGAACATTACGGCCGCGTACCTGTGCTGGGCGAGATACCCGTTTTAGCTCCCTTGGATGCTGTGACTTTGGGCCGCTGGGCCAGTGCCGAACTCGATCGCGATGGAAGCCTGTGGGAGTTTCTCCGATGAAGAGCCTGGTCGAGCGCGACCGCGCGTGTCTCTGGCATCCGTACACGCAAATGCTGACCGCGCCGCCGCCGCTGCCCATCGTGCGCGCACAAGGCGTGTATCTCTATACCGAGGACGGCAGGCGTATTCTGGACGGCATTTCCTCCTGGTGGGTGAACATTCACGGCCACTCGCATCCGAAATTGAACCAGGCGCTCGCGGCGCAAGCGAGTGAACTGGAGCAGGTCCTGTTCGCCGGCTGCACGCATCGGCCGGCCATCGAATTAGCCGAGCGTTTACTTGCAATATTGCCGTCGGGCCTGACGCGCATCTTCTACTCTGACGACGGCTCGACAGCCGTTGAAGTGGCCCTGAAGCTGGCATTTGAGTATTGGCGCAACCGGGGCGAGCCCCAGCGGCGCACTTTTGTTACTCTGCGCCACGCCTATCACGGCGATACCGTAGGCTCCATGTCGGCGAGCGAGGATTCAGTGTTTACCCGGCCCTTTGCCGGGCTTCTGTTTCCGGTCGTCCGTGCGCATGCCCCGTACTGCTATCGTTGCCCTTTGGGGCTTCGCCGGGAAACGTGCCGCATCGATTGCCTGGGCGATCTGGAAACCAAGCTGCGAGAACACGCCGGTTCCGTCGCTGCCGTGCTGGTCGAGCCTATGCTGCAAGGCGCCGGGGGCATGATTGTCTGGCCGTCCGAATTTCTCGCCGGAACCCGCCGGTTGTGCGATCAATACGGAACGCTGTTGATCGCCGATGAAGTCCTTACAGGATTCGGCCGCACCGGCCGGATGTTCGCCTGCGAGCACGCTTCGGTGCGTCCCGACCTGGTATGCATCTCGAAGGGCCTGACCGCGGGCTACCTGCCCATGGGTGCGACAGCCGCGACCGAAGCCCTATACGAGGCGTTCCTAAGCGACGATCGCGGCAAAACGTTTTTTCACGGACATTCTTATACAGCGAATCCGCTTGCGTGTGCCGTGGGGCTGGCCAGCCTCGATCTGTTCCGCGAAAACGGTGTACTCGACAGAGTGCAACGGCTCGAAACGCAACTGCGGGCCGGCCTGGAACCGCTTCGCCGGTTCGGCGATGTGCGCGTGATCGGCGGCGTGGGCGTTATCGAATTAGAGTCGTCTGAGCCGGGGTATCTCGATTCGATCGGACCGCGACTGTACCGCGCATTCCTCGACCGTGGCCTGCTTCTGCGGCCCATGGGCAATATTCTGTATTTCATGCCGCCCTACGTGATCAGCGATACAGAAGTGGAGTGGGCGCTTCAACAGATCGATGAGGTGCTAAAGGACGAATTGTCTGTCAATCACTTACGCGCCCTCTGAGACTAACGGAAACGCGTATGCCGCGGCATCAGTTTATTGCGTTGGCTTGAGGCCGCTCGCCGCCGCCTCTGCTGCCCGGCGAGCCCATTCGGTGTCGCCGATCGCAGTGTAAATGCGCGCGGCTTCAGTAAACCGCCAGCGCGCCTCCTCATCCTTGCCCGGCGTGGCGCGGGCAAGCCGGCCCATGCTGAAGAGGGCCCCGGCTTCGCCCAGCCGGGATCCGATTTGCCGGTACAGCAGCAGCGCTTCCCCGTAGAGCTGCTCGGCCTCCTCATAGCGATCTTGCATGCGCGCCACATCGCCCCGCCCCTTCTGGACGTTGGCTTCGCCCAGCCGGGATCCGATTTGCCGGTAGAGCGGCAGCGCTTGCCCGTAGAGCCGCTCGGCCTCCTCGTAGCGATCTTGTACAAGCGCCACATCACCCCGCGCCTTCTGGACGCTGGCTTGGCCCAGCCGGTCTCCTATTTGCCGGTAGAGCGGCAGCGCTTGCCCGTAGAGCCGCCCGGCCTCCTCATAGCGAGCTTGCATGCGCGCCACATCGCCCCGCGCCTTCTGGACGCTGGCTTGGCCCAGCCGGTCTCCTATTTGCCGGTAGAGCGGCAGCGCTTCCCCGTAGAGCCGCTCGGCCTCCTCATAGCGAGCTTGCATGCGCGCCACATCGCCCCGCCCCTTCTGGACGTTGGCTTCGCCCAGCCGGTCTCCTATTTGCCCGTACAGCGGCAGCGCTTCCCCGTAGAGCCGCTCGGCCTCCTCATAGCGATCTTGCATGCGCGCCACATCGCCCCGCGCCGTCTGCACGTTGGCTTCGCCCCGCCGGTCTCCGATCTGCCGGTACAGCGGCAGCGCTTCCCCGTAGAGCCGCTCGGCCTCCTCATAGCGATCTTGCATGCGCGCCACATCGCCCCGCGCCTGCTGGACGTTGGCTTCCCCCAGCCGGTCTCCGATTCTCCGGTACTGCGACAGCGCTTCCCCGTAGAGCCGCTCGGCCTCCTCATAGCGAGCTTGCATGCGCGCCACATCGCCCCGCGCCTGCTGGACGTTGGCTTCGCCCCGCCGGTCTCCGATTTGCCCGTACAGCGGCAGCGCTTCCCCATAGAGCCGCTCGGCCTCCTCATAGCGAGCTTGCATGCGCGCCACATCGCCCCGCGCCTGCTGGACGTTGGCTTGGCCCCGCCGGTCTCCGACTTGCCGGTACAGCGGCAGCGCTTCCCCGTAGAGCCGCTCGGCCTCCTCATAGCGAGCTTGCATGAGCGCCACATCGCCCCGCGCCTGCTGCGCGTTGGCTTGGCCCCGCCCGTCTCCGACTTGCCGGTACAGCGGCAGCGCTTCGCCGTAGAGCCGCTCGGCCTCCTCATAGCGATCTTGCATGCGCGCCACATCGCCCCGCGCCTTCTGGACGTTGGCTTCGCCCAGCCGGTCTCCGATTTGCCGGTACACCGACAGCGCTTCGCGGTAGAGCCGCTCGGCCTCCTGGTAGCGATCTTGCATGCGCGCCACTTCGCCCCGCGCCTCCTGGACGTTGGCTTCCCCCCGCCGGTCGCCGATTTGCTGGTAGAGCGGCAGCGCTTCCCCGTAGAGCCGCTCGGCCTCCTCCTGTTGC
>JAFAWA010000431.1 GCA_019242155.1 Terriglobia bacterium | reverse complement strand
TTGGGCTTCAGTTGATGGGTCATGAACGGCGCGGCCGCAGGCTGCTGCGCTCGAGCTCCAATTGCGAACAGCCCGATCGCTCCAATGGTTGACAACATAGGAAAATAGGCCTTGGCAAAATGCATAGAGGCTTTATCCTTTATCCTTTCTTGGGATTACAATCTATCACGTCCGGCGGCGGATCGCTCCTACGCAGTCGGCTTTATGCCCGCGGGCAGATCTTGCCGCTGTTTAAGCTAAGGAATGCTTTCGTACGTTCCAATACCGCATGCTCGGCGCGTTGCGGACATGATATAGAGATGTCAACGATGGATCGCTCCCAACCATTCCTCTCCGATATACAGGAGATTCGCCGGCGCGCTCGGCAGCACATGGAGAATGGCGCGGTAACCGATAGTTACAAGGCCGACCGTGCGACGGTTCTGCGCCTGCTTAACGAGGCGCTCGCGACCGAAATCGTATGCGTGCTGCGCTATAAACGCCACCACTTCATGGCCCGGGGGCTGAATGCCCAGTCCGTGGCTGACGAATTCGCGGAGCACGCGGCGGAGGAACAGGAACACGCCGATAAACTCGCGGAGCGAATCACCCAGCTCGATGGTGAACCGAACTTCAGTCCCGAAGGTCTTCTAATGCGCAGCCATTCGGAGTACGTAGAGGGGAAGACTCTGGTGGATATGATTCGCGAGGACCTGGTAGCGGAACGAATCGCCATTGAGTCGTATTCCGAGATCGTGCGCTACCTAGGCGATAAGGATCCTACGAGCCGGCGCCTGATGGAAGAGATCCTGGCCAAGGAAGAAGAACACGCCGACGACATGAACACTCTGATCGAGAGTCTTGGTAAAGACGGCAAGTGAAGCTTAGGCCATGCGGGGCGCGCGGCAATCTGCTCACGCGTCTCGCTAGGCGCGGACTAGGCAAACTGGTGTTTTTCTGAAAAGCGCCAGGCGTGCTCCACGATCGCGCCGAGGCCCGGATACTGCGGGTTCCAGCCGAGCTGATTTTTAAGTTTGTCGGAGGCGGCCACCAGACTTGGGGGGTCGCCTTCGCGCCGTTCCCCTATCGTATAAGGCACCTTTCGCCCGGTAACCTCCTCCACCGCGCGGATCACTTCAAGAACCGAATGGCCAGTTCCGGTACCGACGTTAAAACGGTCCGATTCGCCCCCGCGCATCAGGTGCTCGACCGCCAGAATGTGCGCCTGCGCCAGGTCGTTCACGTGAATGTAGTCGCGAATGCACGTGCCGTCCGGGGTGGGATAGTCATTTCCGAAAACGGTGACAGGTTGCCCTGAGCTGATAGCTCTGAACACCAGCGGAATCAGGTGGGTTTCGGGTTCATGCTCCTCGCCTAAATCCCCCGCGGGGTCGGCGCCGGAGGCGTTGAAATACCGCAGCGCAACGCTTCGAACCTGATGTATGGCGTCAAACCAGTGCAGCATGGTTTCCGTCATGACCTTCGATTCGCCGTAGGGATTAACCGCGTGAATCGGAAAATCCTCGAGGATCGGCGAGGTGTACGGATTGCCGTAGACTGCGGCCGTTGAGGAGAAGACGATGCGTTTGACACCCGTCTCCACCATAGCCGTGAGCAAAGAGAGCGACCCGCCTACATTGTTAGCAAAGTAGCGCTCCGGCTCCCGCATGGATTCGCCGACTGCGATGAATGCGGCGAAGTGAACGACAGCATCGGTCTGCTTGCGGCGCATCAGCTCGGCGAGCGCGGCGGTTTCGCGCACGTCTAATTCGTATAAACGTTCTGGCGGAACGTTATGCCGGTGGCCTTTGGACAGGTTGTCCACTACGGTGACGTCATGTCCCTGGCTGAGCAGCAGGCGAACGGTGTGCGACCCGATATATCCGGCGCCGCCCGTGACAAGAATCTTCAAACGCTCCATGCGGTCCCTTACCGATTGTAATCGGGGGACGCACCCCGGCGCGGCGCGGTTTTCGCTACAATCGTAACGATTCTCGCAAGAAAGGGAGCCGAGGTTGCCGCGCAAGCTCCGCAGTGTAACCGCCATCTACCCGGGATCGTTCGACCCTATCACCAACGGCCATTTGGATCTGATCGAGCGCGGCTCGCATTTGTTCGACCGGCTGATCGTCTCGGTGCTGCGCAACGATTCCAAGGAGCCGCTGTTTTCGGCGGAAGAGCGGGTCGAAATGTTGCGGGAAGTGGTGCAGGAATATGCGAATGTGGAGGTGAGCTGTTTTAACGGCCTGGTAGTGGAGCACGCGGCGGCCTATTCGGCGACAGTACTGTTGCGCGGCATCCGCGCCATCTCGGACTATGAATATGAGCTGCAAATGGCGCTTATGAACCGGCGTCTCCGTCCTGGGATGGAGACGGTTTTTCTGCTGGCTAATGAGGCGTATTCTTTTATCAGTTCCCGGCTGGTGAAACAGGTATTCGGATTGGGCGGGAGTATTTCGGGTCTGGTGCCGCCCTCGGTTGAAGAGCGACTCGGGCGTCGCATGTCGGAAATCAGAAAGAAAGGGGCATGAACCGGAACACCATGCAGGCAGTAGCCAACGGGATTGCGGACCGTATTTCTTTAATCAGCGTCTCTTCCACAATGAAGGTGGCGGCGGAGGCGGAGCGCCTTCGCGGCGAGGGAGTAGACATAGTAGATTTCGGCGCCGGAGAACCTGACTTCCCCACGCCGGACAATGTGAAGCAGGCCGCCATACGCGCCCTGAATGAGAACTTCACGAAGTATACGGCCGTAGGCGGCACGGCGGAGTTGAAGAAGGCCGTTTGCGAGTACCACGCCAGGAACTTCGGAACCGATTACAAGCCTAACGAGTGCCTGATTACCGTGGGCGGCAAGCACATCATCTTCAACGCCGTGCAGGCCTTGATCAACCCCGGCGACGAGGTAGTGATCCCGGCGCCTTTCTGGGTCACTTACAAAGACGTAGTCAACTATGCGGGCGGTAAATGCGTCTTCGTCGAGACCGATGAACATCAGGGTTTCACGGTGACCGCGGACATGATTGCGCCGCATCTGACGCCGCGGACCAAGATGGTAATCATTAACTCACCATCCAACCCCAGCGGCGCGGTCGTGGATCGTCAGGAATTCGAAAAGATCTACCGGCTGACTTCGGACCGCGGTATTTATCTCATGACCGATGAGTGCTACTGCCGCTTCCTTTATGACAGTAACCCGTTTTCGATTGCGTCGCTTCCCGGCGCGAAGGAGAACGTGCTGGTGGTGGGCTCGCTTTCGAAGACTTACGCCATGACCGGGTGGCGCGTGGGTTTCGGATTGATGCCTGCCCCGATCATCGTGGCGATGAACAAGCTGCAGAGCCACTCGACCTCGAACCCGACGTCGATCGCGCAGAAGGCCGCCGTAGAAGCTCTGACCGGACCGCAGGAATCGGTCGACATTATGTTGGCCGAATATCGGAGGCGTCGTGATTTTGTGGTGGAGCGCCTCCGCGCCATACCGGGTGTCAAAATTGCCGAGCCGCGCGGAGCCTTTTACGCGTACCCAAATCTGGGAGTGGCGATCGGCAAGAACGGGATTCGCAACTCACTCGACCTCTGTGATCGCCTCCTCAGTGAAGCGAAAGTGGCGGTAGTTCCCGGCGAGGCGTTCGGTACCAGCCAGCATATTCGGCTCTCTTATGCGACGTCGATGAAAGAGCTCGAGCGCGGGTTGGACCGCATTCACCAGTTTGTTGCGGCCAACGCATAGCGTCTGCGTAGCGTTTATCACGGAGCATCCCCGGCAGGCTATCAGCCCCCGCAACACTTTGGCCATTTCTGTGCTTAAAGAAGCAGGGAGGATGGCAGAAATGTTTCGAAAAACTATTATGGGGTTGGTACTGGGCGGCGCACTTGCGGTCGCCGGTTTTGCTCAGGTAGTAGTCCGCGTGGGGCCGCCGGCGCCGGTCGTCGAACGGGCCGTTCCGGCTCCTGGTCCGGGTTATGTTTGGATCGCGGGTTACCACCGCTGGGACGGGCGTGCTTACGTGTGGGTGCCGGGTAGGTGGGAGATGCCACCCCGTCGGGGCGCACACTGGGTAGCTCACCGCTGGGTTCACCGCCACGGCGGCTGGGAGTTTGTCGAAGGCCGCTGGCGCTAGAGAGATTTGCTGCCGTAACCGCTGAGCCAGGTAAATTGGGGCGCGCTGCACCTTCAGTGACGCCCCAAGTACCACACGTACCGGTCTTGTAGATGGCCCGCAGTAAGCCGTACACTCCGGGCCATGCCCAACCCTGGACGGCTTTGTACCCGAATTCTGCTCGTTGCCTTGCCTGTGGCCGTACCTGCTCTCGCGGATGTTGTGAGCTACCAGATCGGGATTTTGGATCAGGGGTCCGGGGTGAATTCGACTGTCGAGGTGCCGACGTTTGACCCCACGTTCGGTAACCTGCAATCCGTGGAGATGGACGCTTCCTTCACCGGAATGCTGCTCTACCAAGGGACTGGCGAGAGTCCACTCAGTTACAGCGTTACTGCAGATCCGAGCCTCACCTTGACTGCGCCTTCACTGGAAGTCATCCACTTTGGCGATCAAATCACGGTATCTGGAACGACCCAATTACGGGGTGGCTCCGCTCTCATTCCTTTTGAATCGGCTCTGCGGGGTCAGATCTTCGGCCCAATGCTGACCGGCCCCACTCCGGTCAATTTGCAAGACCTGTTTTCTACTTCGGGCGGTCCGTCGAATCCATCGAAGGGGTGGTCGCTCTATTATGATGCCGCTACGGTGGATTTCCGATATAACTACACAGCGGACCCGGCAGTTATTCCGGAGCCCATGATGGCTGTGCCGATCGCAATGGGACTGGCTGCACTCATCTTCGCAAGATTGCGCCGGCGCATTACAACTCAACCGTAAGCGGCTCTCCTTACGTCAAGGTCGCGGCATCCATTATCTATTCAACGTTGGCAGCAGCGCCTGGCGCTGTGGCGGAAGGTGCTGGTCGACAGCATTCAGCATGAAGCCCACCCGGAAGTAGTCCCCCATAATCATCATGAGTTGGACGGTACGCTGGCGTCCGAAAAGGCTCACCATTTTCGCCCAAAGCTCGCTGCTGACTCGATGTTCGCGAAACAGCGCGCGCCCAAACGTAATCAGCGTTGCGTCCTTATCGGAGAGCGCCGCCACGTCCCGGTTGTACTTAACGACATCGATAACAGCTTGCTCCAACCCTTGGCGGCGGCCTGCCGGCTCGTGCGCAGACCACTCGTACTGTTGGTCAATTTCTCTGGCGGTGATGAGTACGGCAAGCTGAAACAACCGGGGGCCTACAGGACTCTTCTCACCTGACGGGATACCCAGATCGAGTTCTCTGGGGCTATAGATGGTCACGTGGTTGGGTCCCGGCCCGGCGGTGAAGTTGGTCCTTGCAGCCAGAAGACGCTGCCCTTCTTCGTCCAGGTCGGCTGGTGTCACTGGAGGCAGCCTCGAAAGTGTGACGGGGTGGATATCTCGCGGCAGCGAATTCTGGTCTTGAGGGACCATCGGAAGCGCAGCAAGCAACAGGACAGACAATCGAATCATCCTCACAAATCACCTCCTCAGTTGAGCAGCACGAGCAGCAGGCACGCCAAGCCTTGACGGCGGCAATCTGCTTCAAAACTCGTTGTACACGATAGCAGAAAGTCAGACCGGTGGGGCATTCGCCGCGGCAACATGCGGCACTGATCTCAGAATGAGGCGGTAACAATAAGAACAGGGATCCCGAACAGGTGGTTGCTCCACCGCGAAGCGCGTCGACAGGGCCGCGCGTCCGCCAAGGCGCTCTGAGAGAACCTGAAAACCCGTTCAGCGTTCGCGCACAAACTCGTAGCGTTCGAGAGTGGCCGCGACCTGAAAGGCGGGGTTTTCAAAGCCGTTCACAACCCGCTCTGCGCGCAGGACCTTGCCCATGCAGCGAAGGCTGACGGGCTGGGCTCCCTCATAATTCAAGTTGATGATGTATTCGATCGGGCCGCCAAGATCAGGCTCCCGGTCGGAAGTGAATAACACGCCGGTGGAACTGATGTTTTTAGTAAGACCAGCCGCTGTGACGCGTTCTGCTCCGGAACGCGTGATCGAGAGTGGTAGCTGGAGCGTGAAGCGCCGGTTTCTTCGCTGTTCCATTACGTTGTTGTGAACAATCAATCGTCGATTCCAATGCTATAAGCACCTACCCTGCGGGTCAATAGATCTACTTACAAACTGGTGATTCCGAAGTACTAGGATGGGAGGCCCATAAGTACGGCAGGTGTGTGGGGCGGCGAGTGCAGCGAAAAAGGGAAGGCGGGGGAGCCCGCCTTCCTCTTACGGGATCTTGATGAAGATAACGACCAGTGTGTAGAGCGCCAGCGATTCGATAAATACCAATCCCAAAATTAACGCGAATCGAATGGCGGCGGTCGCGCCGGGATTTCGGGCGGTACCCTCGGCCGAGCCTTTGACAGCGATACCTTGTCCAAGCCCGCAGAGCCCCGACGCGATGGCCATGCCGATAGCGGCTGCCCATTGAACTCCTCCGCCGGCGGGGGCGGCGCCCGGTGCTTGCGCAAACATCATCGGACTGGCGAGCAGGAGCAGCGCCAGCAACAGCAACATCTTTCTCATCTGTTTTCTCCTTCTAAAAATCACCCGCAGGCGGTGGTGCCCGTCGAGCTTTGGGAAGCCGGGGGCTCACACTGGACGGGAGGCATTAAGCCGGTATTAGTGCTCTTCTTGTTCTTCGTGCGCAACCGCGCCGCCGACATAAATCATCGTCAGCAGCATAAAAATATAGGCCTGCAAGACCGAAACGAAAACGTGCAGCCCCATGAAGATTACAGGGATGATCAGTTTCGTCAAGCCGATGAAGACCGTGGTCACCTGCTCACCCGCATACATATTCGCGAACAGACGCAAGGTGAGCGAGAGCGGCCGCGCCAGGTGACTCACGATTTCGATAGGAATCATTAGCGGCGCAAGCCACAAAATCGGCCCTGCAAAGTGCCCCAGATGCTTCATCAGGCCATTGGCCTGAATCCCGGCAATATTGTAGTAGAGAAATGTCGCTACCGCGCAACCGGCGGGGACCGAAGCATTCATGGTCGGCGATTCAAAGCCAGGAATGATTCCGATCAGATTGCAGAAAAGAATGAAGACGAAGAGCGTACCGAAGAAAGCCATGTAGCGCTCCCCGCCGTGACCCACCATCTCTTCGGTTTGGCCGTGTATGAACTCGTATAGCAGCTCAAAGATCTGCTGAAAAATACCGGGACGATTCACCGACAAGCGCGCGCGCAGCAATGCGAACACCACCAGAATGATCGCCACAACCAGCAGTTGTACGGTGATGAAGTTGGTCCAGGGTCGGGCTTCAGGCGCGATTCCTACCAGCCCCAGGAAGGCGTTGCCTACACCGGCGAGGTAATCGTTGAAGAGCTTCGTAAGCCAGATTTCAGATTCTTGCATACACGAGTTCGAACAGAATCTCCGCGATCGCGGCGGCGAGCGAAACGAACAGCCCGCCTAAAGCCGCCATAAGGTTGATTTCAGAATACTTAAGGATAACATAAGCGAGCGCGCCTAAGAGCAGGTAGCGTGATCCGAGAAACGCGGCGCCCGCCGTACGCGGTCTCTCGCCCGTGGTCCCCAGCGCGTCCGCCATGCGTTTCAACCACAGGAAATTCAGCCAGGCGATCACGGCCCCGAGCGCAAATCCCGCGCCCCATCGCCAGCCCCGCCACATCCAAAAGCCCAAGGTGCCCGCGCCACCCAGAAATGCCATCCAGTGCAGCATTCTGCGAACTGCGCTGCGGTAGAAGTCTTCGTCAGTTGCCGTCATCACGGGTATCCTGCATCACCTGGCGCATCAGTTGAAGAAATCCGCCTATGATCCCCATGATCAGGAAGACGATGTACAGAAAGTGCGTACCGAAAGCGTTGTCTAACACCCGGCCGATGAAGTAGCCCGCCGCCACGGACGAGGGCAACAAAATGCCGAGTGATAAATACACCCCTACCGTCGTCATTACCGATCTTTTCCGGCGTGGCACAACTCCAGTGTAACGACTAGAATGAATAGATCAATGGACCAACGGACGACGGGCGGCCAGTTGGAAGTAACGTTATTTCGACCTCACCCGAATTTGCCCGACTCCGTAAATTCCAAAATCATCCAGTCGGAAATCGAAGGCGGTGTGTACTTGAGAGACCTGGCGCCCGGCTGCGTGCTTTCCATCACGACCAAAAACAGGGTGTACCGCATGGAGATTCTCGGGAACGGGGCCGCTCTGATCTCGGGGCACCCGGAGTGGTGTCCGGAGCCTGCCGAAGTGCACATACAAGGCTCCACCTGGGGCGGCACGATGCTCAAAACGAATTTCGTGGGACGCGGAATGCACCTGGAATTCGATCATCCGGTGCACAGACGAATTCTCACGTCGCGGATACTGGAGATCCGCGTCGACTAGCTCGCCGAGGCGCTCAGCGTGAGCGGCGAAGCAACCGTATTGCTGCTTGGTCTGATTCTGCTGCTCGCGATCGGGTGGATCTATCTGCTCTGGCGCTTACAACGAGCGGACGCGCGCATCGCCCGCCTCGAGGTGCACTCACGTGATGCTCTACCTGAGCGTCTCCGCAGCGCAGCAGACAATGTTTCTGCCGCGCCGCCGGAACCACCTCCCCCGGTTGCCGCACCTTCTCGCGAGCGCTCGCGCGACGACTGGGAAGCGCTGCTGGGAGGCGACTGGCTCAACAAAGCCGGCATCTTCGTGCTGGTGGTCGGGATCGCTCTCGCTCTCGGATATTCGTTTACGCGCATAGGCCCCTGGGGACGCGTCGGGGCAAGTCTTGCGGTCTGTTGCTTGCTGTTAGCCTCCGGCGTTTTGCTCGAGCACCGGCCGCCCTATAACCGGTTCGCTCGCGGATTGCTGGGCGGAGGCTGGGCAGCGCTTTATGTCACCGTCTTCGCGATGCATTCCATTCCCGCCGCAAGGGTCGTGGAAAGCTCTTCTCTCGAAGCGGCGCTGCTGCTCGCTGTCTCTAGCGGCATGATTGCCCATTCGCTGCGTTACCACTCGCAGGCGCTAACGGGAGTCGCATACTTCGCTGCATTTGGAACGCTCGGCATCGTTCAGCTCTCCGCTTTGCCCTACGTCGCGCTAATCCCGCTTGCTGTCTCGCTTTTATATGTGGCTCATCGTTGCCGATGGATGGGTCTTGCGGTCTTGGGAGTGATTGCGGCCTGGGCCGTTTGCGTTCTGCATGCCGGATCAGCCGCGATCTTGTGGCAGGCGCAGGCCGCTTTCACCGTATACTGGCTTGCATTCGAGCTATTCGATGTAGCGCATCCCGAGGCCTGGCTGCTGCCTTGGAATGCCTTGGGGTTTGCAGGACTATCGCTCGTAAAGTGGGAGGCTGCCGCTCCGGAGCGCCTCTGGATGGTTGTTAGCGCCGGAGCTTTGGCGTACCTTATTGGCGCACTTGCGCGTGTGCGTTCGCGCCGCTGGCAAGGTGCTGCCACGTTGGCTCTAGCACTCGCAACCATTGCAATCTTTCTAAAATTGGAGCGGCCGTGGGTCGCTATCGCCCTTACATTCGAGGCCGAACTCTGTTACCTGCTGGGCGTGCGGCTCAAAGCCGGCTATTTGCGATGGTTGGGAACGTGTCTGTTCGCATTACCGGTCCTTCGCCTGCTCAGCGAGGATCTCGCGGCCCAGCCGCCAACCACCTGGGTTCCCAGTACCGGTCTGGATGCCGCGCTCTTTTACATGAACCAGGCTCTTTACGCCTCCGATTCTTTCTACGGCTATGCGGGCGGGGGTATGCTGGCGATGGTTGTGGCTCGCGAGGTCTCGGGAGGGATGCTGACCGTCGCCTGGGGACTTCAGGGACTCACGCTGCTGATCGCCGGGTTTCCGCTGCGCGACCGCGTGCTGCGAATTTCCGGGCTAATCCTGCTGCTGTTTTGTATCCTCAAGCTGTTCGGATGGGACCTGCGGCATTTGGACACTCTGCCGCGAATCTTGTCATTCCTTGTGCTCGGACTGATTCTGGTCGGAGTCTCGTGGGTTTACACGCGCTTCCGCGGCCGCATCACAAAGTATCTGTGAAAGCGCGTGTGCGCTACTTCCCGCCCCGAATCCACGCGGCAATCGTCTTCCAATCGGGATCATCCTGCGAGGTGAACTGGTGTCCGCCGCCGTGGAACTTATCGCCGCCCGCTTCGGGCGCGAGCGGGTGGATCAGGAGCTTACTTGCAGCCGGATCACCGGGCTTGACCAGGTTCGAGACAAACTGGAAGTTCTTGCGCGACTGCTCTTCCGTCCAGCCGGACGTTTTGTCGACGGGCTGCTGCAGCCGGAACGCGCTGTTGCTCGCCTCGTGGCAGACCACGCATCGCGCATGGCCTTCGCGATGCTTGAGAAAGATCGGCTCGACTTTGGTCCGGTAAACTTCGAAATCGAGCGACTGCGCCGCGGCCAAACCGGCGGCAACGGCTATACATGCGGAAAGACGTGCGAACATCATAAGATTTTACCCTCGTGAATCGGCGGGCATGATAGAAGCCCGCGTAATTTGCTTGATACTGGGAGTGCCGCATTGGCGCATGATGAGCGTCAACTCGGTGTTGATGATCTCGAGTGCGCGTTCCACGCCCTCCTGGCCGAAGGCGCTCAGCGCCCAAATATATGGGCGGCCGATGCCCACGGCGCGCGCTCCCAGGGCCAGCGCCTTGTAAACATCCGAGCCGCGGCGAAAGCCTCCGTCGATGAACACCGGGATCTGTCCGCCGGCCCCGTCCAGCACTTCCGAAAGCTCTTCTATGGTCCCGCGCCCTGTCTCCATAGCGCGGCCGCCATGATTCGAAACCACGATTCCATCCACGCCATGCTCGCGGGCCAGCCTCGCATCTTCACGCGTTTCAATCCCCTTCACCATCAGCTTCATCTTCGTGAATTTGCGGAGCCGATCGAGCGTCTCCCAGGTTGCCGCCGGCGGATTGAAGCCGCCCTCAATGTCCTTGTACATGGGGAGTTCACTGGTGGCGCGCCCGCCGCGCGCGCTGGCATGGCATCCGGTGCAGTCGCGAGTGTCCATGCGGCGGAACCGCTCGGATGTTTCGAGGTTGCGCCCGCCCAGCAGGTCCACCGTCCATACCAGCACCGGACAGCCCGCCTCCTCCACGCGGCGTACCAGCTTCTCGGTACCTTCCCAACGCACCGGCATGTAGAGCTGATACCAGACAGGCCTTCCCAAGGCTTGCGAAACGTCTTCGACGCCGGTAGAGGTTGCCGAAGAAAGAATCTGCACCGTCTTTGTTGCTTTCGCGGCTCGTGCCACCGCCACTTCGCCCTGGGGATGAAACATTCTCTGGCCCCCGACCGGGCATAAGAACACGGGCGATTCCCAGACGGAGCCAAAGATTTCGGTCTTCAGGTCGACTTTGCTGACATCCACCAGCCGGCGCGGCCGAAGTTGAAATCGCTTAAACCCTTCGCGGTTCGCGCGGAGAGTGAAATCGTCCTCCACGCCCGAAGCCATATAGCCCCAATGCGCGGCCGGCAGCTCACGGCGCGCGGCGGCTTCGAAATCCATGAGGCTCACGGCGTCTTTCGAACTCGTCAACTTCAGCGGGTCCTGCGCCCACGCCCGTGCCGCCAGCGGGCTCCCCGCAAGGAAGCGCAGAAACCGGCGGCGACTGGCCGAAGCGAAGGCGTTCATAGGGCTGCATTGTATCACCAGCGAGCCGGATCTTGCGCCGATAGTGCGTCCCGGCGGACATACTGTATCCCGGCGTCGGGCGCCATGCGAAAATGAATAGATGCTGTACCGCCTCGCGGCCGTACTCTTTGCGGTTTCTCTAGCCGCATCGGCCCAGATCCAAAGCCTGTCCATCAAGCAGTTGTTCAGCTTCATTCAATCCTCTGTGCAGATGAAGCAGAACGACAAAGAAGTGGCCGGGTTCCTGGCCAAGGCTAAGCTTACAGAGAAACTGGACGACCGAACCCTGGAAGAGATCCAAGGGCTGGGCATCGGACCCAAGACCTTGGCCGCGTTACGCGCGCTCCGCGATCAGTCCGGGAACCTCTCGGCCGCGGCTCCGGTGACGCAGGTGAAGACCGTTCCCAAGCCCCCTCCGTCCTCCGAGGAGCAGGCGGCGATTATCGATGATGTTCGTGAATACGCACTGAACTACAGCAAAACGCTGCCTGACTATATCTGCACGCTCGTCGTCCGGCGCTATGCTGCTCCGATTCCGGGCGGACGTTACGGCGGCCATCGCGGCGATGATCCTTCCTGGCAGTTGCAGAACACGCTTACCGTGAAGCTGAGCTACTTCGAGCAGAAGGAGGATTACAAGCTGATCCTAGTGAACAATACGCCGACGCAGGTCGATTATGCGCGCGTCGGTGGAACGCGTTCTTCGGGTGACTTCGGTACTCTGCTCCGCGAAGTCTTTGAACCGGCCAGTGAAGCTCACTTTGAGTGGGATCATTGGGGCCTTCTGCGAGGCCGCCCGACCTACGTGTTCGCGTATCACGTGAAGGAAGAGCGCTCCAAATGGCATGTGACCGCCGACCAGGAAGATACGATTCCGGCGTACAGAGGTCTCATCCATGTCGACCAGGAGACGCGCCAGGTGCTTCGCATCAGCCTAGAAGCAGTCGATCTTCCCCCGGCTTTTCCTGTAAAGCAGGCGAGCGACACGCTCGATTATGACTACCAGGACGTGGGCGGCCAGATGTTCCTACTGCCCTTGAAGAACAAGGTGCTGATCAGCGGAGGTGAAGTCCTCACCCGCAACGACAACGAGTATCACCTGTACCACAAGTACTCGGCCGAATCGGAAATCAAGTTCGACACGACTGAGACCCCGGCGCCGCTTCCGGAAGATAAGACTAGCGAACAGCCGCGGAAGTAAGCCGTCCGGGGCGGCCGGAAGTGCTGGCCACCCTGCGGATCTCCGTGGTCTACGCCGTTCGCATCGCTTCCGACTTGTCGCCTGTAATTGCGGCTTGGGCGGCTGCGAGACGGGCGATCGGCACGCGGTAGGGTGAGCAGGAAACGTAGTCCATTCCCACCCGGTAGCAGAACTGAACCGAAGCCGGTTCACCCCCGTGCTCGCCGCAAATGCCGATCTCGAGGTCAGAACGGGTCTTCCGTCCTTCCTGAACCGCCAATTTCACCAGCCTGCCGACACCCTCCTGATCGAGAACGGCAAACGGATCGTTGGCCCACAGTTTGCGATCCTCGTAATCTTTGCGGAACGAGTTGTAGTCGTCGCGTGAGATACCGAGCGTGGTCTGCGTCAGGTCGTTGGTGCCGAAGCTGAAGAACTCGGCTTCTTTGGCAACATTACCGGCGGTCAGCGCGGCGCGCGGAATCTCAATCATCGTGCCGACCATATATTTCAGGTCGGGCATCTCGGCCTTTTCCAAGACTTCGCGCGCGACATCAACGACAATTTTCTTCTGGTTCTCAAGTTCCTTGACATCGCCGATCAGCGGAATCATAACTTCGGGAATTACTTTGATGCCCTTTTTCGCCACCCGGACGGCCGCTTCGAAAATGGCGCGCGCCTGCATTTCGGTAATCTCGGGATAAGTGATGCCCAGCCGGCAGCCGCGGTGCCCAAGCATGGGATTGAACTCGTGCAACTCCTCGACGCGTTTGAGCAGCTCGGGTACGCTGGTTTTGAGGTTCTTCACCTCCGCGCCGAAGCGTTCATATTTAGCGGCCAGTTCCTTCTTCTTCTTGATATCGGCGTAGGGAAGCACGGCGATATCGACCATCAAATCCTCGCGCTTGGGTAAGAACTCGTGCAGCGGTGGATCGAGCGTGCGAATCACTACGGGGAATCCGTCCATGGCCTTGAACAGGCCTTCGAAATCGGCGCGCTGCATGGGGAGCAGCTTGGCCAATGCCCTGCGGCGGGACTTCTCTTCGCGGGCCAGAATCATGGCCTGCATGTGCGGAATGCGGTCTTCGGCGAAGAACATGTGCTCGGTGCGGCAGAGGCCGATGCCCTCGGCGCCGAATTTGCGGGCTTTTTGGGCGTCGCGTGGAATATCGGCGTTGGCGCGCACGCCGAACTTGCCGCGGAACTCATCGGCCCATTCCATGAAGGTTGCGAGAATACCTGAAGACGGGTCGGCCTCGAGCGTGTTGGCGCGGCCCGCGAACACTTCTCCTGTGGAACCGTCGAGCGAGATCCAGTCGCCTTCTTTCAGAGTGATCGTCTTTCCGCCTTGTGTGACGCTTACCGTACCTCTGTGTTCGTCGACCTGGAAGACTTCCGCTCCGGCAACGCAGGGAGTGCCCATGCCGCGGCAGACCACGGCCGCGTGGCTGGTCATGCCGCCGCGCGAGGTAAGAATGCCCTTCGCCACCTCCATACCGTGAATATCGTCGGGAACGGTCTCTTTGCGGACCAGAACTACCGGCTGCTTGGTGGCGGCCTTCTCGACTGCTTCATCAGCCGTGAACACGATGGTGCCAACGGCGGCCCCGGGAGAAGCGGGCAGGCCGATCGCGAGCTTCGCCAGCGATCGTTTCGAGGCAGGGTCGAGCACGGGATGCAGCAGTTGATCGAGCTGTTGCGGGTCCACGCGCAAAACGGCTTCTTCTTTGGTGATCAGGTTCTCCCCGGCCATATCGACAGCGATGCGCACGGCCGCCGGACCGGTCCGCTTGCCGTTGCGCGTCTGCAGCATGTAAAGCTTGTTCTCCTGGACGGTGAACTCGAAGTCCTGCACATCGCGGTAGTGCTTCTCGAGCATAGTGGTGATTTCGCGAAGCTGATTGTAGACTTCGGAATTCCACTTCTCAAGTTCCGAAATGGGCATCGGCGTCCGAATGCCGGCCACCACATCTTCGCCCTGCGCGTTGGGTAGAAATTCGCCGTAAAAGACTTTCTCTCCGGTGGCCGGGTTGCGTGTGAAGCCGACGCCGGTGGCGGAAGTATCGCCCAGGTTTCCGAACACCATGGCCTGGACGTTCACCGCGGTGCCGATGTTATCGGGAATCTGGTTCATGCGCCGGTAGTGAATGGCGCGGGGATTATTCCAGGAGCGGAAAACGGCATCGCGCGCGCCCGCGAGCTGTTCGAGGGCATCCTGCGGGAACGGCCGGCAGGTCTTCTTCTGAACCAGCTTTTTGTAGCCTTCGATTACCTTTTGAAGGTCGCCGGCCTTGAGTTCCGTATCGAGCTTAGCTTTGGCCTTCTGTTTCTGACCATCGAAAACGGCCTCGAACTCGTCCTTGCCGATCTCCAGCACGACATTGCCGAACATCTGGATGAACCGGCGGTAGCAATCGTAAGCAAAGCGCGGGTTCTGGCTCTTGGTTTCTAAAGCCCCGACCGTTTCGTCGTTAAGGCCGAGGTTCAGGATCGTGTCCATCATGCCGGGCATCGAAAACTTCGCGCCGGAACGCACGCTTACGAGAAGAGGGTTCTCCAGATCCCCGAGTTTCTGCTCCATACGCTGTTCGAGCGTACGCAAAGCATGCAGCATCTCCTGGTGAATCTGATCAGGAACCGAATTGTTGTTGTCGAAATAGTTGTTGCAT
>JAFAWA010000399.1 GCA_019242155.1 Terriglobia bacterium | reverse complement strand
GGCCGAATGGTAAGATGACCGAATACGCACATGTTGTCTGTCGTGATTCCGATCCACAATGAAGAACATTCGATTCTTCCGCTATATGACCGCTTGACGGCGGTGATGGAGCAACTGCAGCGTTCTTACGAGATTCTTTTTGTGGATGATGCGTCGAGCGATCGCAGTTTTGAATTGCTCGCGAACCTGGTGGAGACCGACGGGCACCTCAAGGTGATCCGGTTACGGCGCAACTTTGGACAGACAGCAGCTCTTTCGGCGGGATTTCATGAAGCCAAAGGAGAGATCGTAATCGCCATGGACGGCGACCTCCAGCATGCGCCCGAAGATATTCCCGCGCTGCTCGAGAAGATCGATGCCGGCTACGACATTGCGAGCGGATGGCGCAAGAACCGTGTAGATAACGCATTCAGCCGCAAGCTTCCGTCACGCATCGCGAACTGGCTTATGGCGAAAGCCTCCGGCGTAAATCTGCGCGATTTCGGCACCACGTTTAAAGCGTACCGCGCCGAGATTTTGAGGGACGTGAACCTCTACGGAGAGTTGCACCGCTTCATTCCCGCCCTGGCCAGCTTTTACGGGGCGCGCATTGCGGAGGTGCCGATTCGCAATGTGATGCGAACTACGGGGGGTTCGCACTACGGCATCACCCGCACCTTTCGCGTGCTGTTCGACATTCTGACGATCAAATTTCTACTGAAGTATTTCACGCGCCCGATGCACTTTTTCGGCTCGCTAGGCCTGCTCGGCACGACTCTCGGCGGGGCGGCGATGGTTTACCTGCTGATCAACAAGCTGCTGGGCAGGGACATCGTTACCGAGCACGGTCCCCTGATGGTGGCGGGCGCGCTAATGCTGCTGGCGGGGTTGATGATGTTCAGCACCGGCCTGATTGGCGAGATGATGATGCGAACCTACTTCGAAAGCCAGGATCGCCGGATTTACGCTGTACGGGAGATCTTAACGCGGAAGCAGCGCGGGGTCGCCGGGCCGACGCGATAGTTTCGGCGCGTAGCCGGTTAAAGATTCCGGCTCCGTCTCCAGTGGTCTTCAAACAGGCCTTTCATGGCCTCCCCCATTCCCTCATGGTGAAAGACTACTGCGGTCCACGCCGGGCGGGTAATCACAGGGTCGAGCAGCGCAATCATGCCGTGCTGGCTGTCGAACACAGCCAACTTCATCGGCAGCGAATCCGCCACGCAAACCTGGACGCCGGATGCCTGGTACTCGGCGAGGCGCTGCCGGTGTTCTTCATCGAGCGTGGCCGCCTCCAGGATCAGGCGGCAGGACACGCCGCCCTGGCCCGCCTGTTTTACCAGCTTCTCGTCCAGCGGGTCTACAGCGTAGGGCGGCCGCGAAAATTCCAGATATTCGCGTTTGACCTCTCCCAGCATGCGCCGGTATTCGGCCGCGGTTTGGGCCGGTTCGGTAACGATTCTCAGGAAGTCCAGAGTGCCGCGCCCGCCTTGGCCCTCGGAATATAGGCCTTTCAGGTCGTCTATCAACCCGGTCCCGGCACGGCCGTTATCGGTCAACTCCTGTTCCAGAATCTGCCGCTTTCGGGCGAGGTACCCGGGAATGGCAAGACTGGGCTCGACGGCGGAGAACAGCTTGGTCTTCTCTTGCACCACCTGCGCAAAGCCTTTTTCTACCAGGCTGTCGAGGACTTCGTAGATTTTCTGGCGCGGCACATGCGCACGGGCGGCCAACTCCAGTGCTTTGAACTTAGGATGCCCCAGCAATACTAAATAGGAACGGGATTCGTAGGCGTTCAGCCCCAACTGCTGGAGCCGCCGCCAGAACCGCTGAAAATCCAGTTCCGCCAATTCTTGGGTCATCTCAACACCTTATCAAAAGCGCTGCCTGCCATTCCGCAAGTTCTTCATGCAAAAGGGGAAAAATCGCCACTACCGGCGGGTGGGAACGGGTTGGGGCGCGGAAACCGGAACCAGGAATATACCTGCGGGTCTGAACGTTACAATTGACATAGTACTATCGCAACTTTAGAATGAATTTGTAAGCATTTTGTATGTCTGACAACAGCCCGAACGGCGTCACCGGGTCGACGACTAGCTCTAGTTCGAAGATCCGGATCGTGG
>JAFAWA010000445.1 GCA_019242155.1 Terriglobia bacterium | reverse complement strand
CTTTCATCAGATGCTCTCCGACCAGGAATGCCGAATATCCGGCGCTACGCAGCATGGCGATATCGGCAGCATCTTGAATCCCGCTCTCACTCACACGGATGGCGTTATCGGGCATGGCCTCGGCGAGTCTCAGAGAGGTTTCGAGGGAGACCTGGAAGGTAGTGAGATCCCGGTTGTTGACGCCGATCAGGTCGCAGCCGGCGTCGATCGCCACGTCCAACTCGCGGCTGTTGTGCACTTCGACCAGAGCCGCCAATCCGTACGTGGCTGCCGCTTCGCGATAATCCCGGATGGCGCGCTCCTCCAAGATGGCGGCAATTAAGAGAATGGCATCGGCGCCATGCGCAGCGGCTTCGAGAACGTGTTCCCGCGCGATGGTGAAGTCTTTGCGCAATACCGGCAACGAAACGGCGGCCCGCGCACGCTCCAGGTCCTCCGGGCTGCCCTGAAAGAAGGATTGGTCGGTAAGAACAGAAAGAGCCGCGGCGCCGCCGCGCTGGTACTCGCAGGCGATGCGCACGGGGTCGAAATCGGCGGAGAGGATACCCTTGCTGGGCGATGCTTTTTTCACTTCGGCAATGATTGCGGGTGTGCGGGAAACCAATGCGGCGCGAAAGTCACGCCGCTTCGTCTGCCGCGCTTCGACGCTCCGTTCCCAGGCGGCTATAGGGAGAGCTTCGGCCAGTTCCTCTTTCTTTTTGGCGACAATACGAGCCAGAATGTCCGGAATCGCTCTAGTCAAGATGTTTATTTATCGTATCAAGCGGGCTAGATTCAAAGCGTTGGGCATTGCCTAACTCGTTCCCCAGTATCCGCGCCCCGAGCCAGCCTGCTTCGCGAAACCGGCCCGGTGCGGTGGTGAGCACGATTTTATAGCTGGAATCCTCGAGGGGCGCTTCGGGCGCGTCTCCCCTTTGCGGATAGACCAGCGCCAGATACTTCAAGATGGTATATATATCGCCTTCGAGAGGCTGCCGCACGGCAAAGCCCTGGGACCGGAACAGAATGGACGTCCCGCGGCTCGAAAGCTCCCAAGCCAGAAATGCGCAGCAGTCTACGGCCGACTCAAACCAATGATCCATTTCGGGCCGCACATCGCGGTCGAGAAACATTTCGACGGTTTGCTCCTGCTCGCGGGCAAATTCGCGGACCTGAAGACTGCCCACATGCGCCGTAGCCTTCCAATCAACATGCCTGCTGCTCTCAAATGCTTCGTAGGGCCGAATGCGATAAAAGTCCTTTCCCAAGCCCCGGTAATGGGTTTCAATTTCGCCGGCGATGCCGGTTAATAAATCTTCGAATGCCGGTTGGGGATCGATCGACGGATACACGACCGTTTCTCTCCGCAGTGTCACCCGCGCCGACTTTTCCAGAAATCCAAAAGGGAACGAGGTATAAAAGGCGAAGCTGTTCTGCCGATATGCCCCCCGCCTCGGAAATAACACCTCCACCGTAGCGTCCATCATGGCTCCGCCCGTGATCAACGGAAAATAGACGCCCGATTGGAGCGCCGGGCCGCCGGCATCGCGAATCGCTTCCACTCGGATGGAAAACGAGGGGATCACCCATTTTTCGTTCCGCACCAGCAATCTGCCGGGAACCTTGCGCCCTGCCGAGACATGCTCGGGCAGGAGAAAATCCAATTCCAGCCCTGCCAGGCACAACCGGCTTACCAGGCCCGAGACCAGGACCGTGGCCATCATTGCAGCGAGCACCAGGAAGAGAAGATTGTTCGCCGAAACCACGGCTCCGAGCCCTACCAGCAGCATCGCGAGAGTGAAGAGCAGGCCGCCTTGCGTCATACGGTACCGAATGCGGCCGGTCAGGCGGCGGCGGATCTGTTCCCAGAATTTTCGCACAGGATCCCTTCAATTCTAGCGGTTGGCGGTTTCCAGCCGAAAATGATCCGTTAGAGGGTATTTTGAAAAGTCCAGCATCCATTGCAGCGGCGGGAGCATCGCTGTTGCAATGGCCATCGACGAGCAGACCCGCGAGGCCGCGGGGCGCGGATGGAAGTTGCAGAATGCGAAACGGGGGCAGCGCGCTTTCCAGGCCAGAGCGTTCAGGGGGATCGTAGAACGGACCTTCGCGTGATCACCGCGGAATCGCCGCTTCAGTAAGGATTACAAATAACGTGTGCAGACCCCGGAAACGCTCCTGGACATCGCCGCGACGCGCATTATGCGCAAACGTTCATCGGCCAATGGCAGCGAGGTCCCCGAGCAGGACGCTTGGGGCACGGCCGTCATAACGCGCCCGTAGTGCCGGGTTCGTGGCTGGGCTTAGCTGAAGGACACCTTTAATATCTCGAAAATGACCGGTCCACGCACCTGTTACCGCGTAAGTTGGGGAATGGCGCGCACCTGCTGCCGATAAACGGGAATCGTCTACAAGAAAGAGAATATAATGTTCGCCCTGCTGCATAAGGTGGAATTGGTCAGGAATCCGCTCTAGCTTGTCTATGGTCCCGCCGCTCTGAACAACTACAACTTGGGGAAGAGGAGTTCCTCTATAGGTTGCGGTGATAGTAAAGAGGACTCCGGTGACTAGGTTATGTCCCGATTTCGAGAGTGAGAGATCAACAGTCGGTAACACAGACTTCACATCACCCTGGACGACAAGGTCGGAATCTGTGTATAGGTCTTTCAGGGAATCATATTCGCGAATGACAGATAGTTGGAAGTGTGCCCTATCCGGGGTGTTGGGATCATCGATTTGGCCGACCTGGCGGCGCCCTTGTGCAGTTAAAGAAACGGTGAAAGCTAGTGTTAGGATTATCAAGAGCGTTAAGTTGCGCATTGTCTGCTTCTCCATAAGGTATGGCCTCGCTACCTATTGCATGCCCGAGTTCATGAGACATGGCTTGAAGGTATAGCTGGTCGAATGTTTGTACGAGCCCTGCGCATAGTAGGCTTGAAATACGGTGTTTCTCTGCGCGGGGTCAAACTGTAGTTCGGCAAGATAGAAGACCGAAGCATTCATACAGATTCCGCAATAGTTAGTCTTATGGTAACAGGGCTGGTTGTCCATTTGGGTATGGGGAACGGTGTTACCTATAAAGCCGGGCTGCAATATTTGGTATTCGTAAACCAGATCTTGATATTGCTGGGATTGTAAAAAACCGACGAGATTGCCGTTTTGAAGCGCCCACTGATATTGGGCGCATCAATGTCACTGGATAGTCCCATTTGATCAACCCATTGCAGGGTGTGCCAAACCCAGCGGGGCCATTGTTGCTGCCCGGCGCATTGTGCCTCGCGGCAACGGGGCGATTAGGGGAGCCGGCGTTAGCAACGAGCGTGAGATGTTGTTCAACGACTGCTTCCTTCGGATGAACTATGTCCGATTTTGATAGGCGGCTAAAGCGGCTGGCTGGTCGAGTGGGACGGCCAGCCGATGTGGACGTGCTCTTTCGTACGTTTGCAAGGACTAACCTCATTACGGGCAGCACGCTTTCCAGGCCAAAGGGCTAACGCGGATCGTGGAACGCACCTTCGCGTAGCTAGGGCGGAATCGCCGCTTCAGTAAGGACTACGAATACCGGGTGCAGACCTCGGATACGCTGCTGGACATCGCCGCGCCGCGCATTATGCTCAATCGTTTGGCCCAGCAAGAAAACTTTTCAGACACCCCCTTGAGTATCGCCGATTGCTCCAATAAATTCTTTTTGTTTGATCGGATTGGCGCGTCTGCGCCACAATTCTAAGTTAGGCAGTTTAACAGGCACAGGTGCGCTTTTCTCCATACGATACCGGCGGGTACTACGACGAGCTGTTTCAACCGGACGGCTGCCCTCGCTCCCATGCCAGGCTCCTGGTAGATACGATTGAAGGCCTCTCGGACGGACAGCTGCTTCGCTATCAGCATGCAGCCGACCGGCTATTGCTGCAGATGGGCATCACCTTCAACGTCTACGGCGATACTGCGGGAACGGAAAGAATCTTCCCTTTCGATCTCATCCCGCGGATCATTCCGGCCGCCGAGTGGACCCGGATCGAACGCGGGCTGCGGCAGCGGATACACGCGCTCAACGAGTTCATCGATGATATCTATCACGATCAAAAGATCCTTAAGGATGGAGTGATCCCGGCCGAGGTAATTTTGAGCGCGGCCTCCTTCCGTCCTCAGTGTCAAGGCTTGAATCCACCGCGCCGCATCTGGTGCCATATCACGGGCACCGATCTCGTGCGCCATGGCGACGGCCAATACTACGTTCTCGAAGACAATCTGCGCGTTCCCTCGGGTGTCTCCTATGTTCTTGAGAACCGCGAGGTACTGAAGCACATCTTTCCTCAAGTATTCGAAGGCCTGAAGGTGCGGCCGGTAAATGAGTATCCCAGCCGGTTGCTTGAAATGCTCGAATCCATCGCGCCCCGCGGCGTGGACCCCACGGTGGTGGTGCTCACCCCCGGTATGTACAATTCGGCTTATTTCGAGCACAGTTTTCTGGCCCAGCAGATGGGCGTACAGTTGGTGGAAGGCCACGATTTAACGGTCTCGGGAAACGACGTATTCATGCGCACCACCAAAGGCCTGGAGCGCGTAGATGTGATTTACCGCCGCATCGACGACGATTTCCTCGACCCGCAGGCCTTCCGCCCCGACTCTCTATTAGGAGTCCCTGGTCTGATGGAAGCATACAAAGCAGGTCACGTGGCGCTCGCCAACTCCCCGGGCAACGGCGTGGCCGATGATAAAGTCATCTACGCCTACGTACCGGACATGATTCGTTACTACGAAGGGGAAGATCCGATCCTGCCCAACGTGCCGACATATTTATGCTGGAGGGATGCCGACCGCCGGCACGTCATAGAGAACCTTGAAACTCTCGTGGTCAAATCGGCCAATGAGTCCGGGGGTTACGGTATGTTGGTCGGCCCTCACTCGAGTCAAAAGCAGCGCGAGGACTTCGCAGCCAGCATCCAGGCGAATCCGCGGAATTTCATTGCGCAGCCGACGCTTGCTCTTTCTCGCGTACCGACCCTTATCGACGACCATTTTGAAGGCCGGCATGTCGACTTGCGCCCCTACATACTGTATGGCAAAGATATTTACGTGCTGCCCGGCGGCCTCACGCGCGTGGCCTTGCGGCGAGGCTCCCTAGTGGTCAATTCATCGCAGGGCGGCGGCAGTAAAGATACCTGGGCTTTAGCTTCGGAGTTTCCTTCATGACCGCCACCAGGCCTCTGCTGAGCCGTGTGGCCAACTCGCTTTACTGGATGGCCCGCTACATCGAGCGCGCCGAAAACGTAGCTCGCTTCATTGCTGTGAATCTTCATCTGATGCTGGATCTGCCCTCATACGAAGAAAAGCAGTGGCAGCCCATCATTGATACCACCGGCGACGCCGATCTTTTCGAGGAAAAGTACGAAGAATCGACGCAGGAGACCGTAATTGAGTTCCTGACCATCGATTCCAGCAATTCGAACTCGATCTTTTCCTGCATCCGCTCCGCCCGGGAAAATGCCCGCTCCGTCCGCGAGATCATCTCTTCGGAGATGTGGGAGCAGGTCAATGAGCTCTATTTGCTGGTGCGCGACTCCCGCAATCTCACGACCGATGCGCTGCCCAGATATTTTCACGAAATTCGCATGGCCTGCGATCAGTTTCAGGGTGTAACCGACTCGACCATGACGCACAATGAGGCCTGGCAGTTTATCGGTCTGGGGCGAACGCTCGAACGCGCTGACAAAACCACGCGCTTGTTGGACGTGAAATACTATATCCTTCTACCTTCGATCAGCGATGTAGGCACTCCTTACGATGAGATCCAATGGTCGGCGGTCCTCAAATCCGTTAGCGGCTTTGAGATGTACCGGAAGAGGTATGGGCGGATATCGCCCGCCCGCCTGGTGGATTTTTTGATCTTCGATAATGAATTCCCTCGTGCCGTACGCTACTCTGTCGGAAGGGCGGACCGGTCCCTGCACTTCATTACCGGAAACCCTGCCGGCACTTTTTCATGTCCTTCCGAACAACGTCTTGGTATGCTCAAATCCGAACTGGATTACGCGCGGGTAGATGCCACCCTCGCCTCCGGCCTTCACGAATTTCTGGATGGACTTCAAGGCAAAATGAACCGCATCGACGACTGTCTTCTACAGGACTTCTTTTTACAGCCGGCAACCGCGGCTGGAGCGGCCGGCTAGCGATGGGGAGCGCAGGATGACGTTCTGTCTCGGCATCACCGTCAATCAGGGGCTGGTCGGGATCGCAGACACCCGCATGATGTCGGGCAACGAGTGCCTCATTGCGCGCAAGACCGCCACCTATCAGGGGCCGGGATTTTCATTTTTTGTGATGAACTCCGGTCTGCGTTCCCTTCGGGACAAAGTCCTGCTGCATTTTGAAGAGGCCTTCGCCCGCGATGCTACCCATCGGGAGCGGCTCTCCAAAGTGGTCGATCTCTATGCACGCCAGGTGCGGCGGGCAGCCGAAGAGGACCGGGTGGCGCTTGAAACATCGAATCTGAATTTCAACATCCGCTCCCTAATCGGGGGTCAGATGTCGGCAGACACTTCCCATCGCCTCTTTCTCGTTTACCCGGAAGGCAACTGGGTGGAAGTGGGTCCGGACACGCCGTACCAGATCATTGGCGCCTCCGGATTCGGGAAGCCGATTCTCGAACGCTCGGTGAATCAGGCCGACAGCATGTCCTACGCGTTCAAAGTCGGCATTCTCGCTTTTGATGCGACCCGGCTGTGCGCCGCCGACGTGGATTTTCCGATTGATGTTCTTCTATACCAGAAGAACTCTTTCGCGATGATCGAGCATCGCTACGAGCGGGACGACATGCGCCAGATTTCCAACTGGTGGCAGGACAAAATGCGTAGCGCAGTCCATGAATTACCCTCCGAGTGGATCGACCGCGCGTTTTCTAAACTTACTGCGCAGGCAACTTACTGAACAGGTACTGTTGCACCTGCTTTAGGTGTTGAAGCAGGCCGTAGCATACCGTTAGACTTTCGGCATCCAGACCGGGCTGACTAAGCTCTTCAAGAACACTTTGGAGCAGCTCGTCGTGCTCCTGTGCGCAGCTTTGAGGGATATCCCCTCCGGCATATCTCAGCCCCAAGGCGGGCATTAGTACCACCCGCGTTTTAACGAAAGTCATGCGTCCCCCAAAAAGCTTATCGGACCAACGTCGAAGACTATAATCCGGCAGTCCCGGCCCGCCGATAGGAATTATGAAGTCACTATGGTTCGGCTTACACGTCTTAACCACGCTCCGATCGTTCTCAACTCCGATCTCATAGAGCGCATCGAGATTACACCGGACACGGTGATCACTTTAACCAATGGGCAGATTTTCCGTGTGCGGGAGACGGCTGAGCAAGTCATTCAACTGGTAGTAGACTTCCGCAGACGGATTTTAGACCCTGGACAGGTTTTAGGCGTCTCTACTGAACCGGCAGATGGCCCGGACCCGAAAGATCGAAGCTAATGGCCGAAGCAAAAAGCTCAGCAACCAAGCAAGCGCGCGGTGAGAAGCCGGAAAGCGGCAAGGGACCACGGCCCGATTTCGCCACTCTCGGCGGCCTGGCCCTCGCAGTCATAGGCATCCTGGGCGGCTTGGTCCTCGAAAAGGGAAGTGTACAGGACGTTGCCCAAATCACGGCCGCTCTGATCGTGCTGGGCGGAACGCTGGGCGCGGTCCTGGTGACCACTCCGCTGCCGATCTTTCTCCGGGCCGTTAAAGGATTGCACCAGGTCTTTTTGGAGCCAGGGGCTCAAGTGTCCGAAATGATCGATACGTTGACCGGCCTGGCCACACTGGCCCGCAAGGGCGGGATCGTCGGCCTGGAGTTGGAGGTCCCCCGGATCTCGGACCCGTTTATGCGAAAAGCGCTCAACCTCGCAATCGACGGCACCAACCTCACCGACCTTCGCAATATGATGGAGACCGACATAGAAGTGGGTGAGCAGGCCGAGGAACAAATTGCGCGCGTCTGGGAATCAGCGGGCGGATATGCTCCGACGATCGGCATCATCGGTGCCGTTTTGGGGCTGATTCAGGTTATGAAGAACCTGGACGACATCAAGGAGGTCGGCCACGGTATCGCTGTAGCCTTCGTTGCCACGGTATATGGGGTCGGATCGGCCAACATCCTGTTTCTGCCCTTCGCCAGCAAGATCCGTGCGCGTATCGAGCGAACCAGAATACTCAAGCAGATGACGCTCGAAGGTATGGCCGGAATTGTTGAAGGTCTAAATCCTTCGCTCATTCGTCTGAAACTGGCAGTGTTCAACCCGGAAACCTCCCCGGCGCAGAAGGTTTCAAAAGAGCAGGTCAGAGCGTCTGCGAGACGCGTCTCGAGCGTCTCTGCATCGGGAGTCTAAAGTGAAAGCGGCTAAGACTCCTCCTCAAAATCACGAGCGCTGGCTGGTATCCTATGCGGACTTCATGACTCTGCTCTTGGCGTTTTTCGTTGTCATGTATGCTTCGGCGCAAAAGGACAGAGGGATGGCGAAACAGGTGGCTGAGTCCATTCGTGACGCCATGCAGCACGGGCAGCTCTCACAAGCTCTTGATGGGATTCTGAATAATCGCAAAACTGCGCCGGACGGCAAGGGCGACACACGGACACATACCGCCGCTCCGCCGTTGCCGCCCCCGCCGCAGGCACCGGCGACCCGTGCCGATCTAGCGAAGTCGTCGGAAGTGCTCAAGCAGGCCTTGAAGCTTGAATTGGAGAGCGGCAAGGTGTCGGTCGCGGTAGACAGCCGGGGGCTGGTCGTCAGCTTACGCGAAGCAGCTTTTTACGCGTCGGGCGGTGATGGTGTGAGCAGCGCGAGCCTCCCGATTCTGGACAAAATTGCGCCCGTATTACTAGGGCTTGCGAACCCGGTACGGCTCGAGGGCCACACGGATTCCATACCCATTCATAACTCCAGGTTCCGCAACAATTGGGAGTTATCGACAGCTAGAAGCATCGCCATGCTCGAGCTGCTCCGCGATCGTTATCAGTTTCCGGTCGAACGCCTGTCAGTCTCCGGCTTCGCCGAGAACGCCCCCGTCGACACCAACGAAACCGAGGAGGGGCGAGCGCATAACCGTCGTGTGGACCTGGTAGTGCTGTCCGCGGAGGCACTTACCGGCGAACCGCCCGCTGCGATCACAAAGAAGGAATAGCACTCAAGACGCCGCTGCGTCGTGAGCTGCGTCCTGAGATTGACTGGCAAGGTCCCCAGAGATAAAGTAATCCCACGGGTAAAAAGCGGAGTATGAAGCGACAACCGCAACGCGTTCTGTTACTGTTCCTGACCGCCGGACTGTGGATGCCTGCTTTTAATCAAACGGCCGGATCCTTAAACCCCTCGCCAGGAGCAGACCTCAGCGGCAACTGGGCCCCGGCGCCGCATGAAGAAAGCGTCGGTAATCCGGCTCTGACCGAATACTACGGTGTGCCGATTACGGACGCGGCGCGGAGTTGGGCTTTGGCTTGGGATCCATCGCGCCTCACTGTGCCCGAGCATCAATGCCAGGTCCACGTGGTCCCGTATATCTACGGCGGCCCGCTGAACCTCCGCATTTGGGAGGAGAGGGACCCGCAATCCCAGCGTGTCATCGCGATTCGCCAATACATCAGCACGTACGAGCAGAACCGCACGATTTGGATGGACGACCGTCCGCACCCTCCCGCGATTGCCGCGCATACCTGGATGGGGTTTTCCACCGGCAAATGGGAGGGAAACGCGCTCACCGTCTACACCACCCACATCAAGCAGGGCCAACTCAGGCGCAACGGCCTGCCTGAAAGCGATGAAGCCACTCTGACCGAACATTTCATCCGCAATGGCGACTACATGACTCACGTCAGCATCGTTACCGATCCCGTCTACTTGACGGAGCCTTTTGTCAGATCGCAAGTCTTCCGGCTGGTCGTGCCGGAAGGCCAGAACTGGCTCTATCCTTGCGAATCGGTGGAAGAGATTGCCGACCGCCCTCGCGGCGCAGTGCCTAACTATTTACCGGGTAAGAATCCATTCGTCAGTGAGTTTGCGAAGAAGTTTCATCTTCCGGAAGATGCGGTGCTGGGCGGCGCGGAGACCATGTACCCGGAATTTCAAGCGAAAATGAGCGCGAACGCGCCGGTCTCGCCGAAAGCTCCGTCGAAACCGTAAGGGCCGGTAAGCCTCTTGACATATCGGTAAGTTTCGGCTTACCGTAAGGCATGGCTGACGGTTCTGGGATGCTCGGCGCTCTCTCCGATCCCACACGCCAAACCGTTCTGAACCTGCTGCGGAACCGGGCTTTCACGGTCGGAGAGTTGGCGAGCCGGCTTCCGGTCAGCCGTCCGGCTGTGTCGCAGCATCTGCAGGTACTCAAGTCGGCCGGCCTGGTCGAAGAGGAACGCCGCGGCACGCGCCACTACTATCGCCTCAACCCAACCAGCCTGGCGGAACTGCGCGCCCACATCGATTCCATGTGGCGCGATGCTTTGACCGCATTTTCGGCTTTCGCGAAAAAGGAGACCGAGCATGGGAAAACAAAAAGAAGCACACGCACCCATCCAGCAAAGCGTACACGTCGACTGCCCGCCTGAGGATGCCTTCCGCCTCTTCACCGAAGAGTTCGCCGAATGGTGGCCGCCGGCATCCCATTCCGAAACCGAGAATTCGGAATGGTGCGCGATCGAGCCATGGGTAGGCGGCAAGATCTTCGAGCGCAGCGTATCCGGCGAAGAACATGAGTGGGGATCGGTAACTGTTTGGGATCCTCCCGAACGGGTGGCGTTTACGTGGCATCCCGACGGGCGACGCGGCAACAGCCAGGTAGTCACCGTGGACTTCTCAGTGGAAGCGGATGGCACGCGTGTGACGCTCACTCACCAGGGATGGCAGGACTCGCGCATCGCGCTTTGTGCTTCGCGCTTCGCCGGGTTTGTTTCGCAACAGGCAATGGTCGCGGCGTAACGCAGTGGCGGCCGAGAAGGAGGACGGGCCAATGATTCCTATGGTGGTGGAGCAGACCGCGCGCGGCGAGCGCGCCTTCGATATTTACTCCCGGCTTTTAAAGGAAAATATCGTTTTCATCGGAACAGCGATCGACGACGGCGTAGCCAATTTAGTGATCGCGCAGATTCTTTTCCTCGCCAGCGAAGATCCGGAGAAGGACATTTCCCTGTACATCAATTCACCTGGAGGCGTGACGACGGCCGGGTTGGCGATTCTGGATACGATGAATTTCGTTCAGCCGGATATCGTGACCTACTGCGTTGGGCAGGCCGCCTCCATGGCCGCCGTGTTATTGGCCGCGGGCAAGAAGGGAAAACGGTTTGCCCTGCCTAATTCGCGCATCGTGATCCACCAGCCGCATGCTCAAGGATTAGGCGGCCAAGCCAGCGATCTGGATATCCAAACACGCGAAATTCTGCGGACCCGCGAGACTCTCAACCAGATTCTCGCGGACGCCACCGGGCAGCCGATCGAAAAGATTCAGCGCGATGTAGACCGCGACTACATTATGGACCCGGCTCAGGCTCTGGAGTATGGCATGGTGGACCGGGTGATCAGCCGCCGCGCGCTGCCGGGCGGCACGGCGCTGAACGGTAGTCATCTGAACGGATCAGCGTAGTAGAACAGCGCAATCCAATTCCGCATTTCAGCCGAGGCATTCTGCAGGGAAAGTGTTCGCACGGGAACCGAATTTTGCATATGATAGACCCCGTGACGACCGTTGCTGCAGGTGTTCTCCGCTTAACTCTAGCTGCCGGCCTCTTGAGTCCGGTGCTGACAGGACAGTGCGTCGACTATTCGAACGATCCGGCCGGCTGCCAGCCTTCGACTTTCAAGACACCAATCGGAAAGATGCCCTCACGCCGCGTGAACCGGGAGGGTAAAATCGACCCGGCGTCACCGGAAGCAGACGCCCGAGCCGGCGCCGCGAAAATAGAGAAAGAACTGCACCTGTTTCGAAACTTCGAGCCGCTGCACTGGGTCGTTACAGTGCCGTCGGAAAAGGATCCCGCCACCGGCGGCTGGCGGAGCGGAGATCTGGATGCCGCAGGCGATGGGCGCGGGCTCGGAATTGCCGGCAACTGCATTTTCGTAGGCCACGAAAATGGCCCTGGCAAGCGCCACCCGATCAACATCTTCAAACTCCAGACCAATCCGGAAAAAGAGGCGCCCGTCCAAGTGGGCGAGATCCCCGCCATGTCCGAGGGCAATGAGGGGTTCGACGATCGCGAGATTCGGTCGCTTGTCTACAAGACCTCGCGCGGTGAAGATCGCCAGATTACGGTTCGTAACGGCGGGACCCGGACCCTCGGCGATATGATCACGTACCAGATCGACAGAAACACCTGCCTGCCGATGGGGCAAAGCGAGGTAACCGACTTTCATTCGCAATCGCACGAATTCTTCCTTTGGCACGACCCGGCCAATCCGAACCGCATCCTGATCTACATGACGATCTGGACATCGGGACTCCCGGATCCCGACCACCCAGGCTTATACATAGCCGACGCATATGTTTTGGCGGTTACCGACGAAAATACAGGCGAAATGCTGCCGAAGGCCAAAGTACTGGCGTCCTTCAGCCTGCATGAAGTCGGTGGCCCGCCCATCAATGAGAAGCCGGATGCGACGGGTCTATTTTCCGACGGCCGTTTTCTGGATTTCAGCGGCCTCAAAAACCTATCGGGCCGCGCCGGTAATTTCCAGAACCAGGAGCAGAACCGGCTTCATTCGCTATCTGTGAGTGACGACGGCGAGCGCGTCTACGTGGCGGGAACGACTGCCGGTTTCTACATACTCAATTCAGAAGCTATCGCCCACCATCGGGACGCCGAGTTAGCCGCGGGAATGGCCGGGTGTAACCAGCGGTCGACGATTGCGGCACTCGATGGAGTGATCGATGCCGCCAAACTTCCTGCCGTCGCCAATGACTGCGTGCACATGGTGGTGAATGACGACCCCGGCCTCAAGGCCTTTCTGGCTTCGAGTGCCACGCCCCAAGCCAAAGCCGAGCGGTATCTCGTCCTGCTGACCCGATCGCGTTTTGACGTTTACCCTCCCGTGAACGCTCTTCCCACCGGTACGCACAGCGCGGTATTCGTCCCCAACCGGCCCGCACAGGTTAAGGGAAACACGAAAGCCCGGCCCGCCTACGTTTGGATCACAGATGAGAACGGCGGCTGCCCGCTAAATTATGCCCGGATGTTATCGGTCGAATCCGAGATCACGCCCATCATGATCGGCGGATTCTCCATTCCCGATAACCAGATGAGCGACTGCCTGAATCAGGCAATCACCGAGCCCAGCGGCGAACCGCGGCGGTTAGTGGCTCAGCAGAACCATAACCCGACAGTGTTTCCAAACCTGATTTTCAACAGCTGGTATGGTCATGGAATTCGAGTGATCGATATTTCCGTGCCGCAAACTCCGCGCGAGGTCGGTTACGCGATTACCGTTCCGCACGGCATCGCGAGGACCTATCCGGTGTTTAAAGATGGACTGATGTATTGGGTCGATAACCGTACCGGCCTGCACGTCGCCAAGTACACCGGCCCTAGGAGTAACGAACTGCCCGGCGCGGGTACGGGTGTCTACGAAGGAAACGCAACCAGCCCGCACCGGTAGAATAACTGGTGTAAGCGAATGTTGCGGCGTTTCTTCCTGCTTGTATTGACTGTTAGCGGCTCCCTTGCCTTTCAGGGCTCCGCTCCTGAAGAAGAGACTGCATGGGTGTGCCCCATGCATCCGGACTACACGATGGATGTGGCGGGGCAGTGCCCGCGCTGCGGAATGAACCTGGTGCATGCCGCCCCGTTCGATGTGCGCGACTATCAAGTTGACTTCAGAACGATCCCTGCCGCGGTCAAGCCGGGACAGAAAACCGCTCTGTTTTTCCGGTTCCGTCATCCTGCTTCGGGCGACGTCGTCAAAGATTTCGAACTGGTACACGAAAAGCGCTTTCATCTGTTCGTAATCAGCCAGGACATGGACTTCTTCGAGCACATTCACCCGGAAGAACAGCCCGACGGTACCTGGACCATCGAGGTAACGCTTCCCAAAGCCGGCTATTACAAAGTGCTCTGCGACTTTTATCCTAAGGGGGGCTCCGCGCAGTTCCTCGCGCTGCCGCTCGTGACGGCCGGCTATTCGGGCGATCTGGAAGGCGACATGGCGCACCTGGTCCCCGATACGAAACTGACAAAAACCGTCGAAGACATCACCGCAACCGTGAAGTACGATCCCGAAACGTTTGTGGTGGGTCTTTACGGGCACTTGAATTTCCTGCTCACAGACACCGCAACCGGCCGCCCCATTACCGATCTGCAGACGTACCTCGGCGCTTTCGGGCACACCTTGATCATGAGCGAGGACATGGAGGACTACGTTCATTCGCATCCGCTCGACATCCTGGCAATGCCGGACGATGAGGGCGGCCCGCCCCAATTTATAATTCCGCCGGGCGCTGATCTCGAAAAGATTCGCGGTGGACCGGAGGTGACCTTCGAAGGCCTGATGCCGAAACCCGGCCGCTACCGCGCCTGGACCCAATTCCGCCGCAACAACAAAATCCACACCTTCGCCTACACATTCAATGTCGTCGCGCCGCCAAAATAGCCGGTTTCTGAGAGCTTTACGCCCAGCTTTTTTGGGCACGGTCCCGCTGATCTTCTGGGCGTTTTGGCAGGGACGTGTACACTCGCATGAGACATTGACGACCACGGTGCTGTTCGACCGCGAAATCGTACGCATTCTGAATAGTCACTGCGTGATGTGCCATTTTCAAAACGGCCCCTCGTTTCCGCTCGAAACCTACGATCAAACTTGGGTGAGAGCACGGAAAATCCGAGCCGAGGTGATCGCCCGCCACATGCCGCCCTGGTCCGCGTTTCCGGGCTACGGCCGCTTTGCCAACGACAACAGTCTCACCTTGCGGGAGACCCAGTTCGTGGTTTCTTGGGTTGAGGGATCAGGACCACGGAACGCGGGCAGAGCGTTCACCAATATCGCGGACCCTAGCGCGCCGCGGCCTAAGGAGATTCGCGCGGAAGCGGATTTCGACCGCTGGCATCTTGGCGAACCTGATCTAACGCGCCAACTACCCGCGAATACGATCGAGGCGCAGTCAGGCGATTCGATCCAGCGTTCGACGATCGATCTGGGCCTGAGTTCCGGCCGTTTTCTTCGAGGCTTCGAGTACCGGCCCGCCGAGCGCAGTGCCGTACGAGCCGCATTCTTCACGATTCAGGAAACGGGGCAGTGGGTCGGGAGCTGGACGCCTTGGTACGGCTACACCAGTCTTTCGAAGGCAGCGGCTTGGCGATTACCCGCCGGCTCTCATTTGGTGGCGGAGATCCATTACCGCGGCGCCAAAGAACGCGTCCTGGAGCGCGGTACAGTGGGCCTGTTCTTTGCGAAGGAATCCACCGCTGACGCAGTCTCTGATCTGGTTCTCGAGGCAAAGAGTGCCGCGCCGGTTGCCACGGAAAAGCAGAAATTCCGGGCGACTACCCGGCTCGCGGGTGATATCTATGCGTTGGCGCTTCGGCCCGAAGTTTTCCCCGGCGCAGAATCGCTCGAAGTGTCGGCGCGCAAGCCCGACGGCACTACGAAAGTGATGCTCTTCGCCAAGAACCTGCAACCGGACTGGCCAACGCCATACATCTTTAAGACCCCCATCCTGCTCTCCAAGGGAACCGAGTTATCAGTGGTTGCCTATTACTCGAAAACGGAGAGCACGGCCCAGAGTACCGGAGTGCGCTTGACGATCAGTTCAGTACCGGCCCGCGGCCGTCTGTGAAACTAGAGGTTCGAACCGCACAGCTGCTTAACAGCTCTACCGGAGGATATCGTCCGGCCGACGATAGGTGTAAAATGTCCCTTGCTACACGTACTCCGACCCTCTCCGGAGAAAGTAGCCTAACCTGATTGATCGCGGAGATTTGACGATGCGAAGACGTTCTCTCTTGTTCCTTTCATTGCTAGGATCAGCATTTTTAGGCCTCGGCG
>JAFAWA010000352.1 GCA_019242155.1 Terriglobia bacterium | reverse complement strand
TGCGGTTATAAGGAATGGCGAAGTGCTTGGCGATCCCCGCTCCCCACACCTTGTAGATAAATTCCTCGAAGTTGCGCGGTTCGCCTGTATATTCCTCTCCAGCGGCGGCCTTAGACAACTCGGCTGAGCTTTCCAGCACTCCATCCGCACAACAATCCGTAATCGACTCGGGTTTTCCTTCCGACGCGCTGCTGCTCGCCTGCCCATTCTTTTTCGCCGGAACCTGCGCTTGCGTCAGTGACCCCGCCGACGGACCGTTCTTCTTTAGCGACCCGTATCGCGCCTCGATCGCTCCGACGATACACTCCTGAATCACCTCAGGCGGCAACCCGTAAAGGGCGCCCTGGAACGGATACCGGGTATAAACATTCTTGCTATAAATCCAAGCCTCGCGATCCTGCCAATGTACGTTGTCACCCAGCAGCATCTGGTATAGCTGGTGAACGTAAGGGTCGTTGGAGAACATGATGTGACCGGCATAGTCGAAGGTGAAGCCGTTGGCGTTCATGGACCGGCACCAGCCGCCTACGCGATCGTTTTGTTCCAGCAGAATCGAATCCTCACCGAGGTGATAGGCGGCACTGAGGCCGGTCGGTCCGGCGCCGATCACAATCGCATGGGCCGAGTCACGATGCGGGCGGCCCTTTTTTTTCGCGTCTACGGCCTCCATCAATAGTTGCTGCATGCTGTTGACAGTCGAATCCCAAGAGGTCTTGCTCAGAACCTCCCGCATTTTGGCCCGCAGGCACGACCGCTCCTCCGGCGAAGTCGCGAGAGCGCGCTCGCAGGCGGCGATGAACTCTTCCGGGGTCTCACCCAGGAACACGATCTCGCCGTATGGTTCGGCTACGTCTGTGATAGGCGTGCTCGCGATCATTTTGCCCGCTGCCATATACTCCAGCGTTTTCGTGGGACTGATGTATTTGGTCGATTGATTACGTGCGAACGGAAGCAAGCAGACATCCCAACCCTTCAAGTACGCCGGGAGCTGCTGGTAGGCGCGCTGTCCGAAGTAGTGAAGATTGGCGCGGCGCGGTAGAGTCGCGGGGTCGATCTTTACCACCGGTCCCACCATCACGATCTGCCATTCGGGATGCGCGGACGCAACCGCATCCAGCAGCCCTATATCGAGGCGCTCATCGATCACGCCAAAGAAACCGAGACGCGGGTGGGGCAGGGCCATTTGATCTTCGGCCTCCTGCATTCCGTTGGCGGCGGCGGCAAAGTGGCTTGCTTCCACGCTGCTCGGAAAACAATAAACGCGCGGGTGGCGGTTCTGTTTGGCGCGATATAGACTAGGTCCGCCGGTAAATACGAGGTCGGCGAGAGCGAGTAGCTGCGCTTCGCGCTCCAGCAGTTCCGGCGGAGCGTTCAGGAACGCGGAGAGTTCATCCATGCAGTCGTAAATGACTGCTTGCGGTTTGAGTCCTTCCGCGAGCGGAAGCGCGAGCGGAGTATAGAACCACAGCACGTACTCCCGGAGATTCTCTGTTTCGATCAGTTCCGCGACTAGCTTTTGCAGATACGGCATCTGTTCCTGATGAAAGCCGGGTGCGCGCGAGGGAGTTAACGGACGCGCGACTAAAACGTTGGGGGATGGCTGGAGGAGTTGCCAATGCGGCTCAGGAGACTCTGAAAAGGAAGGCTCTTCTATAAAAATTACACGATGAGATTGAGCCAGACGCGAGAGCAAATGCTGCGGCCGTTGGTATACGAAGTCCCAACGGAGATGGCAAAACGTAAGTATAGTATTGGTATTCATTGAATTCTTTCTTCCTCCTACCTGTCTGACAATCGTAATCGGGCGGCGGCGGCCTGAAAAGAACCGGAGTTGCAGCAACAGTTTGCAGGTGTTCTGCCAATGTATGTTGCACCGCTTATGGTACGCTTCTACAGTTCATAAAAAAGGGTCTTTTCATACACAGCGGGTCGCAAGCGGTAGAGTTGGTACTGAACCGAAAAAACTGGCGGGTGAGACGTCAGGCGGAGCGATTGCCGAAGAGACTTAAAGAGTTGGAAACAGCTCAGCGGAACGCCGGCGCGATTTGCCGGGTACTCGCTGAGCTGATCTCACCATCGAGCGAGCGATGCACGTAACCGAAAGCAGACAGTGCAGTCTGCTGATTATCTGGTGTGCCTCGCAACTAAGCCGAGAGGGCGGCCCACTTGGACCGCGGGCCGTGTTCCTTCAGTGATGGTGATTATATAACCGGCTACCGTAATGGTTCCGGTGCGCGGGCCGGAACCACTATTTGAGGCGAGTGCAAATGTGATGGTGCCGTTGCCGGTCTTCGATCCGCTAGGAGTGACCGTGATCCAAGAGACGTTACTTGCCGCCGTCCACGTACATGCGGCTGGCGTGGTGACTGAGGCGGTGTCCGTGAACCCAGTGGCAGTCGCAGTCATAGTTCCGAAACTGATTGAGTAACTACAACTGACACCCGGTTGCGTGACGGTAAAAGTAAGTCCGCCTACGGTGAGCGTTCCGGTGCGGAAGGCAGTCTGGGCGTTAGCTGCTACAGAATACGTCACAGTGGCGTTCCCGGCGCCCGACACCGCGCTGGTCAGAGTAATCCAGGAAGCATTGCTTTTGGCGGTCCAGGCGGCGCCGGCAGACGGCGCAAGAAGCACAAAGCTACCGGCGCCCCCACCGGCACTCACGGTAGCCGAAGCGGCGCTCAGCGAGAACAAGCTCGCGGACTGCGTAACCATCAGAGGCATACCGGCGATGGTTAAGACAGCTTGGCGCGCAGTGGCGGCCGTATTCGCAGTGAGTGAGAACGATACATTGCCGCTGCCCGCACCCGACGCGCCCGCGGTGATGCTTAGCCAGGACACGTTGCTCGAGGCCATCCAGGTACAGCCCGGAGTGGCAGTCAATGAGACGAAGTAACTTCCGGCTAGACTGGGCTCCTGCGCGGTTGTCTGACTCAGGGAGTAAGAGCATTTCGCCGCTACTGTTACGGTAAGCGGCACTGTCTGGGTCAGTCCGCCGCCGCTCGCCGTGGCAGTTATGTGATAAGTGCCCGGCGCAACCTGCGCGCCCGCGGTAATCGTCAATGTGCTCGAACCAGAACCGGGAGCGGGCACCAGTGAGGTCGAATAGGTGGCGGTGAGCCCTGAGGGCAGCGCACTGGCTGAGAGCGCGATCGGCGAGTTGAAACCGCCGCTCACAGTGAGGGTGATCGCCGTAGTGGCGGCGGCCGCTTGCACGACCGCGATCGTGTTAGAGGAGGCACTCATCTGGAACGAGGCATTAGTCCTGCTGCTGCTGGTCCAGGAGTTGACCAGCATGTTTCCGTCGACCGAACCTAACCCGGTCGCGGCGTCGTATCCGGTGCTTGCCGAAAAACCGGCTACGCCGTTCACGGAGTTGTTCCCACCAGTCACATCGTGGAAAACCGCGCTGCCGCCGATAGCCTGGCTCGAGGCCAATACATAGAGATTCGAGTTGACGTTGCCCTGCCGCGCGCCTTGTCTTTGCAAAACCAGCGCGGTAATACCGGCGAACGCAGGTGTGGCTGCAGAGGTGCCCGAGAATGCGTACAATTGGCCGTTCAAGCACACCATGTAACTGTCATGCGCGGCGCTGGTAAGCGAAACATCGGGCACGTAGCGATGATTGTCGGTCGGCACACCGGGGGCGATCTGCCACGAAGGTTTGGGATACACAAGGCTCGCGCCTCCGCCCCCCGCCCATAGTCCAGAACCGCCCGCCAGGCTGCTTTCGTTCCAGGCCATTTCTGGGATGTAGCTGACCGCGGAGCCTGAGTTTGATGTATTCGCGGACGACCAATAGAGCGCGGGGTTGGCGGTGTCGTTGAACTCGGTGCCGCCCACGCAAGTGCTGTAGGGGGAGGAGCAGAGTCCGTTAATTCCACGGCCGCTGATTGCCGCGGAACTTGAAGGCACATCGCAACCCGCTGCACCGCTGTCACCCGCCGCGACAAAGACACTCATCCCCTGAGCGGCGGCCTGCTGCCAGAGAGCGTTCCAGAACTGATTGCCCGCGGTTCCGATGGCGGATTCGCAATCCCCGAAACTCACACTAACGATGGGCGCCAGGTTCTGGTTAACAATGTACTGAGCGGATAAGTTCACGCCATCACTGCTATTGGTGGAGGCGGACACCACAAATTGGATCGCGGCATTGCGCGCCACGGCTCCGGCCCATTCCACATCGAGGGTCGCTTCCCCCTGTTCGCTTCCGGCGATCACACCTGGGTTCGTGCCGTTAACGATCACTGCCGGACTGTTTGCCGGCAAACCCATCGAGGCACGGAATGTCTGCACGTCTGAAAGGTTGATGTTACTGCGTCCGGCAATGGCGATGGATTGGCCGGTTCCATTAGTGGAACTCGCGTATAGCGGATTCAGATTGTAAATAGCTCCGAAGTCTGCAGGCGATAGGTAGTGCGATGATCCGTTCGTGTAGTCGGGTGCGGCGGCCAGATGCTGCGGTTGCGTGGTGAAATCGTGTAGCGACATAAGGCCGCTAACCACTTCGGTCAGGGCTGCGGGGATTTGAGGATCGGCGGCATTGGCGTGGTGAACTTTTCCCCCGGCATTGTAACGATGGATGGCGGTGTGGAATGCGGATTCCACAGTGGCCGCGGTTCCGCTAAACATAATTACCCGCCGGCTTGCGGGAACCGATTCGACGGTAAAGCCCTGGTCTTCGAGCCAGCTCACTACAGCATGAAGATCGTTTTCGGAAACGCCGAAGGATCTGCCGAAGGCTTCCGGTGTGAGCCACTGATGGTAATAGGGAGAGTCGGGATTTTTCTGCGCCGAGAGCAGGTCCTCAAGGGCCTGTTGTTGCGCCGCATCTGGACGGAGCACGAGTGCGATCCGCTCCATGGGGAAGTCCGGCAGCGCCGGGCCCAAGTCAAACTCGGGCCGGGCGAGGGGGTGCCGGTTGCCTATGAGTGTTACGCGCCTGGCCTGGTCAATGCGGTTTAGAACGCGGTCTACAGCCCGCACGTGATTCAGGTCCAAGGTTGGCTGCGCACTCAATAAGCCGTCGAACAGGCAGAATGCGGAGAGAATTCCGGCCATTATAGCGGAACGAACATTATTCTGCATTGATACTTCCCTCATCGGCCGGAAGAGGGAAGTGTTTTCGAGGAAAAGATACTGAGGCGGACTTAGTGCCGCTCCCAGGCGCGCTTAAAGTGTTTCGCTGAGTCTTGTGCGCGTCTGTTGGTGATGTACTTTCGGTTGTGTGAGGAACTTGGTCAGGCAGCGGCTCAGGTCACAAATTCAGCCGCCGCCTTGAAGGACTTTTTCGACGAATGCGTACCCTCGCGCGGCTCAGAGGAAGGCGTTACTGCCCTACACTGATCTGCAGAATCGTCCCATCCGTGCGGCTGGCAACGTAGAGCATGCCCGCGGTGGTATCGAGCGCCAGGCTGGTCGGTCCATTCAGCCCATCCGCCAGGACTGTGCCGGCCGGAGTATCGTACTGAAGGATGCGCCCCGGCGCCGGAGTGGCCGCTGATAAATTCGCGCTGTACTCCAGTTCGAAGAACTGCGGCCTGGTACCTGAGCGCGGACGAGAAACGATATCAATCACCGAGGACTGAAAGTTGATGAACGGCGCGATGCTTCCCGTCGTGGGATCGACCAGGACGACCTGCGAATCACCCGGCGTGAACGGGAAGCCGGAAAGGAGCGTCACCAGCAATTGATTGCCATACGTCCGCACCATATCGGGAACGGCTTCGGCAACAGGCGGCCCGGAAGTACCCACGTTCCGCACGTTGGCGAAGTGAGTTAAGGTCTGCGCCCTGCCCGTTTGCGTATCGACCTGTACCAGCGCGTTTAATCCCGCATCGTTCAGATAGAGGTGGCCTGAATCGGATGGGAACTGAGCCAACCCATACGGGTGCGAGTTGCGGTAAATGGCCTGCGGATCCGGACGGAACCGGAATGTTGAAAGGAGCGTGGCGGTTGCGCTGTCCCCGGAGGAGTTGGTCAACGTGACGACGTTGCCGTCGGCCAGAGTGGATTGATCCGCCGCGGCCAGCGTGAATCCCGTCTGGATCTGATCCACCGATTTCGGAAAGTTGAACTGGACCACGGAACTGAAGATTGGGGATGAAAAACCCGTGGGATTCACGATCGTCGTTCCGGGCTGGGCGCCATTGCGCATCGTGTCGCCCTCGCCGATCGCCAGATAAAGCACGTTGCTGTTTAAGAGCAGACCGTTGACGCCATCTGCGTCCATGTTCGGAGCGGACAAACCGGACGGTAAGCCGTCGATCAACGTGCGCCGTGTTCCGCTGCCGGTAATGATAGAAACCCGGCCCGAATTCGGCGTGCCGCCGACCTCGGCCGCCAGTAGTGTGCCTGAGGGGCCGAGGGTGATCTTCGAAGGGTTGAGCAAGCCTCTTGCAAATACGGTGGGCTGTTGCGCGCGGCCCGGCGTCAAAACGAAAGCGCTGATTGCGAGTGAGAGTGCAAGAGTTTTCATTCGGTTTGTCATACTCGGGGCAATATACCATTCCAAATGTGCGCTGCCGTGAAAATCTTTTGGACAGGTAACACGGGCAGCCATACGGACATGTCTGCTTCTACGTTGACAAGCCCACCTTCGGTATGCGTAGGATTTGGAGGTATCGTGAACTTCAAAGGAGCGCTTCCGGCATTGATCCTGGAAACCGTGCGGGTCGAGCCGAACCACGGCTACCGCATCGCTCAGTTGATCAAGGAACGCTCCGGGGGTCTATTGGACTTCAAGGAAGGCACGCTGTACCCCGCACTTCACAAGCTCGAGAATGGGGGACTCGTAGAGTCTTACGAGGGCGCCGAAACAGGCCGGACGCGGCGGTATTACCGCATCACGAAAGCCGGCCGGGGCGCGCTGGCAAGGGACCGCGACGAGTGGCGCGAACTGTCACGCGCCGTGACGATGATCCTCGGAGAGACATAGCCGTGCGTTCGCATGACTACCGGCCATCGAGCAGCTTTTGCGCGCGCCGCAGCGCTTCGGCGTAATCTTCGTGGAGCACGCGCCGATAGCAGCCCGCGCCGTTGGGCACCATGTCCCAGAGGCCGCTGTTGTGCCAGTGCGTGGAATCTTCCCAATCGAAGCGATCCAGTATCGGGTAGAGGCAGATGCCTTCAAGAGGAGTGCCGTTCTGGGTCGCTTTCAGTGCTTCCGCTGCGATCTCGTCTAACCAGTCCGCGCGTCCAATGCCGTAGTGGCTGGTTTCCGCTATATACAAAGGCCGGCGGTAGCGCTGGTATACCTCGGCCAGCAACTGGTGCAGAGGCATCCAGCGGGGATCGTTGGAGCCGTTATCCCAATGCAGTTTGCGGCCGCCAGGCACCTCCCACTCATTGGCCGCGTAGAAGTTGACGCCCAGGATATCGAGGTAGCGGGGATCGCCGCCCAGTTCCGGATGGATACGCCCAGCGATCATCTCCCATGCCTCGAACTGACTGTTGCGCTGCGCCCTTGCAGGCCCGGTGACCCATGGCCGCCAGCGCGGCGGCACGTTGTGGATCAGCGGTTCGGCATAGCAGATGCGCGCCTCCGGATCTACCGCCCAGATCGCATCGCAGGCCGCCAACGCGGCACGCACCAGTTGCTGTTTGAGTTCCGTTCCACGGCCATGCGCATAAGGAAAGATCAGATCGCGTGTAGCGCCCCAGGTGAGAAAATTGATTTCGTTTATGGGAGTGAACAGGCCGGCCTCTCCGGTGCGGCCGCGGTGCAGGCAGGCCGCCTCGGCGGCAAAGCGCGCAAAGCGCTCGACAAAGCCGCTCGAGAAGACGTCCAGGTCGTCAGGCCAGCCGTAATGGCACAGATCCCAGATCACCTGAACTCCGGCCTCGCCCGCGGCCTGCAACATGGGAAGCCAACTCGACCAGTCGTATCGGCCGTCCGAATCGATGAGATGCCATCGAAGACCGTCGCGGGCAGTCGCGATACCCACATCCCGCAGGCGGCGGTAATCGGCCGCGGCGCAGCGGTCGTGGCCTAAAGCCCCGATCATATCGAGCCGCCGTCCGGCGGAATTCATATGACAGGAGCACTCGAAGCCCGCGATCCAGAAGGAGCGGAACAGGCTACCGGGGGTCATTCGCAGTGTGGTGGTCTTCGCTCGGAATCAGATACTGGTGCCGCTGATTGTTCATGATCCGCTCGCGCCACTCGAACTCGATCTGGTAGTCTTTCTTGCTGCGGGGGCCGCGAGTAGCAAGCGCGATATGTTCCAGGGGAATCTTAGGGGTTCGGTCCGCATAGAGCAGACCGTTGGCTTCCTGATATGTGTCGGTGAACTGGGTATAACAGAAGCCCGCAAGGATTGGAAGACAACGAACGACGGTTAACAGTTCGAAGTATCGCTTGCCGAAATCTTCCGGGTTGTCGGTGCGCGAATAGCCCCAGGTTGCGAGCACATTTCGCGATAAGGCGATGCCGCCGAATTCGGTGAGCATGATGGGCTGCTCGTGGGCCTGGCCCTCGAGCAGGAGCAGACGTCCGCCGGGGCGCTCGCGTTTAAACAGCCGGGGCACCTCGTCGATGCCGTAGCGCCGCACGATTCGCTGCGGGTCATCGTCGTAATCGTGAATGCCCACGATGTCCGTAGCCACGCTCTCCCATCCGTCGTTGCCGACCACCGGCCGGGTGGGATCGAGGGTTTTGGTCAAATGATAGAGCGCCTGAACGTAGTGGCGCTGGGCAGGGCTATCGGGCAGATCGGGCACGCCCCACGATTCGTTGAAGGGCACCCATGCAACGATGCAGGGGTGGCTGATATCTCTCGCAATGGCTTCGGCCCACTCTCTTGCCAGGCGCTCGATCGAGAGCTTAGTAAAACGATAGGCGCTCGGCATCTCTTCCCAGACCAGCAGCCCCAATACGTCCGCCCAATACAGGTACCGCGGATTCTCGATTTTCTGATGCTTGCGCACGCCATTGAAGCCTAGAGATTTGGCCAGTTCGACGTCGGTGCGGTACGCGTCATCGTCGGGAGCGGTGAGGCCGGTTTCGGGCCAGTAACCCTGGTCGAGTACGAGCCGTAGTTGGTAAGGCCGGCCGTTCAGCACAAACTTATCGCCCTGGGCGCCGATGGATCGGAGAGCCGTGTAGCTGCGGGCCGTATCCATCAATTCGCCCCGGGAACCTAGGAGTTTCAGTTCGGCGTGGATCAGGTTAGGAGTGGCGGGACTCCAGAGGAGTTCGTTGCGGTAGTCGTCGATCCCGGGGTCCGAGAGTGCGATCCGGCGATGGACTTCACCTGCCACCACCGCGTAAGTATCGTCGGCGAGCAACGTTTCACCGGAATAGAGCGTGACCTGGAGGCGAAGAGCCTCGGCAGGATCGCCGGCGAGCCATGCCTCAAAACCAACCTCCCAGCGTTCCACGTTCGGGGTCCAGCGCACCGCGCCGATGTAGCTCGAAGCGACCCGTTCCAGCCAAACGGGCTGCCAGATGCCGGTGGTCCGGGGATACCAGATGGAGTGCGGTTCGAGTTGCCAATCCTGCTTTCCGCGTGGTTTGGACAGATCCGCGGGATCATCTTCTGCCAGAACCACGACTGTTTGCGGTCCTTGGCGATTGAGATGGGTCTCGACGGCCGCGCAGAATGGCGTGTAGCCGCCCTCGTGTTCGGTGACGAAATGCCCGTTGATCCAGACTCGCGCGCGGTAGTCCACCGCTCCGAAATGCAGCAGAAGGTGCTCATCCGCGGTAAGAGAGGGAGCGTCGAAGTGGCGGCGGTACCAGCAGGCGCGGTAAAAGCCCGTATCTGCTATTCCGCTGGCAGCGGTTTCCGGAGAAAACGGTACGTGAATCTTGGCTTCGAACGGCACCTGCTCCGGCATTTTCCAGCGATAGCCGGGGTCCAGCGCAAAATCCCAAGCGCCGTCCAGACTAAACCATTCGGCCCGCTCCAGTTGCGGACGAGGATACCCCTGTAAACCATTCAAGAAAGAACTCCCAACTTTCAATTTAGCGGCGTAGCCCAGTTTCAGAGCGTTTTTGCTGTGCGGAAATGGACATGTTTAATCACAAAGGGAGATATACTACTCGGTTGCAGCGATGTCCCCGCCTGTAGGGCGGGTCCGGCAAGGAGCGAGGATTCTTTTATGAGCGCGGCCGAGCTGATCACGCCAGGTGCGTTGGCATCCGTTGACAAGGATGCGGCACTGGCTCACCGGTGCCTCTACTACATGTCCCTGATGCGGGAAGTAGAGGACCGGATCGAACGCAAGCTGTACCGGCAAGGCAAAATCGTTGGAGGCGTATATGTGGGGCGCGGCCAGGAGGCCATTCCGGTAGGAACGGCTCTTCATGCCACCCCCGAAGACGTCCTTCTTCCGTCCCATAGAGACATGGGCCTGTTTTTCGTCCGAGGTGTGCCGCCCGGCCGGGTTTTGGCGCAGTACATGGGCCGGGTGGGCGGCTTTACCAGGGGCCGCGACGGCAACATGCACATGGGCGATATGAAACTGAATATCGTCTCGATCATCAGCGCCATGGCGGCATC
>JAFAWA010000196.1 GCA_019242155.1 Terriglobia bacterium | reverse complement strand
CGCGCATAAATACCCCGATCGTTATCCCTATAACGCTCACGGTCCCGATCGCGATCCTGGGCCGAGCCGAACAGCGGCAAGAAAATGAGTGATATGGATCCGAAAGCCAATACTGCTTTCCACGGAAATAGTCTGTAGAACATATTTCCCCCCCCCAGTCCACTTCAAAGCAAACTTCGCGCCGATGTGTGTCTAAATCCACTTTGGACGGCGGTGGGCCGTTCCCGTTGATGTAGGTGTCCGGGAGCGGAGAGTGGTTTGCAACCTTGTCTTAGTCTTAGTGAAGGGCGGTTGCGGCGCGCCCACGGATAGGGCTGCGGGACGAACGTCTCGTGGGCCACCAGACCGAGCGCGACCTTCGGGTCCTGGACGTACTGGCGAACGCTGTCAAAACAACCGGCAGGATTTTCAGCCGTTGCTGAATAACTAGACATCCTCCCGCTCGAACAGGAAAACCTCCAAACCCTCGCCGACCATGAGACGGGTCCCCTCGGTCGCGAGTTGCAGCATCGCCGCTGCCGCAGGTCCGTCAAGGCCGCTGCGCTCGCATAAACAGGCGAAGTGTGGTTATGAGTAAATTGTGACGCATCCTCGCCCACTTGACCGCTTCGCCCGGCAACTTGACAGTATCGAACGAAGCTATGCACGATTGCACGAAACCGCCAACCAGAAACGCGCTTGAATTGTCACTCGAAATCAAAAACTCAAGACAGCCGACCCGTGAGATTACGGTAGAAAAATCAGCGCGCGATAGAGCGCTATAAAGACCAATTCTTACCACCAACGATTTTCAACGCGTCGACTTATGCGCCGGAATCTGTGCCTGAGCCGATAATACGTACGCCACCACATCCCTTTGGGCTTGGGCGGAAAAGGGGTGTGCATTCTGGGATCGCCACCCAAACGTACGCGGATCGCTTGTGCCTGTGCGAATGCGGAAACAGTTGAATCCTGCTGGCTCGCGTACCGAAATTGATAGCAATGGCGGCAGCCGTAATACCGGCCGTCCGGTGGTAGGTAGAGTTTCTGCACCCGCCGTTGGCAAGGACGCCCTTCGGTCACAAGTGGGCAAGTGAACCACCATCGGATACCGCCGAAACGGGGTTGCGTAGTCTGCAGCCGCACAGGGTAGTCGCAATGCTCTCCTGTGGCGGTGAGTGTGTAGGTCAGGCGTATCGTCGGAGGCGCCGGGCCGACGGTGTCGATTGCGTACCCAATCGAAGCCAGCTCTTCCCCAGTTCCAGCACGGCTCCAGACCCAGCTTCCGCGGCGCAAACTATTCGGGACCAGCACACCCTTGCGCATCCACTGATTTACATCGATCACCCGGCAGTCTTCCACCGTGTCTTTCTCAGGAAACGATGGCTGCCGTCCGCTGCCAGAGCCGCCCATCACTATTCATTTTCCGAAACACGCGGGCAACTCCCGAGAGATGACATAAATCGCCATAAAACCGGCCTGCGCAGCAAAGGGAAACATTCTGCCTTTTTTAGCCTCGGAGGTGGTCAAAATGCTGCGTTTGGCGGCGGATGCTTGCAAGGAAAAGCTCTGTGTTATCTGTTCTTTGCGGAAAAGCGGGCGGCGAACCTTGTTCTATAAAAATCGCTCTCCGGGGGCGAGGAATCGCCGCAGGGTGGAGGCCACCACCGTTCGGTTAGAATCACATGCGTTTTGTTGAGATTAAGGAGCGGTCAGTTCAGATCTCACGGTATGCTGACGCGGCAATAGCCTCGGGCGGCTTGAATACCGCTCACCACGACGCATTTCGGATTCAAGCAGCGTGAACCCGGCAGCAAAGAACTGCTCGGGGCTCCGTGCTGCCGCCTTACGAAGTATGCTCCGGCTCAAACCCGCCAACTCACGCCGCAATTGATCACGAAAATACTGTTCTTCGGGCGTCAATGCCCGGCCAAGTAGGCTCCGCATTATACCCCCCCTTACTGCGCATAACAGCCCGCACCAACTCCTTGGAATGTATCACCGCATTGTCCGAATCGGATTGGTAGCCTATTCATCGACAGAGCGATCTTACAATGAAACGCGGTTACGGATTCCGCCGTGCTCTTCAGCGCAGTAAAGGTTTAAGCATCTAAAGAGCCCCCGTTCGATACCATCTTGCTAATCAAGTCGACATTTTCTACTAGCCAGGCCCACTCCTATTGAGCGTTCCACAAACGGTAAGTTGTGAGACACGATATTCTGTGAGCATGCGGCTCCTACCCATTCTGCTTCTGGCTTGGGCGGGGGCATTTTGCCAGGATGTCCGCCCGCAAGCTGGCGGCCCTGTTCCCGTTGATAACGGAATTACTCCGCCAAAGATTGCTCATACCGTCAGTGCTGCGATCACCGACGAGGCGGGAACGGCGAGGTTGCACGGAAACGTCGTACTCGCCGTGGTTGTGGGCGCGAACGGATTCGCCGAGGATGTCCGGATTCTTCGTTCAATGGGGATGGGTCTGGATGAACGGGCAATGGAAGCCGTGAAAAGTAAAAGATGGTGGTTCACGCCAGGAATGAAGAACGGCGTTCCGGTACCCGCCACGGCAACGGTGGAAGTAAATGTTGGACTTTCTGATGTGGGCTGGAGCCTGACGCGGGCGGAATTCGATACTCCCGCTGGTGCGGACAGACCTGTCGTGCAGTACGCGCCCTATCCTTCCTTGTCGAGGCTCGACGAAAAGCACGGAACTGTAACAGTTTCGCTGGACATCACCCGAGAGGGCCTTCCCGAGAACCTGCGTTCCGAGACATCCAGCAATCCGGCTCTTGAAAACGAGGCGATTAGCATCGCGCAGGGCTGGAAGTTCCGCCCAGCTAAGCAGGACGGGAACCCGATTCCCGTCCACTGCACACTGAACTTCGTGGTATCAAATCCCTGACCTCGGACACTGGGATTGAGTTGCAAAAACCGAAGTTGCGACTGCGGCAGTTCGGAGACCACCTACCGCGGCGACAGGACTGACGTTGCTTTGGCGAGGATCGGCTCCACGAAACCGCGCCACGCGTCAGTCGCGTGAAACCAGCGGCCTTCAATGCCACCGCGGTAGATCGAACGGCCGTTCAACCCACCCCATTGTTCTTCGACGCGAGGGAGATAGACGAAGCCCTGTTCCGACTTGCGATCATAGTCGTACTGCACGATGTAGGCGAGATGCGGTTTCTCTGCAAGACACTTTGGGTCGTTCGATACTGAACGGCAACCTGCATAAAACGCGACTTGGTAGTGTTCAACCTCAGCCCGTGGTTGAAGGGCCGCTCCAGCTTTCCAATTGATGATGAACCCTTCGGCTTGCTCCAAAGCGACGCCATTGACTCCAGGGCCAGCCCATATGTTGAAGTCGTCGATCTTCGGGTCGGTAATCTTGACTGTGGATGGAAGGTTTCCACCCATGATCTCGATAAGAACCATATCGCCCTTGGCCCACGTAGGAATTGTGACGGCGAGAAGTGTCAGCAGGCGGATGGTTGCGCTGCAAAGATCATGCATACATATCTCCCCTACCCTGTGGGACGTTTAGGCGACCACATTTCTTCCCAGCCTACACTACGAAGACGTAAACGTCGGCCTTCCGGCTCACCCGGCCAGATCGAGAAGCGCGCGTCGGTCGCACAAAGGGTCCAATTTGACACGCTAGTTTTTCGCCCTTTCCTGCCCCGCAGCTTGCCGGTATCGTTCATGCCGCATGCACGGTTACGATTTTCATCCAAAAGCGGAAGCCGATCTTAACGAGATTTGGGATTACCTTGCCCCCGCCGAAGACCCCGGCCTTACAGACCGCATCATCCGCTAGATTGAAAGCGCTCTTGAAACTCTCGCGTTCTTTCCTCGCAGTGGCCGCCGAAAACGAAACATAAACACCAGACTTTTGCGATTTTTTCCCGCAAAGGCTTTTGTGATCGCATATGTTCCGCATGATGCTGATCGGCTATTTTTTCGGCGTCCGGTCGGAGCGGCAGTTATGCCGCGAGGTGCATCTTAATCTTGCCTATCGCTGGTTCTGCCGGTTGGGGCTGGAAGGGGCGGTGCCGGATGCCTCGACCTTCTCCAAAAACCGTTATGGCCGGTTCCGGGAGAGCGGCGGCAATGTACTCGCGGAGACCGGCGCACCTTGTCATTGCCTTTCGATCAGGCAGTGCGGGAGGAAGTTATTGCCCTTCAGGACACGCCCGCCTTTCAGCATTCCCGCCTTCTCCGCCGCAAGGTCGAGATGCTGTTCGGACATATGAAAAAGCACTTCCGGTTTACCCGGCTAAAACTGCGCGGTCTTTCCGGTGCCGCCGAAGAGTTTCTTATGATGGCGACGGTTAAATCTCCGCCGCCTGATAAGGATGCGACCGCCAGACATCCCTATGCCGCGCCGTGCAGTGCCAGCCTGACGCAAAAGGAACAAGCGACGACGATAAGCAGCCGATAGATAACCACGATGCCCCGCGCTCCTTGCCGGAGCAGCGGACCAAAGCCCTCGATGCTGCTGACCCGGAGCCACGTTAAAACCCGCTGTACTTCTCACAAACGGTCCTTTTTGCAACGCGCACTGGCACCCGATTGGCCTTTACTGGGCGACAGCCAGCCACGCCGTCGCATCTATTCCAGCTTCAAATCATCAAGTTGGAAGACAAATTTTCCGGTGTCAGGTCCAGCAACGAACTGAAAGCCGGTTATGTCATAACCATCGGAGTTTCCCAGACTTGAAAATCGGAACATAATATGCTGCCAGGCCGGACCGGCCACAAAAGGCTGCATAGCGGGCACACCGCCGCTGGCCGCAGTGGTGACCATGAGCTGATACGTTCTGCCATCACCCTTTACCCAGAAACCGAGAGCCTTGTGCACAGACAGATTGGCTGGCGCGAAGGGGCGTGGGCCGGGTGAGAACGTTACTCCTGCGACCGGATAGCGCACGTCCTTAGCGATGTCCCCGGATACTTGAAGCGAGTAGCGGCTCGAATGGACACCACCCTCAACAACTTTCATTGACGCGGTTGACTTCCCACCTTGATATCCGATTGTCACGCTAAATCCGGCACCGAACGCTGTCGTCGGCTTGCCGTTTTCAAAATCAGTAATGAAGCCGGATTCCGATCCGGGTGGCGGGGTGGCGTGCCGGAGGGTTTGTTCCCGCGCTATGTTTTTCTCCAGTTCCGTTCTGAACGCTTCGCGGTTGACGGGAACACCCATTTTCCAGACAGCGACGATTGCGCGGGTATCCGTGATTGACGTACAAGGGTCACCTTGTACCAGTACGAGGTCGGCGCGCAACCCCGGCGCAATGCGACCGCGATCGTTCAGATGGAAGATGGAAGCCGGAATCGATGTGGCAGCTTGAAGCGCTTCAATGGGCGACATGCCGCCCCAGACCAGAAGTTCCAGTTCTCGATGCATGCTGACGCCAAACCATGTGCCGGGATTAGGCGCATCAGTTCCCGCAAGCACCGGCACCCCGGCTGTCAGAAGCTGCTTTTCGGTTCGCAAGGCATAGTCGAGCTTCGCGGGGATGACGAGTTTCAGCGGGACAGTCTTCGTCAGGCTGCCGACTGCCTGCGATGTCAGATACGGCTTGAGGCGGGGGTCATTTATGAGGGATTCGCCGCTCGGGACGCCGCTCACACTTTCCAGAACGGTCAGCGTCGGTACGACAAATGCATGGTGCGTTGCCAGGAACTGCCCGAAATCCGGGTCCGGCGGACGATCCACAAAAAGATGCGCCAGCCCGTCAACTCCCGCCTCGATCACCTCGTACGCTTCCGGCTCATTGCCGATATGAGCAATGGTCGTAAGGTGATCTTTGTGCGCCGCCCGAACCAAGGCGGCGATGATCTCCTTCGTGAGATGCGGCGTGTGGAGATTCCACAGGCTGCCGTCTTCATCGATAATCTTCAGATAATCCGAACCCTCTTTGATTCTGGCGTCCACGAACGCCTGGGCCAGATTCGGTGAGGTGAGTGTGGGTACCGGCACACCGCCTTCCGCG
>JAFAWA010000167.1 GCA_019242155.1 Terriglobia bacterium | reverse complement strand
AACCCCCTGAAACTCGACTAATTCCACCCGCATGGCCGAGCCGGTCACCTGAGCGTTTCCAACGCGAAATTTGCCGCCTACGGCGCCATACATTTTGAGGACGCCATCGGTGGTTTGCCAATCGCCCGCCGGCCGCGGCATCTCCATTCCGAGTAAGTCCCGATAGAAGCGGACCGATTGATCGAGATCCGCGACATCGTGGATGAAATTCCCCACTCCCTTCACTAGAGGAGCTTGTGCCCACGAAGGCATAACGATTACAAACGCGAGTATGGGCTTCCACATCAGAACGTCACCCTAGCGACCACTTGGCCAGTGCGGGGACTCGTCCCAACACCGCCCACGGTTGCGATATAGCCATATCCGCCGGTATTGACCCCTCCGGAGGAAGAAAGGGTGCTGGCCGGATTGACCCCACTGCCCACAGACGGCATCGAAAGGAAAAGCCGGTTCAAGACGTTCTGGAATTCGGCCCGGACGTTCAGGTTGAACCTGCCCTCTTTGCCCATGCGGAAGTTCCGCCCGAAGCTCATCGATTCGGCGGGCTGCCGCTGCCAGCGATAGTTGTTGTAGAACGGAGCGGAAACTCCGAAGGTACCCGCGGGCGCGTCGGTCCAGGCCGCTGGGTTGAGGACCTGGGTGGTCTGCGGATTGAAGCAGCCGCAGTTCGGGTCCACGGTGAACCGATTTACTCCGGGAACGTAGTTCCAGTATGTGGGGTTGGCGCGCAACAACTGGTTGTTGAGCTGGTTATTAGAGGGCGGGGTTGGAATCAGCGCCCCGTTTTGGTAGCGGAAGAGCCAGCCAAGCTGCCAATCCCGAAGTACCTGTGAAACCGCTTTCCCCGGGCCCGTGTCGCCCTTGAGCCGGGGGGTGGTGTAGCCGCCCGAGATGACCACCGCGAGCGGCCGCACCAACTGATTCAGTTGTTTGTTAATGGGATAGTTGTAAATGTCATTAATCATCGGGCTGGCGGCCGGGGAATACGTGGTATCGGTAGCGACGCTGTTCAGAATCAATGCCTTCGACCATACAAACGAGGCCTGGGCCGACAGCCCGTGAGAGAAGCGCTTGGTGACTTTGGTTTGCAAGGCGTCGTACCACGTCTGTCCCATCGGAGGCCCGAGATAAGGGGTCGGCCGATTCCACTGCGGCACCGGACGAAGCTGTTGGGCGACGGTTTGGGTGAGCGGCATCCCGGGGTAGGCAGGGTAAAAGCCGGCCGCCGCCGCCTGAGGAGAACCAATGAGGCTGGTGAGCAAAGCCCGATCGGATGGATTGGAGATGCTGAGCCCGTAATGGGCAAGAATCGCATCGTTTAATGTGTTGGCGGCGATCTGATCCAAACCAGGTGCGGGGAACCAGACTCCGTGATTGCCGACATATGTCGCCTCCAGCACGATGTTTTGCGAGACTTCGCGCTGCACGCCAATGCTCCACTGGAGAATGCGGGATGGCCGGGACTCGGGATCGAAAAAGATATTCGGATTTCCCGGCGGCAGCAGACCGGCTGTCTGCACGGGGTATTTGCCAGGGCTGAAATTGGGCCACGTAATATTCGGATAAGGATTGCCGCCCTGGAGGCCATTGGGCATCGGCGTGATCCCGTAACCCAACGCGTTGTAGGTGTAGTAGTCGGCCACCCCGTAGTTCATAGCGGATGCGGTTTGAGTGACGCCGTACATTACGCCGGCCCCGCCGCGTAACACGGTTTTGCGGTTGAGCTGGAATGCGGCGCCCAGCCGTGGGCCGAACGCGTACGGATAATTGTGGGACAACGCGCAATTGCACCGCCCGCCGCCGTAGCCTTCATAGATGCCTGCACCCAGAAGCCCTCCCACTGTCGGGTTCGGCGTGCTGAACGAAGCTTGTTGCATGCGGCCGTGTTCTTCTTTCAGATATGTCTGGTAATCGTAGCGGAGTCCATAGTCCAGCGTCAGCCGCCGCGTAACTTTCCAACTATCCTGCGCGTAAAAACCGATCAAGTGGTTGCCCAGCTTGGTTTGGGTTGGAAGGCTCAGCAGCAGCGTGTCGGGAGAACCCAACAGGTAGCTGGCCCACTGAAAGCCCGAGCCATTCGGCAGGTTCAAGGGCTGGCCATTCTGCCACGGGTCGGCGGTCTCGGCATTGGAAAAGGTGAAACTGCCGTTGGCGCGCCAATCACTGTGCTCGGGGAACCCTTCACTTGAGTACTCGCCGCCGAATTTGAAGATGTGATTTCCCTTGACCCACGTCAGGCTGGTATTCGCCGTGGGCTTCTCCTCCCAGAGCTCGGCTTTGTAAAACGAGCCCAAGGCCCCGGGAGTATAGCCGGCGCCCCATCCGCCGGTGCTCGAGTTTAGCAATCCAGTGATGATGGGAAACAGGTTCGGATCGAAATATCCGTGCAAGCCGATCGAATTCTGATCGAACGGCGCCGGATCCTGCGGTTCCCAGTTCTGGAAATAGCCGATTCCAACGTGGAATAGCAGGGTTGGCCGCAGCGTGTCATCGAAGTTCACGCGCGTGGTGAAGTTCCGGTTGTCGAAGGGCGTTGAGCCTCCGAAAGCGGCGGGGAACCCGTTGGCCGCAGGACTCCGCCGTTCCAGGCGCGACAAGTACCAGGAGAGCTTCATGGTGTTGCTGATGGAGTGATCGAGCTTCCAGGCGTAGGTCGTTGTGTGCTGCCAGTTGGGGTAGCCCGGAATCTGGTAGTTGTTGATGATGCCGGGTAGATTCGGCGATGGAAGCAGATTCTGAATGGCGAGCGAAACCGGATCGAATCGGGAAATCGGAATCTGGTTGTTGGCGAACGGTGTACGCACTTGCGCACCACTTACCACGCGGGTTGTATTCGGGTCGAAAACCTCGCCGTAAGCCAATGTTTGGCCGGCGGTATCGAGCGCCGGGGCGCCGTTGATGGTCAGGTTGCCGAAATTGGCAGTACAGCTATTGCTTGCCGCGCTAAACACCCGGCAGCCCGCCAGTGAGAAATCGCCGTTCCGATATGCCTGTGTCGGCACCGTGGTGAGGCCGTTCTGGATGAATTTGCCCTCGCGGAACTGCTCGAACGAGAAAAAGAAGAAGGTGCGGTTCTTGCCGTTGTATACCTTGGGGATGAATATCGGGCCGCCCACCGTGAAGCCGTAATCGTTGCGCCGCACGGAATTCCGGATCTGCTGATTCTGTTTATCGGGATTGACTGTCCCCGCATTTGTGAAAGGCAGGCCCGCATTCAGGGCCTCATTCACAAAATAGTCGTAACCGGTGCCGTGAAGCTGATTGGTACCCGACTTCATGGTGAAGTTGAAGTAGCCGCCGCCCACCTGGCCATATTCCGCCGCGAAATTACTGGTCTGAACCGATACTTCCTGAATGGCATCGACGCTCGCCTGGCTGTCCTGCTGGATGGTGGTCAAGATCGTCGTTTTCGCGTCCTGGCCCTCGATTCGAATCGCTTCGCTTTCGCTCGGCAGGCCGTTGACCACCAGAACTTGGTCATTGGTAAAGGTGACGGCGGGAAGCAGGTTCGACATCGATAAAGGATTGCGGATATTGCCGAGTGATGCGATTGCCTGCGATGTACTGCCGCCTGTCGTAGTGAGC
>JAFAWA010000085.1 GCA_019242155.1 Terriglobia bacterium | reverse complement strand
GAGTCCGCAGACCGCTCCGGTTTGCAAACTGCCGACCGGTGGAAACGGGGCATGCTCTGCCGGCGCACCGATCATTTCCGGATTCGGCTCGATCAGTACTTCAAGCGTGCCTTACCAGCCGCGCTCCGGCCAATTGGTGGCGCAGTTTGCGTTTTGATGGGCATTCCATTAAAGGCGGGCTTTTCACGCAACCGGTCCGATGCGCAATTGCCACAGCGCCTTGTTGTGCGCGGTATCCGTGCCGGCCTCGGCAGCAAGAGGGCAAGCTGTCAGACAGCCGGCTTGCTTCTTGGTTACCAATTTGGTAACCTGAACTTGTGAGAGTGATCAGCAAGCGAGCGGTCGTAGAGTTCGTGAAAGAATATTCCGACGCGCTGGAGCCGCTGTTGCACTGGTACGCACTCACCAAGCGCGCCGCGTGGCGGAACTTTGCCGATGTACGCCGCGATTTCCGGCACGCCGATGTTGTGGGGATCTTCGCCGTTTTTAATATTGCGGGCAATAAGTACCGGCTAATTACCGTGATCAAGTACCGCTGGCAGGTAGTCTATATCCGGCACATCCTTACGCATAAGGCGTATGACAAGGGGAAGTGGAAGCAATGAACGAAACGCTGAACGAACGCAAATATCAGAATCTGCTTATAGATGCGCTGCCGGTCGTGATCCGTACCGAAGCGGAATACCGTAGGTTGCTCAAGATCGCGGGCGAGCTTATGAAGAAGCCCGAGCAAGAAATTACCGAGGAGGAGGGCCGGCTGTTAGAGTTGCTTTCCATCCTGATCGAAACCTACGAGGATCGCGAACATCCGTTACCGAAAGGCGAGCCGCATAAGATGCTTGCTCATCTGCTCGAAGAGCACAACATGAAGCCGAGCGATCTATGGCCGATCCTTCCCAAAAGCCGTGTTTCCGAAATCCTGAGCGGCAGACGCGGGATCAGCAAGGCGCAGGCGAAGCAACTCGCCGAGCGATTCCGGGTACCGGCCGATCTGTTTCTGTAGCGCCGATCCTCTTATAAGTTGGCGGCCAGGGCCCGAACCCGGTCTGAGCGGCGGTATCATGGCTTTTCCAGGACGGCAAAGGCGCGAGTTTTTGCTTTGAACGCTTGGCCCGCTCCGTCGGGCAAGCGTCGCACTCCGGCGTTTGGGGGCCCTATCGCGTACCTTCGCGCGGAAGTAATATGTAACCTGTAACTCTTGGATGCGCGAAAGGAGTACGACATGGCCAACCCCTTGAAGCTTGCGGTGCTCTCAGCCGCAATCTTCCTCGTACGCTTGCCCGCCACGGCCCAATCGGCCGGCGATGCGATTGCTCGTCTGCCGAACGGCAAGCCCGATCTGAGCGGCGTATGGGACCACCCCCGCACCACGGACCTTGCACGCGCCACCAACGAATGCGGCAGCGTTGCCAAGGGCTGCAAGCATGTGCCCCCGGCTTCGATTTCGTTTACGCCCCTCGGCCTGGCCAAATGGAACGACAAAGCCGGGCACGTGGATTGGACCGCGCGCTGCCTGCCCTGGGGCTACACGCGCGCTTGGGGCACGGAGTATCCCGTCGAAATCGTCCAGACTCCCCAGCGGCTCGCGATCATGTTCGAATCCAATAACGTTTACAAGATCGTTCCCACTGACGGCACGCCCATGCCGAAGTCCGTCGACCCATCCTGGTGGGGCGTCTCGCGCGGCCGATGGGATGGCGACACGATGGTCGTCGAAACCAAGGGATTTAATGCCATGACTTACCTCGACACTGCGGAGCACCCCCATGGAGAGCAACTGCAAGTGATCGAGCGCTTCCAGATGGTCGACCAGAATCATATGACGCGCGAAGTGACGGTTACCGATCCCGAGTATTACGAAACGCCCTTCAAGTACACAGGAACGCTGTCGCGCATGAAGCCCGGCACCGAACTGATGGAGTTCGTCTGCATGGAAAACAACAAGTGGCTGGAACGGCACGCCAAGGACGCTCATTAGCCGCTCGGGCCTCGTACCATTCCGGGAGCCTGGCGACATCGCGCAATGGGCGTGTGGAACAAAGGAGCTGACGAAGAAAATGCTTAAGTGGCAACGATGGGCTGTTCTATTTTCACTGCTCGGTTCCGCCGGCCTTGGAAGCGCACAGGTTGACGACGCGCCCAGCCTCGCGGGCGTGATCGACATTCATGCCCACGTCGCGCCGGAGACAGCTCTGTTGAATTTCAAGCGAGCATATGACGCCCTTGAAGCGGCCCAGATCGCCCGCATATACGGTATGCGGGGCATCGTGCTCAAGGAGCACAATACGGAAACCGCTTCGTGGGCCTACCTCGTCTCTCAGATGGTGCCGGCGGTTGAGGTCTACGGGGGCATCGTGTTGAACAAGGCCGTGGGCGGTATCAATCCCGTGGCGGTGGAGTCTATGGCTTTAACGCGCGGCGGCCGCGGCCGGGTGGTGTACATGCCTACGGTGGACGCGGAGGCGCGTAATCCGCCGGGTGCGCCGAGGGCAGTCCCGGTCTCGCGCAACGGACAACTGCTGCCGGAAGTGTCGGAGGTTCTCAAGGTGGTTGCGAAGTATGACCTCGGATTATCCACCGGGCATGTCAGTGCGGACGAGGCTCTCATGGTGATTCGGGCGGCGAAGCAGGCCGGCGTCCGCAACATCTATGTGCAGCATCCGAATCATGGAGGCATCGTGATGTCGATGGCGCGGATGAAAGAAGCGGTCGGTTTGGGCGCGCTCATCGAAATCGTGCTGAGCGGGGAGGGCTTCACGGGCGGCGGCCCAAAGGTCGTCAATGCCGAGAATCCGGTGATGGACTACGGGCCGCAGAAGCTGGCGGATATCCGAGCGCTCGGTCCCGCAAACATTATCATCAGCACCGATCTTGGCCAGCCGGGGCGGGTGAATTACGCCCAAGCCTTTCAAATGGCTCTCGCCGTCTTGGCTAAATCGGGCTTCACTAAGGCCGAGATCGATATGATGACCAAGCAGAATCCTGCCCGCTTCCTCGGCCTGAAGTGAGTTAACATTCCGCCCCTTCCGCCGCTCAGGATTCCCTACTTCCGTTTCGCCGCCACTACCGCGATCTCCCGGTAATTCCCGTGCATCTCCCAGCTTCCGTTGTATCCGGCCGGCAGCACGAGCGACTGGCCCGGATGGAACTCGTGCTTTTTCCCGTTGACCTCGGTAAGAGTCAGCTTCCCGCTCAGCACGTACACGAACTCATCGCCATCCGTCGGCCGCTT
>JAFAWA010000543.1 GCA_019242155.1 Terriglobia bacterium | reverse complement strand
CGCGTTCACGTGATCGATTACGATGCCACTACCGGCAGGTTTCGCGATCCGGCGCGCATTCCCAAGTCGGCCAATCGCGACACTGCGCCTCCGGAAGACCCCTTCGCGAACGTTCCCGACGAACGTCTGCTGCGGAGCCTATCTTTTCATGCCTTCATGACGTACGCCATAATTATGAAGACTCTGGCAAGCTTCGAATTTGCTTTGGGGCGCCGGGTCGCATGGAGCTTCGGAGGACATCAGATTCAGGTCGCCCCGCATGCGTTCGGCGACGCCAATGCGTTCTACTCCGATCAGTCCCGCGGACTGCACTTCGGGTATTTTCCGTCCGCCGATGGGAACCGCAAAATCTATAGCTGCCTCTCCCATGAAGTGGTCGCGCATGAGACTACCCATGCTCTGCTGGACGGTCTCCGCGAGCGCTACATGGACCCGTCCTCACCGGAGCAGGCCGGCTTCCATGAGGGCTTCGCCGATATCGTCGCCTTCCTCTCTTTCCTCTCCGCGGAGTCGGTAGTTGCGAAGGTAATTGACCTGGGAGTTCCCAACGCCGGCCGCGACTATATCCGCAGGTCGGACCTGACGGCGGACAAGCTCCGTGATTCCGGACTGTTCGGCTTGGCGCTCGAGATGGGTTCCGAGTTGGCCGGAATTCACGGCCAGGCGCTGCGGCGATCGATCGCTCTCAAGCCGCGCACCAACTACCTCAGCTCCGGCGAATACGACGAGCCTCACGACTGCGGCGAAGTCTTGGTGGCGGCGGTACTGAACGCGTACCTGGCTGTTTGGGTGAACCGCCTGAAAGCCATTGGCGACGGCAGGCGGCTCGATCGTAACCGCGCATCCGAAGAGGGCGCCGAAATCGCCGCCCGCCTTCTCATAATGTGCATCCGCGCCATCGATTATTGCCCCCCGACCGACCTGCAGTTCCGCGATTTCGCTAGCGCCGTCCTCACCGCAGACTGGGAACTCAATCCCAAGGACGAAAAGTACCAGATCCGCCAGAACCTGCTATCGTCCTTCCTGGCTTACGGCATCGAGCCCAGTTCTCCCGGTTCCGATGGGCGGCAGAAAGGCTCCTGGGACCCCCCGCCCGAAGACGCTCAATTCTATTACGACCGCACACACTTCGACGCCATGAAGTCCGATCCCGAGGAACTCTTCCGATTTCTTTGGGAGAATCGCGCCGTATTCAAGCTGAACGAGCAGGCTTATACGCGTGTCCTCTCGGTGCGGCCCTGCGCGCGCACAGGCCGCGACGGTTTTGTGTTGCGCGAAACCGTCGCTGAGTTTCACCAACAGCTTAGTGTCTTTGCGCGCGAACTGGGTTCCCTGGGCGTGGAAAAGCCTCCGGCTATGCCCGGCGACACGCCCGTGATTCTGTATGGAGGCAACGCCGTCATCTTCGACGACTATGGCCATGTGAAATATAACATCGGCAATGCCGTGATCGACCCCGCCCGGCCCGCGGTTCAAGACCGTCAAAGCAAGCGTCTGGCATACCTTTGGGAACACGGCGCCTTCGATCGCGGCGCCGGCAAACTACGCGCGCTCTCTCGTCTTCACCTGCGGCGTGCCACCAACTGGTACCGCTCGATTCAAATGCCGGATTAGCTCATGCCTGAACCACTCTCGCCTTCCTCGATCACTGTCCGCATGTATAACGTGGGGTTCGGCGATTGCTTCCTGCTCACGTTCCATTACGCCGCCGGGCAGCGCCACATGCTCGTGGATTTCGGAAGCGCTGCGTCCCCTAAAAGCGGGCCTGCCGATTACATGCAGCGAGTGGCCAGGGATATTATTCGCCAGTGCGGGGGGAAATTGCACATCATCGTTTCCACTCACCGCCATCGCGACCACATCAGCGGCTTCTCCACCGAGCAAGGCGGAACCGGCAAGATGATCGCAGACCTGCATCCCGATCACGTCATCCTGCCGTGGACCGAAGATCCCGAGGCCGCTCCGGACGCCTCTGCCCCAACCACCTCTTCCTACACGCGCGGCAAGCCCGACCCCAAGGTGATGAAGACCTGGTTCCTTCGTTCGCTCGCCGATATGCACGAAGTGGCAGCTTCCGTGGCAAGCCTTTCCTTAAACTCCGGACTAGCAGGCCGCGATACGCGCACTCAGCTTCAGTTTTTGGGTGAGGACAATCTGAAAAACCTCTCCGCCATCCAAAATCTCAGAGCCATGGGCGACGCCGCCAGAGCCTATTACGTAAACGCCGGAATGATTCTGAACAGCCTCCTTCCCGGCGTGAAGATCACCGTCCTCGGCCCGCCTACCCTGGAACAGAGCAATGCAATCCGTAAAAGACGCGCTACGGATCCAGGCGAATTTTGGCAGTTTTGCAACTTCTGGGCATCTCGCCATACCACCGCCAAAACCCGCGGCGGGGAACAGCAGCCCATCGCCGAACTGCCGCCGAATGTGCGCTGGTTCATTCGCCAATCGCGCCAGATTCTTGCCGATCAGATGCTCGAATTGGTGCGCGATCTCGACAACGTGCTCAACAACACCAGCGTTATTCTTCTGCTCGAAGCGGGTTCCCAGAAGCTTCTGCTGCCGGGCGATGCGCAGATTGAAAATTGGGCCTTTGCACTTAAAAACCCTGAGTGGCGCAAGCTTCTCGCCGCAGTAAATCTGTATAAAGTAGGTCACCACGGCAGCCTGAACGCGACCCCTAAATCGCTGTGGCGGCTTTTTCGGAATAAAGGCGACGAAAGCCGGCGCGAGCGTCTCCACAGCATGTGCTCTACACGGTCGGGCAAACATGGCAATTTCCGGTCGGGAACGGAGGTTCCGCGCCGCACTTTGGTCGAAGAACTCCGAGCGCACAGCAGCTACACTTCAACAGACGAGTCGCGAACCCTCTGTCATAAAATCGAAATTCCGTTATGAATCCGCCGATGGAACGTACCCTGGAAGGCATCTCGCGCGTCTTATAGGTGTTTCGTGAGAAATCCGCGCGCCGGATTACACTGGTGAAATAACAGGATGAAAATTGCGTTACTGCTTCTCTTGTGGTTAGTGCCACTAGGGCAGGCCGTGCCGCCGGACTATTTTGTTCCCGCCCACCGGATTCCAGGCCTGGGAGTCGAGCGTGATGACCTTTCCGAGGAACTACTGGCGGTCCGCACGGACCTGATGATCCAGTCGCAGACTTTCTCCATCATGCGTGATCCGCAGGCCGTTGCGGGAGCCAAGCGCATCACCAGCGACAAAAAGCTGCAATCCATATTTCATGCGGCCGCCGAACGCAGCGGCATGCCGCAAACGTTGATCGAGGCGATAGCTTACCTAGAAAGCTGGGGCGACCCTCACGCCGAAAGCCCGGCGGGACCGCGCGGCATCATGCAGATCTCTCTCGGCACCTCGCGAGAGATGGGGTTGCGCATTATTCAGAGTGTCCGCTACCGGACCAGCACCGAAAAGGTCCAGTTCCGGAACAAAAAACATAAGCTCATAACCAAGGCCGTTCGCTACAAAGTCCCGTACGTAGTGTCTTCGCGCGATGAGCGGCTCATCCCCGAGCGCGCCGTTCCGGCGGCGGCGAGCTACATTGCAAACCTCGAACGGCGCTTCGGCAGGCGCGACTGGGCCGTTTTTGCCTATCACTGCGGCGAAGGCTGCGTCGCGCAGATGCTCGATCTCACACGGCGGTCCCGCGGCATTCCACCGGATCAGGTCTCGGTCGCGCGCATGTTTTTCTCGGCCAGCCCCGCTTGGAACCGCGAGTTGTACCAGGCAGTGCAACAGCAGATGCAGCGAGACTACTCGCCTACATATTGGTTCCGTATCCAGCGCGCGCAACAGCTGCTCGACCTCTACCGGCGCGATCCCAAGGCCTTTCAGTCGCTGGCCGATGAATATAAGAGCGAATTTCCGGTGGGCCTGCGAGCGCCGCATCGGCTCACCGTTTGGCTAAAACACGATGATCTGATCTTCCACTCGAGCGCGGATCTAAAGGCCGCGGGCGCGAAGCTGGTGCGTGCCCTCGACCGTCCGAGCTTCTTCGGTTACATTCTGCAGCTCACGCCCGAGTCGCCGGACGACCTCGAAGCGATTTCCCAGGCATCTCCGGCGGCTCTGGGCACCCTGATGTACATTGCCTTTGAAACGCGCCGCTTGTGGGAAGCCCTGAATCCCCCGGGAGAAATGTTTCAGCCGCTCCCCGTCTCTTCACTCGTCCAGACCGAAGACTACGCCCGCGGCACCACACAGACCGAAGCCTGGTCCCACTCTTCCGGCCAGGTCTTCGACATCGCTTACGCGGGCCTGCCGCCGGCCGAGTTAGAAGCACTCCGCTTTGTCCTCGACGATCTGGGATGGGAGGGCGATCTCGGCTTTGTCGACGACGGCCCGCAAACCATGCACATCGGTTGTGCACCTGGCGCGCGCGAATTCTTCACTGCAGTGTTTCAGGACGCTTTCGAGAGCCTTCCGGACGCCTCGGCCGGCCAGGAGTAGCAAACCTCGCCGCGGCGTTTAGGCGCGGAAACATTAGAGCGCTCACCCGGCCAGCAGGTGGTTTGCAACGAACGCCCCTACATAAGCCAGCGTGCCCATATAGGTGAACTGCAAAATCGGCCATTTCCAACCCCCGGTCTCGCGCCTGACCACGGCAATCGTCGAAATGCATTGCATCGCGAAGGCGAAGAAGATCAACAGTGCGACGGCTCCGCCAATGGTGAGATCGTGCTGGAGAGCATGCTGAATGCCGGCCTTGTCATCTCCGTCCATTCCGTAAATTGCTCCGAGAGTAGCGATGATCGTCTCGCGCGCAGCGAGCGATGTGATCAACCCGATGCCGATCTTCCAATCAAACCCGAGCGGCTTGATTACCGGCTCGATGGTGTGCCCCAACTTCCCCGCCAGGCTTTGGCCGATCTCCGGCATGTGGCCATTGTGCGCCGGTACATGTGCCATCACCCAGAGGACCACCGTGACCAGCAGAATCACCGTGCCTGCGCGCCACAGGAAAATCTTAGAGCGATCGAGCAGCCGTAAGCCTAAAGACTGCAGAGTGGGCCAGCGGTACGAGGGCATTTCGAGCAAAAACGGTGTGCGGCCGCTCTTCAGAACGGATGATTTCAATATTCGGGCCGTCGCTACCGCCACCACGAAACCCAAAACATACAGACCCAGCATGGCAGCCGCGCGCGTGCTCAGAACAAATCCCAGAATCGGGCGGTTCGGCAGAAACGCAGTGATCACGAGCGTATACACGGGCAACCGCGCGGAGCACGTCATGAAGGGAGCCACCAGGATGGTCGCCATGCGATCGCGCTTGTTCTCAATGGTGCGAGTTGCCATAATCGCCGGCACGGCGCAAGCATAGGCCGAAAGCAGCGGAATGAACGCCTTACCCTGCAATCCCACGCGCGCCATGGTGCGGTCCGCAATGAGCGCAGCGCGCGCCAGGTATCCGGAGTCTTCCAGAATGCCGATGAACAGAAAAAGGATGAGTACCTGCGGCAGAAACGCCACCACGGAGCCGACGCCCTTCCATACACCATCGAGCAGCAGAGACTTGAAGGCCGAATCGGGCAGAACAGATGCAACCCAACTGCCGCTTACGTCGATGAGCCAGTCTACTGCGTCTTTAGCGGGATCGGCGATCCCGAAAATAGTCTGAAAGACGGCGATTACCACTGCCAGAAAGATCAGCGGACCGAAGACCTTGTGAAGGAAAATAGAGTCCAGCCTTCGGGTCCATACGGGCGGGGCCGGCGCGCGATAATGAGCCTGACTGCCCACCCGGCCTGCCCACTCGCGGCACTTGGGAACGTCCTGTATGACGGGCAGTTGCATTAAGGGAGCCGGTTTCGGCATGGCTCCCGCAAGGAACTCGTAGATTTGACCCAGCCCTTCGCCCTGCCGCGCACTCACCAGCGCCACCGGAGCTCCGAGCTGCGCCGAAAGCGCTGTCAGGTCCAGGTTTCCGCCGCGCCTGCGAAGGTCGTCCGCCATGTTCAAAATTACCAGCGTCGGCACACCCAACCCCAACACGGGAGCAGCCAGCATCAGATGGCGCGCCAGGTTCGTGGAATCGAGCACCAGCAGGACTGCCTGAGGTTTCGGCGTATCGCCTCGCTGCCCGGTGAGAACATCATGAGCAATCTGCTCGTCCTCCGAGCGCGGATTCAAACTGTAAACACCGGGCAAATCGATGATCGATACTTCCGTTCCGCCGGGAAGCACCGCTACGCCCGTGTGCTGCTCCACGGTAACACCGGGAAAATTGGCAACCTTCTGCCGGAGGCCCGTGATGCGATTAAATAGAGTCGTCTTGCCGCTATTGGGAGGGCCAATAACCGCCACCCGCATGCCTGCTGCGATCGCCTGGGCCTTACGCCCGGATGGTTCCATGACAGAGGCAGCGCCGCAGCCGTGGCAATCACTCATGGCTTTGCCGGCCCCTTCTGCATGCGAACCTTCATCTGCCGGGCAGTTTCCCGGCGCAACGCAATCTCCGAACCGTCTACCTGAAATACCCTGGGGTCGCCTCCCGGCGCGCTCAAACCCGCAGTCACTCGGGTTCCCGGCAGAAATCCCAGCTCCATCAGACGCCGCGCATCCTCTCCCGGAAGATCGATCCGGTCCAAGATCGCCGCATCGCCACTGCGGAGATCGACCAGAGTGTTCACCGGGACGGCTTCGGTGTTGCCATTCACTTGCAACATGGATACAGTATGAGCCCGCTCCGGTGGCTTGTCAACGGTCCGGGACGGCTTTCTGCGTTTCTTTGGGGCCATGCCGCAAGTCCCTCGTTCCCGAAATTATAGACTGAAACACGTGCCCCACGAGTACCGGATACGGCAGGCGCGGGCCAGGGACCTGGGTCGCATTCTGCAGATCGAAAACGCTAGCTTCGGCTCCGAAGCTTATGACCGTAGGTTGTTTGCATATTACCAGCGCAACTGCGCAGACCTCTTTCTGGTCGCGGAATGCGGCTTGAGGATCTGCGCATATTTACTTTGTTGTCTCCGGGGCCGCAGCGCTGAACTGGTTTCCGTGGCTGTTGACCCGCGCTATCGGGCGAAGGGAGCCGGTTCCGCCCTTCTTCGGGGCGTCTTACGACGGCTGCGCCTCCGAGGTGCACACCGCTTGCACCTGATGGTACATGTCGATAACGCACCCGCTCTCGCCTTCTACACCAAATACGGCTTTCGCCGCCGGCGGCTCGTCCCTAAGTATTACGAAGACGGCGGCGACGCGATCGCCATGACACGCACGGTCACTTTACTGTGAACGGAACGGATGCTGAGTGGCGCTTCAATAGTAATTTCGATAACAGATCTGATCCGGTCCGCAGGGCGGGCCGATGGTATGCTTTCAGGGAACAAATCCCTATTAAGGATCCAGAACTCATGGAGCAAGCCACCGGATTCGCGAGTCCACCGGCCACGGCCGCCGTTAGCCAAGCGCACCAAGAGGCACTCGCGGGGGCCAGGACCTATGTGCTGGTCGCATGCACCGCCGCGGCCAGTCTGGGCTTGGAGCTGATTCAAACGCGCATCTTGTCATTCTTGTACTACAATCACGTCGTTTATTTAACCGTTACTATTGCTCTGCTCGGAATCGGCATCTCGGGAGTTTTCGTCAGCTTATTTGGTAGTCGCAGCGCCAATCCAGAGCGCACTATTTCGCTGCTGGCAGCCGGTTTCGTAATCTCGTCTTTCGCCTGCCTCGGTGCAGTGAGCCGGCTGCCGGAAGAATTTCCGAATATGTCGACCACTCCGAAACTGGTGCTGTCTTATCTCGCGCTAACCTTGCCATTTCTATTTTCGGGCGGTGTGCTGGGATGGGTGTTCATGTTGCGCGCCAAATCGATCGGCCGGCTCTATGCGACTGATCTGGCTTGCAGCAGCGGCGCTGTAATGGCCTTTTTACTCCTGCTATGGCCCATTGGCGGCGATTGGTTCGTCTGGGCGTGCGCGGGCATCGCGTGTATAGGGTTTCTGGTATTCAGCGACAAGGTACTGCGCAACCAGCGATGGCAGGTTGCCGCGCTGCTGGTGGTGTGCTGCCTGTTTTGGAACGACCACTTGATCGGCAACAAGCCGGAAACCTACAAAGCGCTGGCGCGCGCGTACCAGCCCGGGGTGACTACGGCGAAAGTCGAAACCACGCAGTGGACACCGATTGCGCGCATCGATCTGTGGTCGGACTCGGCGCTGGACCTGGTTTCGCGCACTCCGATTCCCGATGCCGCCGACTCGAAAATGATCACGCAGGATGCCGATGCGTTCACCATCCTTTGGGGCCCGCGCCACGTAAGTTGGATGCTGGACCAGGGCGCCCGCGGAAACCTGACTAGCGCCCTCTCTCTCACGTACCTGCTCAATCCGAAGCCCAATGATTCGCTGGTGATCGGCGTCGGCGGAGGCGTGGATGTGGTCACGGCCAAGGCGTATGGCGCGAAGCACATTAATGCCGTAGAGATTAATCAAGCCACCGTGTCGCTCGACAAAGGCCCCTACCGGAGGTTTCTGGGATGGCCCACGTGGCCCGAGGTGAACCTGGTACGCGGGGAAGGGCGGAACTACGTCCGTTCCAAGCCGAACCATTACGACACGTTTGTGATGAGCGCCGTCGATACGTTTTCGGCGCTGAACTCAGGCGCGTACGTGCTTTCCGAGAATTACCTGTACACCGCCAATGCCATGCAGGACTACCTGGGATCGCTAAAGCCGGACGGCACCGGCTCGATCTATCGCTGGTTCTTCTACAAGGGGCCGCGCGAGAGCCTAAGGCTCGCGGGCATGCTGCGCGAAGCGGGCGAACGCATGGGCATCGCTCACCCGGAGCAGTGCATCATGGTGATCTCCGACGATATCGGCTGGGTCGGTTACCGCTGGGCGGTGACGATGTTCAAAAGGCGGCCTTTCACGCCCGCCGAGGTGCAGTTGGTGCGATCCACCATTGCGAGCCATCCGAATCTCTCGATCGTTTATATGCCGAAGGTATTTCCTCCGGACGTGCAGTCGAACATGGAGCGGCAAGAGGCGGATCGCGATGCGGCGCTCGGCTTTGCGCGCACCGTGTACAACCGTCTGTTGAACTCGAGCGCGGCCCAGCGTGCCGCCTTCATCGACTCCTACCAGTTCCGCATCGATCCGGTTTTCGACGACAAACCGTTCTTCTTCCAATATTTCAAGCCCGGCGCCGAGCCCATGAACGTGAGTGCTCTGAGCGAGGACATGAAGACCAACATGCACGGCCCGGCGGGCTACTGGGTGCCCTACATTCTGCTGGCGGTCTGCGGCATTATGAGCGTTGCTTGCATTCTCGTGCCGCTCTGGATGTTTCAACGACGGGGGCTAAAGATCGCCGGGGCGGCTCCCCTGGTGCTGTTCTTCGCGTGTCTCGGCGCGGGTTATATGATGTTTGAAGTCGGAGCCATGCAGGTTCTGAACGTGTTTATCGGCGACCCCGCGTACTCGCTGGCGCTGGTGCTCGCGGGCTTGCTGGTGGCGAGCGGTATTGGGGCGGGTATCTCCGGCAGGTTGTCGAATCGGCCGGCTGTGCGCGTCATTTCCTCTACTACTGTGATCATCGCGTCAGCGATCATTGTATGGCTGACCTGGACCCACGTGGCCCATCCGGGCATGATGCAGGTTCCCTTAGTGGCGCGTGCGGCGATTACTCTGGTGGGCTTACTGCCGGTCGGGATCTTGCTGGGGGTGCCGTTCCCGACGGCGGTGAAGGAGGTCGAGAAGCTGAATCCCAACTTCATCGCATGGGCTTGGGGGGTGAACGGCGTCACGAGCGTGCTCGCGTCCATTCTGGCCATCGTCGTCGCGATGCAGGTAGGATTCACTGCCGTGGTATGCATCGCCGCTGCCATTTACCTGCTCGCAATGGTGGCGTACCGCTCGCACGCTAGAGCTGTACTGAGCTAGTGTGCGGGCTTCGGCACCGAAATCTTGCGGGTCCATTCAGGGCTCCAGCAGGAGCCGAACCCAGGCATCCCGAAGCCACTCGGCGTACTCCTCGAGCGGCCAGCGGCGCTGTTCCACGAGCAGAGAATAGAATTCCGGCGAGTTCATACTCCACACCACATCTGCCGCCTTCGACTTGGATATGCCCGAACGTAAACGGCCGGTTGCGGCTAGGTCCTGGATGAACGATCGCATGTTGTCGGCCCGGCGTTGCGCTATGCTCGCCCACAGCTTTTTCAGTTCAGGATCGAGCGGCGCCGCTCCCTGAAGCACGCGGACCAGAGGAGCGAGCCTGGGTTGAATCACGCGCATCGCATCCGCGTAAATATGAATTTTTCGCGCGGCATCGGGTTCGGCTCGTATCGCATGCACGTAATCGCGCTGTTCGGCAGGCACAGTTCGATCGGCGCCGGAAATCGCCATCTCGATTAACAATCGGAAGAGGGCGGGCTTTTTGCCCACCGTAGCGTAGACGGTATCGAGCGCGGTGCCGGCGGCTTGGGCAATTGATGGCATCGTTGTGGCGGCATAGCCCTTTTCGAGGAAAAGCCGGCGCGCGGAGTCGACGATCGCCTGCCGAGTCGCCTCCGCGGATTGGGCGCGGATAGTCGAATCATACTTGCGCTTGTCGGGATTCCGGTTCGATCGTCGCGGCAAAATTTAATCCGAATAATATTCGGATCAATTCGAGTTTAGCACGCATCCATATGGCAGGAGCGTAAAGAATGATTTCACAGATGATCGACTTTGCGGACGTTCTGCTGGCGGCATTGCTGGTGGGGGCAATGTTCGGGGTATGGCTGCTGTTGAATCCAGCGCGCCGGATTCCCGGGCTCTACATCACCTTGCATCAGCAAGGCATCCGTACACTCAATACGGCGCTGCCCGCATTCGGCGCGGCGACCGTAATTCTGTCGGTAGTTTCGGCCGTGCTGGCGCGCGGCCAGAGGGGGGGATTCTCTCTACTGATCGCAACGGCCATTTGCTTTGCGGCAGCCGGGTTCATCACGCGTTTCCAGAATCAACGGATCAATGTGACAGTGATCACCTGGAGGAGCGATGCGCCGCCGGCAAACTGGAAATATATTACGGGCGTCTGGCTGAAGTGGCATGTCGTTCGCCTGCTTGTAGGCATCGCAGGTCTATCGCTGCTGGTTATAGCGATTCTGCGGCGGTCCTGAAATCGCCCATCCGCCGATGCAGCCGCGACGCCGATCCGGCGTTTGCCCGCTGCCTCTACCGCTATAGATGAATCAGGGGATCAGGAATCATTTCAACCGGAAGCCAGCCTATAAGGCGCTGCGTCAGAGCGAGCAGCTTCCGCGGGCTGGTTGATCACTCACGGGCTGTCCATCGGTTCGACCCATTGAGCGCGCCATAGGGGAGCCGGGAATGGATCCGCAAAGTACTGCGTTTCCCGCACGACCCTGTCGCCGCTGAATTCCATGATGCTCACCGTGTAGGACGGTTTGCCGTCGTAGGTCAGGATGAATTCGGTGATCCAAAGATCGGCGCAGCCAATGATTCGTCGGACGGAAAACCGCTTGCTGCTCGGTTGGCCGGCGCGCTGGTTCTGTATGTTGCTTCGACCGCGGGTCCGCTCGCCTGACTGCGGGTATTCGAGCACAGCATCGTCGTGATAGATGCTGTGCTCCGTTTCGAAATCGTTGGCATCGGAGGCCGCCCAATGCCGCTCCAATTTCGCACGGATCTGTTGATCTCGCGTTCCAGAATACTGCCCCATGGGCTGGCGCCAGACTTAAATTTACCAAGTGCTGATTTAATTAAATGCGAAGTTTCGAGAGCGGGGCTGGAAGTTATCGAACATGGAGCCACCCGCCGGGATCGAACCGGCGACCTGCTGATTACGAAGCAATCCTCAAACCACAAATAACTGAAAACAAGGTCAACCGCGTGATCTTTGCAGCGCCTCCATATGCCATTGCGGCACTAGTTGAACAGGTTTCTGAACGGGTCACGCTGTTTGAGACGACAGTAGTCCCGCCGTAATCTGACTGTGCCTCACCCTTAGTTCTTCTGATACTCCTCCACCGAATCGGAATCTTAAGTGGCCCTTCATGGTCCGGAGATCCCTGCTTTCGCTGTCTGCGCGGAACCCGACTTGGAGTCCGCTACAATTCCGCACCAAACAGTTTTGAGTTGGAGAAGTCGCAAAAAGAACAATGGCCCGCGTTGCAGCGTAGGCCATGAACCCATAGAGGTGAAATTTGAATTCTCTCAATGGCAAATTACACCACAACGGCCAGCAAAGAAAAGACGAAATTACGTTCTACAACACAGGATTCACCGGCCCGACAGATATCGGTGAACACACGCCGCCCGCAAAATCTAACCCGATTGGCTGGGACTTGACGTCATCCGACTATGCGGCACTCGAATCCCGTTGGATTGACCACGAACTGGCGGATCGCGCCGGCCTACGCCGAGTCGATTCACTGACTGGCGGCGATGTCGTCGGACGCAAGAGCGGCGATCATGCCGGCATCCTCATTCCGTATTTCATGCCCGGCTCGAATTCCGTCCGCGAGTATCGCCTGCGGCGCGATCACCCGGAGATGGAGTATGACTCCGGCGGCAATCTCAAGCCCCGGCAGAAATATCTGAGCCCACCGGGTCGATCCAACATGCTCTACCTGGTGCCTCGCGCTCCGGATGAGCTTCTTCGCGACCCCTCGATACCGGTTGTAATTGCGGAAGGTGAGTTCAAGACGCTCGCTCTGTGGCGGCTTGCCCATTATCGTACGCCAGATCGACCACTCTTCCTGCCAGTCGGTGTTTCCGGCGTCTACAACTGGCGCGGAACCATTGGGAAGACTACAGGTCCAGACGGCAGCCGTCTGGATGTAGAGGGTGCCATCCCGGATCTGGACTGGATCGGGTGGGACGGCCGGCGGGTCGTGATTGCCTACGATGCGGACGCAGTCACAAAGGGACCGGTGCGGATTGCACGGTCCGAATTGGCCGCCCATCTACGCGGACGCGGCGCCATCGTTGGCTTCCTGGAGTGGGATGTAGGCAGGGGGAAAGGCATTGATGACCACTTGGCGAGCGTGGGACCGGAAATCGTCCAGGACGAGATCGCCCACGTCGATTTTAATGGTTCCAGTTGGAAGAGAGATCTGCTGCGCACGAGACCGCCTATGAACAACTGTGAGGGACGCATCTTACCGGTACTGGCGAATGCTATCGCCGCTTTTCGCCATGCGCCGGAATGGGGAGGCGTGCTCGCGTTCAACGAGTTCGCTCTCGGTACAGTTGCTCTCAAACCGACGCCGTGGGGCGTTGTGCCCAAGGGCGACTGGAGTGATCACGAAGATCGCCGCGCCGCGGAGTGGCTTCAAAAACAAGGCATCCTCGTTTCGGTGGAAGTCGTCGGTCAGGCGGTGCAAACCGCTGCGCGGGATCACCCCTTCCATCCCGTCCGGGCGTACCTGGAAGGCGTTGCGTGGGACGGCGTCGAGCGGCTGGACCGCTGGCTATCGATCTACCTGGGCGCAGATGATACGGAGTATTCGCGGGCTGTTGGGTCGCGTTGGCTGATTTCCGCCGTTGCACGAATTTACCGCCCCGGGGCTAAGGCGGATTGTTGCCTGATCTTGGAAGGCCCCCAGGGGATTCGCAAATCCACCGCAGTGCGCACGCTGGCCGGCGACTATTTCACAGATGAGCTGGCAGACCTGGGGAGTAAAGACGCCGCGATGCAAACGCGGGGTGTATGGATCATCGAACTCTCAGAACTTGACAGCCTCAGCCACTCGGAGGTCGCCCGCATCAAGGCATTCATGAGCCGGACCACGGACCGTTTTCGGCCGCCCTACGGCACGCGCCTGGTGGAATCACCGCGCCAGTGTGTGTTTGCAGGGACGGTGAATCACAGCACGTATTTACGCGACGAAACCGGCGGCCGGCGTTTCTGGCCGATCACTTGTGGCCGGATTGATATCGAGGCGCTGGCGCGAGAGCGCGACCAGTTGTGGGCGGAAGCGAAAGCTCAATTCGACGCAGGTACGGTGTGGTGGCTGGAAACCACAGAACTCGTCCATATGGCCTCCGATCAGCAGATGGAGCGATATGAAGGTGATCCGTGGGAAGAGGTCATTGGACAATGGGTGGAGGAGCGCCCCAGCGTCTCGATCAGCGAAGTACTGCAGAAATGTTTACAGAAGCCGCAGGCATTGTGGACGCAGACCGATAAAAACCGTGCGGCCCGGTGTCTGAAGGCGTTGGGCTGGGAGCGATACCGGGAGCGGCAAGGGTCGCGGCTGGAATGGCGTTATCGGAAAGAAGAGTGACAATTGTTCCCGATTTGTTCCCAGTTCGTTCCCGGTCTGTTCCCGGAGGACGCGTAAAGCGGAGTGGGGAACGCTGGCTGTTCTCGGTGTTCCCAGCTAACAGGCAGGGCCACTATATAGAGATGGCGATTATCTATACTCCAGACGGAGAACAGTAGGAACAGTGGGAACATTCCTTCGCATCAACAGTTTTCCGATGGAACGTAGTAGGAACCCGTGGCGGAACATAAGTGAACTGCACCCTTCAGTTAAGACAAACTGGCCTTGCCAGAAATGGGAACACGGCGGTTTTGTCATTTTTTGGTTAACACTCGTCGCCTTCGGATTGTGGGAAGTGTGGGAATTCCGGAGGAATTTCCAAGGCCTGTGGAAGCGGTGGAAAACCTGCTGTTGGTTCTCCACCGTTTCCATCAGGCATACTGCACGCCACAATCGGAATGATCAAAAGGTCTGGTGCAAACTTAAGGATGAATGCGGCGGGTGTAAGTTTACGAGTTCGGCGCTCGATCACGCCGCGAGGACAGCCGCCCAGATGTCCGGTATCCTTTTCGGACGACCCGGAAGTGCCCCGGTCTTGAACTGATGTTTTCTGATTTGGGCTGCGAGTTCAATTCCGCTGATCGTGACCGCCGCGGTGACCCGCACCGGCTTCGGCATCTTCCCCTCAGCTTTCAGATCCCAGACCGCCCAGTGACTGGCCGCGTATGCATCCAAGGTGATGACCCGAGGCAAGCCGTGATGCTTCACGGCCCTGCAGAAGAATGCTTTCGCGGCAGCGACATCCCGGCGTTCGCTCAACCGGAAATCCACGGTCCGACCGTGTTTATCGACGGCCCGGTACAGGTACGTCCAGCGGCCATTCACCTTGATATATGTCTCGTCACAACGCCATGAGCCGTCCACAGGTTGTGCGTATCGGCTCCATCGCTTCTCGAATACTGGTACGTATCTTTGCACCCACCGCAGAATTGTGGTGTGTGCCAGTTTAATGCCGCGCTCGCCCATCATTTCGACCAGTTCGCGTGAGCTGAGCTTGAAGCTGATATACTACCTGACACACAGGATGATGAGCTCCCGGTCGAAATGTCGCCCTTTGAACAGCTCTGCTGGTCCCATCCTTTGGTATTATCCCCAGCACCTCTGCGGTCGGCGGACTTTGCACCAGAACCAAACGGATTGATTTGCCGCTCCGAGAGGAGGCTAAGGATGCCATCTCCGGCTCGAGATCCCCAGTACCGGCAATCCAAAGCTCGGCCTGAGGCATCCTCATCCATTTCGCCCGGTTGTAAGGCGAACAGGAGGAAAAGAAAAACCGGGTTCGTAACGCTTTCGTTACGTTATTCTGGCCCCTGGCACGACCGAGAATTTACCTATGGAAGAATGCCTATAGTGGACACAAAGCCACCCTTGTTAATCCGATATGAGCAGCCTTCTGATGGAGAGCAGGTTAGAAAAATAAACGGAGCTGCCTTCGGTCGCTCCGATGAGGCCGACCTGATCGATAGGCTCCGGGAAGAGAAAGTCATCTTGCTATCCCTTGTCGCGGAGGTTGAGGGCCAAATCATCGGCCACACTTTGTTTAATCGGATGCTGATAGAAACAACGCAAGGACCGGTAGCAGCCGTTTCGTTGGTCCCAATGGCCGTTCTGCCTGACCATCAAGGCCATCAGGTTGGCAGCAAATTGGTTCGTCGTGGGCTGGCTGAGCTTCGCGAGCGTGGTGAACGTGTCATTATCGTGCTCGGGCACAAAGGGTACTATCCTCGATTCGGATTCTCTCCCGAGAAGGCTAGGTATCTGGGTAGTCCTTTCCCTCCCGACGCATTCATGGCAGTTGAACTCTCCGACGGCGCACTGGCGGGAGTTCATGGGACTGTTCGTTATCCGGCGGCGTTCGGGTTGTCCACAGGCGTACCCGTTTCATAAACGGGTACGATGCCGTTGAAAACGCCCTTCGGCGGCAGCCCTTACTTCTTCCAAACCCCAGCTTTTCAATAGCATCGACCGGATTTGAAACGTCAGTCTTACGGCTCTCGCATCTCAATACTCCCTGTATTCGCTTTAGAAAATGCCCGCTCTCTTGCCTCGGATTCTTGTGGCAAAAGGAGTTCATTTTCCTCTCGAAGAAGCATTAAGTCATTTGGCTAGCGACTCTGCTAGAACAGGGTCCAATTTCCGATCTTCTGGTTATCGGGGTTCGCCAGAGGATCTCCATTGAAATTGATCTGGGGTTACCTTAGCGGAAAGCTGCAGGGCAGAGAAGGAGCGGCAAAAAAGGAACGTGCCTAGAAATGTTGTGTGTCATAACTTGCGGGGTTTGTGCCGCTGCTCTGGCGGGGAGCGCGGATAATCGTTGATTTATGGTCTGCTCTTTATAGTCTTCGTTCAATCCTTTCGGCTTAGGCGGTTGCTGCACGGCATGTTTTCGGAATGTCCGGCGGTCGCATCCTTATCAGGCGGCGGAGGTTCTGAAAGGTCGCCACCATCAGGAACTCTTCGGCGGCGCCGGCGAGGCCTCGAAGCTTGAGCCGCCGGAAGCGAAACTGCTGCTTCATATGGGCGAACAGCATCTCGACCTTTTGCGCAACCGGCGCGAGCGTTGATAGCTTTCGGTGTTCTGTTGCGCCATGGCTTCCTGCCGGACTCCTGATCGAAAGGCAATGAGAAGGTGCGCCGGTCGCTGCGGGTGCATTGCGCTTTGACGGGGCAATCCCGGCAATCCACGCGCTTCGAGTTATAGCGGTGGATACGCGTTACCGGATCGGACATTTGATGTGCCAGGATTTCCCCTGCGGGCAGATGAAGACCCTGCGTTCGGGATCGAAGGTGAAGGCACCACGCTGGAACATGCCTTTCGTTTTGGTGTTGCCGGTCGAGCACCGGGATATGGGCAGTAACCTCGCGTTCCTTAAGCCATGCCAGAAACGAGCCGGTGCCGTATCGCTTGTCCGCCGCCAGCACCTCCGGCGTCACATCATGGGCTTCGGCCACGCGGTCCAGCAGGGTTTTAGCGGCTACGACTTCCTGCGCCGTCCGCGCCAGCGTCGCCTCGACATCGACGATGACGCCATGCGCGGTATCGATCATATAGTTGTCGAAGTAGGCAAACCGTCCCGGCCCTTCCTTGGTGTTCCATGCGGCGGCGGGGTCCGTGGGCGACAGGTACTTGGCTTACCCTGATGCGCTGTGTTGCGTCAAGCGCTTCCAGATACTCCCGCACTGGCCTTACCAAACTCTCGCCTTCCCGGATGACCTCCACGGTTTCCACGCGCAAATCACGGCAAGCATCGGCCTTGAATGAAGCTGCCGTCCACGGCAAAGCCATCGCCGGGAACAAGGCCGGCTTTGCGGCATTGGTTCACAATGTCTTCGAACAGCACTCTACATATGTCGCTCTCCCGGAACCGGCCGTAACGGTTCTTAGAGAAGGTCGAGGGCATCCGGCACCGCCCCTCCAGCCCCAACCGGCAGAACCAGAGATAGGCGAGGTTCAGATCGACCTCCCGGCACAGTTGCCGTTCCGACCGGATGCCATAGGCATAGCCGATCAGCAGCATCAGCAGCATCAGTTCGGGATCGAATGTTCTGGACAGTCGGGGCTTGTCTGATCAACTGCCGCGCTAGAACAGACCAGTAGGTCGATCGGCGGGAGGTGGTCTCCTGGAATTGACGGCTATTCGCCGTTACGGAAGGTTCACGCATATCCCCCCTCATTTCTGCGTAGCCCCGGCTGCGCTGAGACGCGCCCACCGTTTCGTAGGCGCATGGAACCGGTACGCCTTTTTCACAGCCTCGTTCGCCATAGCGATAAAGGTTGGTTATGTCGGGTCACAGTGTAGAATCGGCAGCCACCCCTCGCCGCGGAAATGGGTCGAAACAGGGCTAACGATTATTCCGAAATAGGTCTTTTGTAACAAGGGCCGTGTGCTTGCACTTTTGAGGACAGTTTGAATTCCGTCATCCTTAAGGAGCTTGACAATGAAAGATATTCTCGATCGCGAGCAAAAGACTGCACCAACTGCCCTCCAGCGCGAAGGACCAATCGCGCGTACTATCGAGCAGCAAACTTCCAAATTACCGTCCGATACATTTCTCTGGGCGGCGCTCGGCTCTATCGGTGTGTCCCTCGTGATGTTTGCTATGGGCGACGAAAAGAAAGCCAATTT
>JAFAWA010000175.1 GCA_019242155.1 Terriglobia bacterium | reverse complement strand
CCAGATATCCCCGCCGCTCTGTTTCACCATTCCATAGACAGTTGCCAGGCCCATGCCGGTTCGTTTGCCGCGTTCTTTGGTGGTGAAGAAGGGCTCAAAGATGCGCTCGCGCGTTTCGCGGTCCATTCCCCGGCCCGTGTCACTGATAGCGATCATCACAAAGTCACCGGGCTTCACCCCCAGGTGAGTTCCCACGTACTCCTCATCTAAGTGCACGTTCGTGGTTTCGAGAAACACGTGCCCGCCGCCGGGCATCGCATCCCGCGAATTGAGCGCCAGATTGACGATCGCCTGCTCGAGCTGGTTGGGATCCGCTTTGATATGGCCCACGTTCGGATCAAGATTGAGCGTTAACTGGATGCCTTCGCCGAGAAGACGCTGGAGCATTTTCTCGGTCTGCGCAATCACCGTGCTGGCGTTGAATACGCGAGCCTGCAGGAGTTGGCGGCGGCTGAAGGCGAGAAGCTGGTTAGTGACAGCGCCGGCCCGTTCGGCTGCGTTATTGATCTCTTCGGCGTACTCCCGCAAAGGATCTCCGGGCGGCAGTTCGTCGACAATCATGCGGCTATAGCCGGCCATCACCGTAAGCATATTGTTGAAGTCATGGGCTACACCGCCCGCGAGCCGGCCCACGGCTTCCATTTTTTGCGTATGCACCAGTTGCATTTCGAGTTGTTTGCGCTGGCGAATATCGGTTATAAAGGCGAGGGCAAACACGCCGTCCTCCGACTCGATCCAACTCAGGCACACCTCGACGGGAAACTCGGTCCCATCGCGGCGGCGCGCGGCAAGCTCCATCCCGATGCCCATAGGGCGCATCCGCGGCCGTTTAAAGTATTGCTCCAAATGACGCGCATGGGAATCGCGTTTCGATTCGGGGAGTATAAGCTCAATTGACGACCCCAACAGTTCTTCCCGCGTATAGTTGAACAACTCTTCGGCCCTGCGATTGACTAGCACCATGCGGCCGCCGGCATCGACACTGATGATGGCCTGAGAGGCGGAGTCAAGCAGCGCGGCCACCATCTGCTCCGTCTTATGGACGGGCATGCTGATCTGTTCGGCAGATTGACTAGGGTCGCTTTTGGTGTTCACGGCGCTGGGTTCTCAGGCGGAACCGCAAGGCTCCCGAGCAGGTAGTGCGAGAGGCTCGAAGATCTCTCATTTATTTGCACGACCCCCCTGCAATCAAGTCAGTCAGTACTTGGGTACAGTCGGGTCGACGCGGTCGCTCCAGGCCAGAATGCCGCCCTTCATATTGCGGACGTGTGCGAATCCGGCTTGCTTGAGGATGCCGCACGCCTTGGCGCTGCGCATGCCGCTTTTGCAGTGGATCACGATGTCGGCATTCTTATCGAGTTCCGCCAGGCGGCCAGGCACTTCGCCAAGCGGAATCAGCTTGGAGCCGGGAATATTGCAAATCTGATATTCGTGCGGCTCGCGGACGTCAAGTAGAAGGAAGGAATCGCCGCGATCCATCATCGCTTTCACGTCGGTAACTTCGATTTCACCCTCGTTCACCGGGGCCTCCTGTTGAGCAGCGGCGGCACTCGGTTGGGGCACGCCGCAGAATTGATGGTAGTCGATCAGTTTGGTGATAGTGGGGTGCTGGCCGCAGGCCGGGCACCCCGGATTTTTGCGGAGCTTCAGTTCACGGAACCGCATTCCCAAAGCATCGTACAGCAACAGGCGGCCCACCAGCGGTTCGCCGATGCCTAGAATCAGTTTCACCGTCTCGGTGGCCTGGATTAAGCCTATGGTGCCGGGCAGAATGCCGAGCACTCCGCCTTCGGCGCAGCTCGGAACCAGGCCGGGGGGCGGCGGCTCCGGGTAGAGGCAGCGGTAGCAAGGGCCGCCCTCATAAGCGAAAACGGTAGCCTGGCCTTCAAACCGGAAAATGGAGCCGTACACGTTAGGCTTGTGCAGCAGGACGCACGCATCGTTGACCAGGTAGCGGGTGGGGAAATTGTCAGTGCCGTCCACTACCAGGTCATAATCTTTCAGAATCTCAAGCGCATTTTCACTCGAAAGCGCAACTTCGTGCTTCACGATCTTCAAATGCGGGTTGATGGCCTGCATCTTCTCAGCGGCGGAATCGAGTTTCTTGCGCCCCACGTCGGCGGTGGCGTGGATTACCTGCCGTTGCAGGTTCGTGAAGTCGACGACATCGAAATCGACCATGCCGATCCGGCCCACTCCCGCGGCGGCCAGATAGAGGCCGAGGGGAGCGCCCAAACCGCCCGCGCCTACCAGCAGCACTTTAGACGCTTTGAGTTTCTGCTGTCCTTCGACTCCCACTTCGGGAATGATCAAATGGCGGCTATAGCGTAGAATTTCGTCCTTGGAAAGAGCCTCGGATGATGTCTCTGGCGGCGGCGCGGCCAAGGTAGAGCCGCCCGCGATCGAGGGCACAAGCGAGATCGTGTCGCCGTCTTTGGCGGCACTCGCATCCTTGTTCAAGTAGCGTATATCCTCGTCATTGAGATACACATTCACGAAGCTGCGGAGCTTGCCCTCATCGGTGAAGACCTGCTTGCGAAGGTCGGGAAACTGTGAGGTGAGATTTTGTAGCACTTCCCCAACCGTCGAACCGGAAACTTGAACGGCATCCTGCTTACCGGTGAACTGGCGAAGGGGCGTGGGGATTAAGACTTTGGGCATGTCAGTAGCTCAACTCCTCTTTAGCTGCATCGGTTTGATCGGCGTTCGGCAGCCAGCTATTCGCGTGGTGGAACTCGCCCTTTTGAACCGATAGGACCACGAAGGAATACCACGGGCAGGAGTTCTTCAGGTCCGTGGCCGAGAAATAGGCATCGCAATCGGGATGCGAATGGTAGATGCCGATCAGGTCGAGTTCGCGTTCGCGGGCGGCCCGGTCCGCGGCTAATAGATCCTCGGGACGCAGCTCATACCGGGCGGCCTGCGCCCCAGCGAAGGCGTTTTTCAAAGGCATTGCCACGGTGACAGTTTTGACGCCGTCGTTAATGGAGCCGATCATAGCGCCGCAGCACTCGTTCGGGTACGTCTGGCGGGCGTGGGCCACCATCGCTGCCCAGGGTTCGGGTTCAATCCGAATGTTACTCATCCCAAAAATGTTCGCTCAAGTATTTCTCGGCGCTATCGCACAGGACGGTAACGATCACCCCGGACTCGCCGCAGTCGGCGAGTTCGCGCGCCAAAAGGCTCGCGGCATACACATTGCAGCCCGAGGAGATACCGACCAGCAGACCCTCTTCACGCGCCAGACGCCGCACCATGGCATAGGCGTCTTCGGTCTCGATCCAAAAGTTGCCGTCGGCTAGCTGTTCGTCGTAAATGCCCGGCACGATAGCGGAAGGCATGTGCTTCAA
>JAFAWA010000454.1 GCA_019242155.1 Terriglobia bacterium | reverse complement strand
CCGCGAGCTGCTTCACCGCTCGCTGCGATTCAATTTGATATGGTTTCTTCATAGCGACTCTCCTTTTTCTTGGCAGAAAATTACCCGAAGGCTATCATGCCTTCGGGTTCGAGAGTCGCTACTTTCTACGATCTACCGGGCATTCCCCCGCCGAGTTACGGAATGCTCGATTGGCTGAAAATGAACGCGCCCCAGAACCTAACGCGACGACATCGGCGAACGGCTATTTGTGCACGGAGTACGCCGCGACCAAGCGGGCCGTTAAACCTCGTTGTGAACTTCTCGCCGCGCTAGCCCCGGCGTGTTTCGCAATTCTCGAAAACGGTCCAAGTTGACCAATTTCAGGAGCAGTTACAAAGCCCTTTAACTATGCGGGTTTTTGAAGCGGGTTTTTGAAGCGTTGCCGCCGCCCTGCCCCTGTGGTAAAAGGGCGGCATGGGGCTGAACACGATAAAGGACATTGAACGCGCAATAGATGCGCTCCCACCGGAGCAGTTGGAACAACTGCACGAGTGGCTTGCCCAACATCACCCACAACCTGTTAATCGCTCAACCGAGACCCCGGCAGTGGCAGAGCTGAGGCAGAAAAATTTCGTTGAACTTTGCGAACCTGTACGCGGGCTTGCGGACGACATTGATTTCAGCCGCAATCCATCTACATCCCGCCCGCTCGATCTATGAGCGGCTTTCTCTTTGACACTAATGTTGTTTCTGAAACCTCTCGCCTTCGGCCAGAACCGCGCGTTACGGACTGGGTTGCACGGCAGCCGAATGAGGCCCTTTTTCTGAGTGTCCTCACCATTGGTGAACTTCGGCGCGGCTTTATAACTGCACCCGATCCACAGCGCCGCGACCGACTTGAACGCTGGCTTGAAACCGACGTTTTGCAATGGTTTGAGGGGCGCATTCTGCCTGTGACAAGAGAAATTGCTGACCGTTGGGGTGTGATTGATGGAACCTGCCAGTTGCGCGGCACCAAAGCGAATACCGTTGATGGTCTAATTGCAGCCACGGCTCTTGAACATGGACTTACAGTTGTGACCCGCAACGTGAAGGATTTTGCCTTGTTCGGTGTCCCTTTTTTAAATCCGTGGGAAGAACCGGCGCAGCCCGTCACCGACCACGACTGACGCCGTGAACCAGGCCCCGCGGTGTTTCCTAATTCTCGAAATCGGGTCCTTTATGCGACACAGCTTACCCGGCGTCATATGAAATGGCCGGGTAATCCGGGCGGCGAACCCTCCCATGCTGTCCGGGATATAAAATGTTCCCATGTCCAACGATGCTGGCGACAACGGTTCCGCCTGTTCGGCACCACCTTCAGCGGAGGGCAGATGATTTAGTCGGCAGAATAAGTGTTGTTTGTCATCTCACAAACGGTTCTAATTGAGAGAGTGAACACTGCATGTAGGTCGTCCGGCACTTAGCAATGGGGAAAATCAGTAACGCTAGCGCGTCTTCTCAAACCGCGCGGGCCACCTTAACACTTCGCGAAATGCTCGTAAAAGGCCGGTTTCGGCCAGGAGAGCGAATTCGGGAAGTTCCACTGGCGGCGCAGTTGGATGTGTCCCGGATCCCATTACGCCTGGCGCTCGAGCGGCTGGCCCACGAAGGTTTCCTCGAAGTGCGGCCAACGCGCGGCTTCGTCGTCCAGGAGTTTTCGACCGAAGACATCTACGACGCGATTGAGCTTCGCGGTTTATTGGAAGGCGCGGCCGCGAGGCTTGCAGCCGAACGGCTGAGGGATACGAAAGAGTTGGACTCCATGCGGGAAGCCAGCCGCGAAATCCTCAGCTTGGTCAGACGCCCCAAGCTTACTACCGAAGCCTTCCGCAGCTATGTGGACCTCAACGTGAAGTTCCATGCAGCGCTGCTCGATCTTTCCCGCAGCCGCATGCTGCGCCGTTCGATTGAGCAGGCATGCGCGCTGCCGTTTGCATCACCGGGGGCTTTTCTCGAGAGGCAATTCGTATCCTCCGATCTGCATGAGTTGTTTCTGATCTCGGCTGACCAGCACTGCTCAATCGTCGAGGCCATCGCCGACGGCGAGGGCTCGAGGGCAGAAATGCTCACGCGGGAGCATGCGCGTGTGGCGCGCCGCAATCTTGAAGATGCCTTAAAGAACCGCGAGGCGCTTCCAAATATGGCGGGAGCGAGATTGATAGCTCTTTAAGGTCAGAATGCCTCGGACATCCCTTGTGAGCCTATGTCAATTGACAGGGCATTCTCGCGGTCGATATAATGCTCGCCTTCCCGCAATGCATGCATTCGGTCTGGTCCCGGCGAAAATAGTTTTGCACGCTCTCATTCACTGGAGGAACTTATGAACTACCCGCTAACCGGGTATCATCACATCACGGCCTGCGCCGCAGGTGCGCAGGACGACGTAAACTTTTTCACCCAGGTAGTCGGTCTTCGCATGGCGAAACAGACGGTCCTTATGGACGGCTCGATACCGATCTACCATCTTTATTACTCGAACGCGAATATAGAACCGGGCTCGATCATGACGACGTTTCCTTATGGCCGCCTTAAGGGCCGTAAAGGCTCGGGCCAGGTCTCCGCGACCGCTTTTACCGTAGCCCCTGGGAGCCTGCCTTTCTGGAGCGATCATCTGACGAAGAATAAGATTCCGCAGCAGGCGGCGGCTGAGCGGTTCGGACAGAAGTTCATTCGCTTCTCGCATCCTTCCGGCCTGGAATTCGAAGTCATTGAGGACCGCGAAGACACACGCGAGCCCTGGAGCACACCGGAAGTCGGCAAGAGCGAAGCCGTGCGGGGATTTCATGGTTCGGTCCTCTCGGTTCGGGAGATCCCGGAGACGGAGCGATTTTTCATCGACGCACTGGGCTTTTGCAAAACGGGTGTAGATGGCAATTATCACCGCTTTGAGACCGGAGCCGGCGGAGCGAACCGCACCGTGACGCTCTTGCATGAGCCCGATCGGCTCGCGGGAAGCTGGACCTTTGGCGCCGGTACTGTTCACCACATCGCGCTCTGGGGCGCGGACGATGACGCTCTCGCCCAGCAGAAGGCAATCTACGAAGAACTGGGCTACACCGACGCTTCAGAGATCAAGGACCGCTACTACTTCCACTCCATGTATTGCCGCTGCCCGGGCGGCATTCTGGTGGAAAGCTGCTGCAATGTTCCCGGCGGATTTGAAAAAGACGAAGAGCGTACGAAACTTGGGACGACACTGCACCTGCCGCCGTGGTGGGCCGACCGGAAGCAGGAGATGCTGGCCTCGCTCGAGCCGATTCGCGTTCCTGAGATCGCGACCTTACACTAGGAAGCAGGAGTACGACTCGATGAAGGCGAATTTCATTCTGACAGGAGTGTGTGGGCTGTTTCTAGCGGCGTTGCCGGCGGCGGCCCACCACTCATTCGCAGCCGAATATGACGGGAGCAAACCCCTCTCTTTGAAAGGGAAAGTGACACAAGTGGAGTGGGTCAACCCTCACTCCTGGATTCACATCGATGTGACCGGCGAGGATGGAAAGGCCGTGAGCTGGTCTTGCGAAACGGCTCCGCCCAACGGGTTGTATAGGCAAGGCTGGAGGCGAGATACGCTGAAAACGGGCGACGAGGTAGTGATTCAGGGATTCCTCGCGAAAGACGGCAGCCACACCATGACGGCGCGCACGGTTCAAACCGCGGACGGCAAGAAACTGTTCGCCGGTTCCGCCACCGATGGGGCACCGCAATCCCAAAAGCCGGACGAAAAATAAATGAAGAGAAGCGAAGAGCGTATTTTAACGACGCATGTGGGCAGTTTGCCGCGGCCGCAGGACGTTGTCGACTGCCTTTTTGCAGAGGATCGCGGCGAACCCACTGACTCGGAAACATTCGACTCTACCCTGCGCCGCGCAGTCGCCGAGGTAGTCCGGTACCAGTCCGAAGCCGGGGTAGATGTGGTGAGCGACGGCGAGATGGGCAAGATCAGTTACGCCACCTATATTCGTCACCGCCTCACCGGTTTCGAAGGAGACTCCCCGCGCCCCACTCCGCAGGACTTGGACGAATTTCCGGAGTTCCGCGATCGGCTTTTAAAAATGGGTGCCTCGGCCAAATATTTACGTCCGGTGTGCAAGGGTCCCATTCAGGTGAAGTCGCTCGAACCGCTGAAACGAGATATCGCGAGGTTTCAATCGGCCCTGTCAGCCGCGAACGTCTCGGAAGCGTTCATGAATTCCGTTTCGCCCGGTACGATTGCCGTGTTTCAACCGAACGAATGGTATCCGTCGCACGAGGGTTACGTCGAAGCTCTCGCGGAGGCCATGCGCCAGGAGTACGAGACGATCGTGAATTCCGGCCTGCTTCTACAGTTGGATTGCCCCGATCTGGCCATGGGACGGCATAGCCGGTTCAAGCAGAGCTCCGAGGCAGAGTTTCTTCGCCTGGCGGAGCTTCATGTCGAGGCACTCAATCACGCTTTGGCCAACGTACCGGCTGACCGGGTTCGTTTCCATATCTGTTGGGGTAACTACGAGGGTCCGCATATGCACGATCTTCCCCTTACCAAGATTTTGCCCGTGGCTCTCAAAGCTAAGCCGATGGGGATGCTGATTGAAGCGGCCAATCCGCGTCATGAGCACGAATGGGAAGTTTGGGCTTCGCAAAAACTGCCCGAGGACAAGGTTCTGATACCCGGAGTGATCGCCTGCACTTCAAACTACATTGAGGCGCCGGAGCTGGTAGCGCAGCGAATCCTAAGGTTCACCGACCTGGTTGGCCGCGAGCGCGTCATCGCCGGGACGGACTGCGGATTCGGTACCTTCGCCGGATTCGGGCCGATTTATCCTTCGTTCTGCTGGTTGAAACTCGAGTCTTTGGCGAAGGGGGCTGCGTTGGCTTCGGAGCGGCTATGGACCCGGGTGGGGTCGGCGGCGTGAAATGAACCGCCGGGTGCTCGTGGTTGGATCAGTAATCGTTCTGGGCAGCATGGGTTTCGCACGTTCGAGTGCGGCCCAAGGCCCAAGCAAGAGTGCGATTCCGCGGCTTGCGGATGGCAAACCCGATTTACAGGGTATTTGGGAGGCACGCAACACCGCCGCCGAGGACCTCGAAGCTCATAGCGCCGCCGCAGGGATTCGTGCCGGAGAAAGTGTGATCGTGGATCCGCCCGACGGCAAGATCCCTTATCAGCCTGCGGCAGCCGCCAAGCAGAAGGAGAACTTCGCCAAGCGCGCGACGGCCGACCCGGTGAACCGGTGCTTTCTGCCGGGCGTTCCGCGCGTCACCTACATGCACTATCCCTTCCAGATTTTTCAAACACCCGAGTATGTAGCGATAACGTATGAGTACGTCCACGCGTCGCGCACCATCCACATGAAGGGTTCGCACCTGGAGGATATCGATTTCTGGATGGGCGATTCCCGGGGCCGCTGGGAAGGGGACACGCTGGTAGTTGATGTTGCCGACAATAACCCCGAGACCTGGCTCGATATGTCAGGGAACTTTCACAGCGAGGCCTTGCACGTGGTTGAGCGATACACCCGAACCTCTCCCGACACGCTCCAGTACGAAGCCACGATCGAAGATCCCAAGGTTTTTACCCGGCCTTGGAAGATCAGCATGCCGCTTTACAGGCACACGGAAAAGAACGCGCAACTGTACGAATACGAGTGTCATGTGTATCGCGAAAGGGAAGCGGAGAAAAGTAAATGAAGACCCGCTGCAACACAATCGCGGCCGTAGCTGTCGCGGCCGCAGCCGCTACCCTAACTCTTGCTCCGGCGACGGCTCAGCGCGGTCCGCGCGGCCAAGGCGCCCAGGTGAAGGCGGGTCCGTTTAAACGATTGCCGGACGGTAAGCCGGACATGCAAGGCTACTGGCAGACCAAAAACTTTTTCACCGCCTTTGATCTCGAAACCCACGAGCGGGCAGAATTCGGAATTCCCGCCGGGAAGGGCGTGATCGTGGATCCGCCCGACGGCAAGATTCCCTATCAGCCTTGGGCGGCGGCGAAAAAGAAGGACCTGGTAGAACATCATCTGTTCGAGGATCCGCAGGCGCACTGTTACCTCTCCGGCGTTCCGCGCCAAATGTACACGCCGTTCGGTTTTCAAATCCTTCAACCGCCGGGAAACGTAGTGTTGCTCTACGAGGCCTTTCACTCCTACCGCATTATTCCTTTGACCGATCGCCCCCACATCTCGGAGCCCATCCGTTTGTTCGAAGGTGATTCGCGCGGACATTGGGAGGGCGACACGCTGGTGGTAGATGTGACGAATCAAAACGACACCACCTGGTTCGACATGGCCGGGAATTTTCATAGCGATGCTTTGCACGTTATGGAGCGCTACACGCCGGTCGATGAGAACACGATCAACTACGAGGCAACACTGGACGATCCCAAAGTGTTCAGCCGTCCGTTTAAAATCGCATTCGCCCTCGGCCGGAACCCCGATCCCGACTATCAGCAGATGGAGTATGCATGTGTAGAGGGCGAGAAGGACCTTCAGCACTACACCGAGAGTGAAGGCGCCAAGAAGAAATAGCGCGATCTCTCCAAAGAACCCTGGCCCAATTTAGCCCCGCCCCTTGCGTTGACCCGAGTTAAGGCCGAATTATATACTGGTTGACGTCTTCCGAATGCATGCACTCGGTTCCACATCGTGTAGCGAGCGCGTTGCGTTAGTCTCGAGCGTGAGGGTTTAGCTATGATTCGTTGGAAATATGCGGCTGCGATCGGCGCAGTTCCACTGCTGCTCTCGGTGTATGCTTCGGCCGGCACGAGTCCGGTTGCGGACGCCGCGATGAACGGGGACACAACCACTCTGCGTGCGCTGATTAACAGGAAAAACGTGGACGTGAATGCTGCCCAGGCGGATGGGGCGACGGCACTCCAATGGGCGGCCTATCGCAACGATCTGGAAATGGCTGACATGTTAATTGCGGCCGGCGCGGACGTGAAACTCACGAACCATGATGGCGTCACGCCGCTATGGCTGGCCGCGGAAAACGGGAACCCGGAGATGATCGGGAAGCTGATAGCGGCCGGGGCGGATCCGAACCAGCAACTGCCGCACGGCGAAACGCCGGTCATGATGGCGGCCCGTAACGGCAATGTGGCCGCGCTGAAGGTTCTGCTTGAGCATAAAGCTAATGTCAACCTGAAGGAGAATCTGCGCGGTACGACTGCGTTGATGTGGGCGGCGGAACAGTCTCATCCGGAGGCCATCAAAGTTTTGATCGAACACGGGGCCGATTGGAATGCGGCGACAGCGCCGGATACGCGGAATTCGCGCCTGAATATTGCACCTACTGTCGCGCAAAGAATCGCTCAAGACGTCAACTTCGGACGCCGCCCGGAGCGGCGCGCGGGCACCCCCGGTGCGAAACCGGGCGAGAAGACAGCGGAGGCCGCGCCTGCCGACGATTTCGCCGCGTTTTTCCGAGAGCCGGCGAAAAAGGATGGGGGCGGTTTGACTCCGCTGACTTACGCTGCTCGCGAGGGCTGCCTGGATTGCACTCGCATTTTGGTTGAGGCCGGAGCCAATGTTAACCAGATCACCAACTATGGCTGGACGCCCCTGCTTACGGCGACGCAAAACCGCCACTATAAGCTGGCCGCCTATCTTCTCGATCATGGAGCAGATCCGAATCTCGCGAACAAAGGTGGCTGGACGCCGCTATATTTGGCGACGGACAACCGCAATATCGAATCGGGCGATTATCCCGTGCGGGCGCCCGACATGGACCATCTGGATTTCATCAAATTGCTGCTGGACAAAGGCGCCAACGTCAACGCCAGAATTTGCGGCGTCGAATCGAATGACAAAGCTTGCAAGGGCGATACCACGGAGACGCGCACAAACTTCACCATGCAGTGGCTGTATGAGGACGGAGCCACACCGTTCCTCCGCGCGGCGCAATCCGGCGACGTGACGCTAATGAAGCTTCTGCTTGCGCGCGGAGCCGACCCCAAAATCGCGTCTGCCCACAACGACACCGCGTTAGCTGTTGCCTCGGGAATCGGATGGGTGGAAGGTATCACCTTCGAATGGTCTCCCGAACAGAGTTTGGAAGCGGTCAAGATGTGCCTGGATCTCGGGATCGACGTAAATGCTGTGGACGATCAGGGCCGCACCGCACTTCACGGGGCAGCGCACAAGGGCAGAACCGAAGTCATTCAGCTTTTGGTGGATCACGGCGCCAACCTGGAAGCGCACGATTTCGGAAGCCGCGACACCTTCGCCGGAGCCATGAAAGGGATGACGTGGATTCCGCTCGATTGGGCCCGCGGATTGGTGCGTGTGGGCGTGCAGTCGGCACTTCCCCATCCCGAAGCCGAGAAGTTGCTCGTGAAATTGATGACCGAACGAGGGTTGAAGATACCGCCTCCGCCGGCATCGTCCATTTGTCTGACCAAGGGAGTCAACGGCTGCGAATAAGCGTTAACAGGCCCGTATACCGACGATCGTCATATCGTCGGCCGGCTCATTAGCCGCGTAGGTGGATGCGGCCTGCGCAATGCGGGCGATGGTCCGTTCGACATTCTGGTCAGAGCCGCTAGTAAGCACCGAAACCAGGCCGTCCTCGCCAAATTCGTATCCCGTTTCTAAGCCGGCTTCGATAATTCCGTCCGAACACAGGCACAGCAGATCTCCATTTCGCAGCTCGATCGTTTTCTTCTCGCCGCCCCACTTCTGAAACAGCCCTAGGGGCAGCGCGGTCGCCTCCAGGCGTTCGATAGAGCGATCGCCGCGCATGATCAGGGCCGGTTGGTGACCGCAGTTCACGTAATCCAGCATGCGCGTCCGATCGTCATAACGGCCGAAGAATAGAGTTGCGTACTGTTCAGGCAATGTCGATTCGAAAAACTGCCGGTTTACGAATTCGAGTACGGGAATCAGGTCGTTGCACGGATATGCGCATGCACCGCGGACGGAGGCCTGCAGATTTGCCATCATCAGCGCTGCCGCGACGCCTTTGCCGGAAACGTCGGCGAGCACCAAGGCCAAGCGTCCAGGGCCGAAGTCCAAAAAGTCGTAATAATCACCCCCGATTCCTTCGGCGGCGCGAGACAGGCCAGCGTACTTGATTGTCTCGAGTTGCTTGGGGTTTCGGGGGAGCATCTGCCGCTGTACCGCAATCGCCAGGCTGTGGCCGGACCAGAAAGGGAATGCGTCCGTGCGAACCGAGGCGTCTTTGTCGAAGCTCCCAAAACAACCCAAGTCGGCCGTTGCCAGCCCGCACACCGTGACCGTCGCAAGTTGATCGCTGGGAAGATGCCACATGATTGCCTCCAGAATGTTCGCTCTGCTTCGCTAAGTTCTGACCTTATATCGGTTAAAGAGCTGCGAAATCGACAACGGACCGCTCTTTTTTTGGAGGCATCGAGCGGACCCCGCCAGGTTCGGCCCGGATCGTGCTTACTAGGCGGCGGGAGACTGTTTATGGACGAGAAGGATTTCAAGAAGCATCTGCGTGATCTTGCGCACGGTCACCACCACCCGGAAGAACACGATTGGGGCGCGGACCAGACCCCTGCGAAAGCTCAAAAGAGCGCCGGCAAAACCCGCGTAGCACCGGGAAAGGTCAGAGCCAAGGCCGGACGGAAGCACTCAGCGTAATCTTCGCGCGTGCAAGCTCCGAGCTTCGCATCGAGGTGAAGGATTAGCTTCTTAGACGATGCCGGGCCGCGAAGCCGACACCTTGCGCACTGAGCGAAACAGTCAGCGTCACTTGCCGCTTATGGCAGCTTGTTCTTCAGCTCGGGCTCCGGCCAGAATGCCGGCCAAGCCCTCGTTGCCCTCCTGACAGGCGTATTCGTATACCGGGTCCGCAGAATGGCGTAGAGGAATCATCAGGCTCCACGGCTTGGTCCATGTGCCCGGATCGTCGATCGTGATCTCGTACTTCAATGTGCCGGGTGCGACGCGGGAGAACCGCTCAGTTACGTGCAGCTTCTCTGAGGAGATGGACATGAACGCCCTCGGTTTGTAGTTCGTAGTGTCGATGACCAGCGTGTCACCTTCCCAGCGGCCACGCGAATCGCCTAGCCACTGGTGCACGGCGGCCGGGAGATGGGGGCCGGCATCGAGTGGAATGACGCGGGCATCGTGAATCATCTCCGTCATCAGCATCACCGAGCGGGGCGCTTGCACGATGTGGTAGTAACTCTGGTATCCGGCGGTCAGTTGCGGTGAGCCATAGGTAATGCAGCGTTCCGACAATGATCGATCCTCCGGGCCGGACGCTGGATGAGTTCCGACGGCGCGCCTGGCTGCTTGTCTTTCTTCTCCTCCCGGTGTCAGGGCCGGCATCCGTCCGTCCGGCGGGTCGGTAATCAAGGAGGTTCGGTTCTCCCAGACTCGTTCTACAGTCCAGACTGAGCTGTAGTCGCCGGTCCCACCGCCTGCGCTCTTGAAACCCTTTTGCGTTCCGAGCACATTTGCAAGCACGGCTTGGTAAACGTTGTCTCCGAATGCGGCGTCTCCGTTGCCGCCGAAGAGTTCGTGCGCCTTTTTCGCCATGACTGCGACTTCCTCGTCACTCAAAGTGGCTCGTCCGGCCAGTTCCTTCGGACGCTCGAGCGGAGTGGCGTTATTGTTGGCCCAATACCCTTGCAAATCCGGATGTCCGTCAGGCGTCCGGGGCACGGTCCAATTCTGTTTCAGAATCTTGTTGTTGGCCAATGCTGTTTGCGATGTTACTTGAGCGGGTGCCAGGGCCGCGGCGGTCAAGCTAAGCAAAAAGGGGAGGCATCGGTTTACCATCTCACCCTCCTTAACTCGTCAAGTATACGTCTGGAGCGCGCGCGATAACAGCCCCTCTCTTGGCCCGTCAGCTCAGGTAGCAATAACAATTCCACCGTGCGCAAATGCAGCTACAGATCAAGCTCCAGGTTCGAGGCTGAACCTCAGTCTGAAGTGA
>JAFAWA010000440.1 GCA_019242155.1 Terriglobia bacterium | reverse complement strand
CCTTGCGGTATGGGGTTGTCTGCCGACTGAGGCTTCCCGCAACTCACCAGCGAAATGATGGAACTGTAGTGTTTTTTAAAATAACTGGGGCAATAAGTCAATCTATACCGGTACTCTTGGTACTAAATCGAGCGGCTTGTAAATCCTTCCACCGCTACATAGGCGCGGGTAATCCCCGTGGTACTTGTGAACGGGACCAACCCGACAGGAAGCGGCTCACTTGCCGGGACTCCTATCTGCCGTTATGCTGAATGGTTCATGGCGCGAACCAGAGGCAACAACTTTATCACCATCGTCTTCGACAGTTGCCGCTTCGATTCGTTTGTTTGCGCCCAGCCGAAGCATATTTTGAAACTGGGGCCGCTCGAAAAGCGCTGGTCGTACGCGTCCTGGACCGCGCCGTCTCACTACAACCTGCTCATGGGTCTGATGCCGCATACACGGCCGTCCATGGTGTACGCCTCCGAATATTACAAGAGGGACTTTGTTAAATATTCGGAGCGCTTGGGCCACGCAGATATTGAATTCAAATCTCTGGTTCCCAAATTATATTTGCCGCTTTATTTCAAAGAGGTGCTAGGCTATCGCACGCACGCCATGGTTTCACTGCCGGTGCTGAATCCCAAAACCGTGCTGAATCAGGGGTTCGACACGTTTAAATTGATGCCGCAGCATAACGACATGCGGGCCATGCTTCGGGAGATGACGTTTTCCGAGGAGCAGCCCTCGTATTTCTTACTGAACGTGGGGGAGACGCATTACCCTTACGCCCTGCCGGACGAACCGCCGGATAGTTGGCCGCGGATTCACGGCATCCACGGGGTATTCAAGCACCTGGACACACACATGGTGGGCGGCATGCTGCAGGAGGGCGAAGGGGTAGTGTTCGACGACGCCAAACTTGAGGAGTTGCGGCAGCGGCAGATCAAGGCGGTGCAGTACCTGGATGGCGTGGTCGAAGAGCTGTTTGATATGGTTCCCGAGAATACCTGGATTACGATTACGGCCGACCACGGCGAAGTGTTCGGAGAAGACGGCTACTTCGGCCACGGGCCTGTACAGCACGACAAAGTATACGAAGTGCCGTTCGTCGAGGGTAAACTCCGGTAAGGGCGCGGCCGAAGCAGGGCCGTCCTGGGCTATTTCCGACGTCTCCGGGAGAAGAGTCCAATGGCCAGCAGGCCTGCAGCCACGACTCCATAGGTTGCCGGTTCGGGCACGGCTAACGCCGCTCCTGTGATTACGATGTTCTGATCGACGGGAACGCCGGCCACACCGTTTTGCGCGGCGTTAATGGCTGCTTGCGGCGCCGCCAGGTCAGATGTAACAAAACTCAGGTAGAAGTTATCGGCGCCTTGCTCGATGCGCCCGCTCAGAAGGGCGTTCGAGAATTCGTTGTACCAGTAGCCGTAGCCATCGGATGGATCCATGCATTGAAAATCCGAGGTGCAGGGCGTGTCGTTGTTGTACCAGCCCAATCCCCAAACCGCGAACTCGTAGGTGACGCCGCCCAAAAGAGTGAGATCGAGATTGCTGAACGTATTCTCCCAGAGAGGAAATTGGGTTCCCGAGGCGCTCTGGTAATTCTGGCCGTCTATATAAGTGACGTTGGTGTGAGTATCGTTGGGATTGCTGTCGCCGTCTACGTTGGTTCCCGGATTCAAGTATGTGTTTGGAGTGCCGGTCGCGACCCGTGTGAAGGGCCCGGCGGGGAACTGAGCGCCCGTAACCGGGTCAGTATACATCGGCCGGATCCATAAACTGACCGAGGAGAACTCGTTGCCCATGGCCTCGCCCAAAGTAGAACCTACGGACCAGGTGCTGATGCTGTTCACAAGATATGAGGGACTGGACGGATTAAGGGTGAAGTCATCGCCGAGCATACTCAGATCCACCAGCGGGTCATTGGGAGGAGTGGGAATGGTCGAGATACTCCAGTTGCTGCGCAGATTCGGGTTCGAACTATTGATGTTGATAATGGGTAGGGGACGGGAAAAGATCACGCTATCCGGGGCGACCACGTCGCAGATGCCGAGGGATGCGCCGGCGGCCAGCATCAGCCCCACCCACACCGGACGTCCCATCGAAAGACCCATCTGTGTTCGGCCCCTATTCCGGAGAGTTAACAAAAGAGACACACGTTTTGCGTAAAAGTACACCTGATTCTAGCGGCTTCGGACGCGCTGCTTCAAGATTGAAACCTGCCCGATTGTACTAAGGGTGCTGTTGGTACCGAAGGCGGTGATGTGTCACCACTGACTCAAGGTGCTGCTCTCCGCAGGCCGGATCGGCAGTTGTTAGACCACACCGCAGGGCATTATAGTGGGTTGGGCAAATGAATCTCCCGAACGCTCTAACCATCCTGCGGATTTTCTTTGTTCCGCTGCTGGTAGCGGTATTGGTGGAGGAGAATTTCACCCTTACGATTGCCGGGCGGGTGGTTACCAACGAGTGGCTGGCCTTGGCAATTTTCTTGACGGCTGCCGGAACGGATCTTATGGACGGGTATCTGGCGCGCCGTTGGCGGCAAGAGACGACGATAGGCACTCTGCTCGATCCTATTGCCGACAAGCTACTGATCTCGGCAGCGTTGGTGTCGCTGGTTCAGGTGCAGTTATTGCCCGGATGGATGGCGATTCTGATCATTGGCCGCGAGTTTGCGGTCTCGGGATTGCGAAGCATCGCCGCGGCGGAAGGGTATACGATCCGGGCGAACGACTTGGGAAAAACCAAGATGGTTTCCCAGGTAGCGGCGATCTCGTTTTTGATGCTCGGCTTGCGGAATGAGGCTTTGCGTCCGGCGGGCATGTTCCTGATGTGGAGCGTTCTATTTTTTACGGTGGCCTCGGCGATCACTTATTTCGCCAAGTTTTGGGGAAAGGTGGACGCGAGCATCAAGCAGCGGCGGCGGCGCGAAGTGTGGGTCTTGGAGCGGCGGCGGCAACGGGAGCTGCGGCCGCGTCAAAGGGGATCGAGAAGGCTCGAGGGCGCCGACTTTGAGGGTTCGGGGGGAACAATCTGGAAGCCGCCGGACGTTAGCTGAACACTGCGTATTTGCCCTTTAGCGCCGACCGGCCCAATCGGCTTTCCGTTCAAGGAAATGCGAATTCCGCCGGCGTTCCCGAGGCGAAGCAATATGGTACTGGCGGCATCGACGGTGCGGCTTTCGTTGGCGGCGAGTGTTGAGGAGAACACGTTCTGGCCGTCGGCGCGCGCGGAGACCCACACCGGCTCTTCCGCGGTGAGTTCGACGCGAACGGCGGCTCCCGGCTTTGCAGGCGCGGTCTCGGCGACTGGGGAGCTTTCCGGAGGTACGTTGCCGTTGGGCGCTGCCGGAGCCGCACCGGTCGCGGCAGGATTTGCAGCGGGGTTGGGTTCCGGAGCCGGAGCGGCCGATGGGCTCGCGGTCGAAGAAACAGGCGCGGGCGGGGTAACAGCTACAGCGGCGGGGGCGGGTGGAGCCTCCTGGGCGGAAACCGGCCGGCGGCTGCGCTGCAGCCAGGAATAGAGCGCGGAGCAGACCAGCATCACGACCAGTACGAGCGCGAGGGCCGGAAGCGAAGAGGACCAGCGCGAGCGCTTGTCCGCAACCGCGTCCCACTCTCTCACGCGCGGCAGCGGTACCTCTTCCAAACGCTTGATGACCGGATGGGGCGCTTGCGAACCGGCCGGTTGGGGCTCAAGCATCCGCTGCAGTTCGCCGACGATCTCTTCTTCGTCTAATCCCAGCAAGTGTGCGTATTGGCGGACGAAACTTTTGGCGAAGACACCGCCGGGAAGTCGATCGAAGCGCTCGTCTTCAATGGCTTCGAGCATGCGCGGAGGAATCTTCAACTCACCGGAAACCCTGGCCAGATCGAGGTTCCGCTTCAGGCGCTCGCGGCGCAGCGTCTCGCCGATGGACGTCATGAGTAAGCCCCAGCCTTTGCTACCCCATCATACTACGAGACTTCGGTAATCTGGCCAGTGGCTTGCTGGGGAAACGCACAGTACTGATAGTATAGTCGGTTGGTCTCGGTCATAGTGGTCAATTGGAATCGCAGGGACCTGCTGCGCGCCTGCCTGAGTTCTCTTTGCCGGCAGACCGGAGTTGCGTTCGAAGTGATTGTGGTGGACAACGGGTCGAGCGACGGGTCGGCGGATATGGCGGAGCGGGATTTCGGTTGCCGCGTGATCCGCAATGCCGAGAACCGAGGCTTTTGTGCCGCCAACAATCAAGGCATTCGCGCCGCATCGGGTGATTTCATTGCGCTGTTAAACAACGACGCGGAAGCGGAACCGGACTGGCTGCCGGCGCTGCGGCGTGCCTGCGCGAGCGGCCCGGATATAGGGATGGCTGCGAGCAAAATTCTGGTTTGGGAGGATCCGCGCATCATCGATAAGGCGGGCCATTTGATGTTTCCCGATGGTCAGAATCGGGGGCGCGGGAGCGGCGCATGGGACCGGGGGCAATTTGACCGGGAGGAGGAGGTCTTATGGCCGGATGGGTGCGCGGCCATGTACCGGAGGGCCATGCTGGATGAGATCGGGGGCTTCGACGAGGACTTTTTCGCTTATGGGGACGATGCCGAACTCGGCCTTCGCGCCCGCATCGCCGGCTGGCGTTGCCTCTATACCCACCGTGCGGTTGTGCGCCATCACAGGGGCTCTACCTTAGGCAAAGGCTCCGCCAAGCGGCTCGAGTTAATCGAGCGGAACCGGCTGCTGCTCGCGCTCAAACTATTTCCGGCAACGCTGCTTTGGTTGAATCCGGTCTACTTTGCTATGCGGCTCGCCGCGGGGCTCCTTGTGCCGCAGAAGGGCGCACGGGACACGGCGTACTTTCCCGGGGTTAAAGGAAAATGGACGATTGTGCGCGCGCTCTGGCGGGGGCAGGTGGAGGGGTTTAAGCTGGCGCCGCGGATGCTTCGCAAGCGGGCAGAGGTGCGGAGCATCCGCCGGCTGAGCTCGAGGGACATTCGGCGGCTGATCTTCGCGCATAGACTACCGCTTCAGGAGGTCGCGTGACCGCGTGCGTGCTGTGCGGTTCCGATCGCCTCGCGCCTCTCTACCGCGCTTCCGACCGTTTATACCGGACCACGAGAAAAGAGTTTACGGTGGCGCGGTGCGGCGGCTGCGGCCTGATGCGGCTGGATCCGCAGCCCTCAAGTGAAGAGCTGCGCCAATATTATCCGCCGGGATATTGGTTTGATCCGGGGGGCGAAATCCCGGGCCGGCTGGAGGAGGCTTACCGCCGGCTGGTGCTTGGGGATCACGTGCGGTTCGTGGAGAGTGCTCTGCGGCGGGCCGAACCTGGTCCTCTGCTGGATGTAGGGTGCGGCGGTGGGCTGTTCTTGGGATTGCTGCGGAAACGTGGTTTCGAGGTAGTCGGCCTGGACGTGTCCTGGGAAGCGGCTCGCGTGGCTTGGCAGCGCCAACACGCTCCGGCGGTCTGCGGCACTCTGGACCGTGCTCCGCTGCGGGCCGGTTCCTTCGCGTGTGTCACGATGTTTCATGTATTAGAGCATCTGCCCGATCCGCGCACCTTCCTGATCACGGCGGCGCGGCTGCTCCAGCCTTCCGGCCGCTTGGTGTTGCAGGTTCCGAATGCGGCCTCCTGGCAGTCGAGGCTTTTCGGGGCGGCGTGGAACGGCGTGGATGTACCGCGTCATCTGTATGATTTTCGAGACTGCGATCTCGAAAAGCTGGTAGAAGGCTGTGGTTTCGCGATCGTACGGCGGAAGTATTTTTCGCTGCGCGACAACCCCGCCGGATTGGCCAGCAGCCTGGCGCCGGCACTCGACCCGATGGCGCGCCGCGTACGAAAACTCGAAGAGAGCAGCGCTACCCGTTTGACGAAAGATTTGCTGTACCTGGCTCTGGTCTGTGCGGCACTACCGTTCGCACTGGCAGAAGCCGCCGGGCGCGCCGGCTCGACGGTCATGATCGAGGCTGTGAAGCGTTGAAGTACACAGGGCTGGCATATAGGCTGCCGCGCGTGTTGCGCCGGCACGTGCTGCATTTTGAGGACGAAATAGAGACGGCCGTGGAGGCCTTCGCGCGCGCGATTCCGCGAGGAGCGCCGGTGCTCGATGCGGGCGCGGGGGAAGCCCGGCACGCGGCTTACTTCCGAGATCATAGATATTGCGGCGTGGATCTCGGAGTCGGAGACAAGACTTGGGATTATAGCCGCCTGGCCGCGGTGGCGGACTTAACCGCGCTTCCCTTCCGCTCGGAAGTATTTCAGGGCGCGCTGCATATTGTGACCATGGAGCACCTGAAAGAACCGGGCTGTGCGTTAGCAGAGATCGCGCGGACTCTGGTGCCGGGCGGGCCGTTATTGTTGGCCGCGCCTCACGAATGGGAGGTTCACCAGGCGCCTTACGACTATTTCCGTTATACGCGTTACGGTTTGACTTATCTGCTCGAAAAGGCCGGCTTCGAAGTCAAGGAATTGCGGGCGTGCGGCGGATATTTCCGTTTGCTCGCGCGGCGGCTGCTGAACGCATTACAATTCTTTGCAGGAGGTATCCGCTGGCTGGGATTTGTCCCGGCCGCGATTCTGGTGGTCCCACCAGCTCTGATTCTGCCCCTCTTTGACGGACTCGACCGGGACCGGAATTTCACACTCGGCTATATCTGCACCGCACGCAAGCGCCGGAGTGCTTGAGCGCGGCGGGCATAGAGGACCTAAAGTGGACGGAGTTATCGTAGTCGACAAACCCGCCGATTGGACGTCGCACGACGTAGTCAATAAGATGCGGCGCATCGCCGGTACGAAAAAGGTGGGCCACTTGGGAACGCTCGATCCCATCGCGACCGGTGTTCTGCCGCTCGTGATCGGGAGAGCCACAAGGCTCGCGCAGTTCTATGTCCGCAGCGATAAAATGTACGACGCGCTGGTGCGCTTCGGATGGTCGACGAACACCTACGACTGTGCGGGTGAAGCGACGAGTGAGAAGATGAGCGTGACCCTCGATCCATCGGAAGTGGATCGGCTGCTCGACCGCTTCCGTGGAGAGTTTTTGCAGACGCCGCCGCCGGTCTCTGCTAAGAAGGTAGGCGGCCAACGCGCTTATAAGCTGGCCCGGCAACGCATTCCGGTAGATCTCGAGCCGGTTTCGGTTCACGTTTACGAGCTGAAACTGGTGGAATGTAGCGGCGCGGAAGCGCGCCTGGAAGCGCACTGTTCGGGTGGAACTTATCTTCGTTCCATTGCCCACGACCTGGGACAGGCGTTGGGCTGTGGTGCGCATTTGCAAAGTCTGCGGCGGACCGCGAGCGGCGAATTCGACATTGAACACGCGCGCACGCTCGAACAGATCGCATGTCTAGCGGCCGGAAACCGGCTGCCCGAGTGCCTGGTTCCGCCGCACCTGCTGCTGCCCGGCCTGCCTACGGTGTTTGTGGATGAGTTGACATCTACGAGTATTCGCCGCGGGTGTAACTTCCCGGCGTCTCCGTTCCGCTCCGAACCGGCGGCGCGCCAGGTGAAGGCGGTGACCAGCCGGGGAGAACTGGTGGCTATCGGCGAAGCGGTGCTGCCGAACTTGTATCACCCGGTGGTGGTTTTGTAAGCTCCGCCTGTTAGAATAGGCGAAACGAGATGTGGAAGCGCCTGTTATTTTGGGAGTACTCGCGGGTCACCTGGCAGTACAACGTGTTATGCGGCGCAATTCTGGTTTTCATCTTCGCGACACCGCGCGCATGGTTTCGCGACCAGCCGCGTATTCCCACGGCGAACAGTATCGCGCTGCTTCCATCAGAGAAGCAAAGTTCCATTTTCTTCGTTAATCCGGAACTGCTGGCTGGAGTTCCGGAAAATGAATGGACGGCCAAAGCGACTCATATCCTGCAAGTGCGCATGAAGAACACCCACCTATTTGTAACCCGTGTAGAGCCGGTGTTGGATTCGGAAGGTGAACTGCAAGGGTACATGGCGTTCGCGCGGTCGTAAGCGAGCAGCGAAAACTTGTATTGCATGTTAAGAGAAGTTTTGATTGGTTTGGTTTATTCACTCGCAGGCGCCGCGGCTGCCGGACCGCTCGAGACAACACTCGCGCGCGTGGATCAGTCCGCGGCGATGTTCAGAGATCTCACCGCCGACCTTAAAAAGACTCACCACGTCGGCGTGATTAATGAAGACACAGAAGACTCGGGCGTGATTTATCTGAAGCGTTCGAAGTCTAATGTGACGCTGATGCGCTTTGATATTCAGAGACCGGATCCGAAGCAGGTTGCCGTAGATACGCGCGAAGCGCAGATCTACTATCCCAAAAGCAACATCGTTCAGGTGTATGACATCGCCAAATACAAGAAGCAGGCCGATCTGCTCTTGCTGCTGGGATTCGGAACTACTTCCCGCGAACTGCAGTCGGCATATATGGTGTCGTACGGCGGCCCTGAGGCTCTAAATGGCCAGAATACGACACGCATCGAACTGAGACCGAAATCGGATGCGGCGCATCTCAGCAAGGTGGAGCTTTGGATATCAGAAACGACCGGCTTTCCAGTACAGCAGAAGTTATACTGGGGCGCCGATGGCGGGGATTACGATGTGGCGGCTTACAGCAAGATGAAGGTGAACTCCAATGTTCCCGATTCCGCCGTGAAGCTGGAGCTGCCCAAGAGCGTGAAGCGCGAGTATCCCCAACGCTAGGCGGATGAGAACTCAGACCAGCGCATATCGCCTGCAGTACCTGGACTGGCTGCGGGGAATCGGGGCCGTGGTTATGCTGCAGGGCCACGTCTTTCACTCATTTCTGAAGCCGGATCTGCGTAACGGCGGGCCTTACATGCTCTCCCAGTTTCTGGGCGGCATGCCGCCCGCAATCTTCCTCTTTTTGACGGGTGTCACCCTGGCTTTTCTCATGGACAGCATGGAAAGACGCGGTATGGAGCGTGGCGAACGAGTACGAACGGCACTCCGGCGTTCCGGCTACCTTTTCCTGCTAGCCTTCGCCTTTCGCTTCCAACTTTGGTTGTTTGCGTGGCGGTCGCCCTGGACCGATCTGTTGCGAGTGGACATACTCAACTGCATGGGCTTCACGGTCGCGGTGTTATCAGTCATGGCAATCTTCCGGACAGGGGAGCGAGTGCGCCTGTGCGCTTTGTTGGGACTTGGCATCGCTTTTGTTTCGCCGTGGATCTCGCAAATCCACTGGACGTGGTCACCCGCGGTGTTGCGCAACTACATCGTTCCGGATTACAACTCTTTCGGCTTTTTTCCTTGGGCCGCTTACTTAGCTTTCGGCGTGAGCGCGGGGAGCGCCATCCGAAGCTTGTCTCCAGAGACAATGGAACGCGCCATGCAGTGGGCCGCGCTAATGGGCGGGGCGGTGATTGTCGGCGCTCAGTATTTCGCCAACCTGCCGTTCTCGATTTACGAAAAGTCCGAGTTCTGGCTGAACAGTCCCGCGCAAGTCCTGATCAAACAGGGAGTGACACTGCTGCTTGCGGCATTCGCCTTTCTTTGGACGCGATATGGATCTGAAGGGCGCTGGAGCTGGGTGCGGCAGTTCGGAACCACATCTTTAATCGTCTATTGGGTGCATGTCGAGCTGGTGTACGGCCGGTGGTTCGGCTCACTCAAAAGCAGTCTGACAGTATCGCAAACCCTAGCAGCAGCGATTTTACTGATTGCTTTCATGTTGGGCGTCTCTGTGGTTAGGACTCACTGGCGCCGCATGGTTCCCGGCTTCGCCGGTTCGGGCTGGAGCTTCAACGCGAAACTGGAGCGTGTTCCCGGAGACTAAGTCGGCTGCGAGAAGCTTGGCGGGGGCGAGCGCGCCAAGTTCGGCCGTGCGACATAGGAGAGTGGGGTTCGCGGCAAAAGGTGATGAGATAGATCACTGCGACGGCTTCGTACCGATTCCACCGCTCCCTTTGTTCGCGGCTCAGAAAAGCGTACCGTATACGCGCACCCGCCAAGTTCCGCCGGCGTGACAGATACGGCGATTTCCTTTTAGGCTGGAGAGAGAGAACCGTTAAGCGGTCCGACGACGCCATCAGCCGGGAAAACATTTAGCGCTGTTCCGGCATCGACGTCGCCGATCCCGCCACCGTCAACAACAGCGGATAGAGGAGCCGATAGAAGCCTTACGGTAGCCTATCGTGAGTTACATCGTACCCGGGGCGAAGGAGACGCCGCGGAGTACTTCGCCAAAACCCGCGGTGTAAATGGAAGTGAAGCTCTCTCCCGCGGGAAGAGTCTTGGCGGCTAGAGTGTCAGTGATCTTTACGAGTTGATTGGGATCGGCGCCCTGATCTCCATTTCCGCTAACCGTGGAGGTGATCGCGTAGATGGTGACAGTGCCGTCACCGTTTACGACGCCGGTGATATTGCGCAGCCCATCCGTTGCCGGTGACCAGGGGAGGCCGGTGACCGGATTGTTTCCGGTAGGGTAGTTCGGGACTGTGTAGGGTGCGCCGAGATTCAGTCCCGCCTGAAGGGTGTAGGCCAGAGTCCATGTGCCGGAAGCGAAGATCCACTTCTGTAATCCGGCCGTGGTTTGCGCGGCAGCCGCGGTGTACACTCCGTTCGAATAGGTATTGGTACCGTTACCTTCATCGGCGACATAGAGAGTATTCGCGTCGGCGAACCAGATACCAAACGGGAAAGAAGTTGTGGATTTGAGCGCGGTGGGGAACCCTTTCAGGATGCACATATTGTTAGGGTCGAGTCCTTTGGTCTGCAGCAATTGAGGATTGTAGACCATCGGCGCCGCGGGCAGCGCCGCACCGGATACAGGCAGGCCGACTCCATTCGAATCCGTGCAGACGGTTCCCGTGGTATCGACGAAATACACTGTGTTGACGCCGTTTCCGCCGCTTCCCTTGGTGTAGTAGAGGACGTTGTTGAAAACGGTCAGGCCGCGGAAGTTATCGTCTTTCCCGATCTTGTCTTGAGTATCACCCAACTGCGTGATATTGAAGCTCGCGACGGGGGTGGGTGTTCCCGGACTCTGGGCGCTTTCCGGTTCCACAACGGGCGAGAGAATCTGCGCCCCGGCACCGAGAATAATGCCGTTCGGTTGCGCCCCCGAGCCGTTGCCCGCATTGCCCGCCGTGTAATAGACACCGCCAAAATTGTTGAATATGGCCGCCCGGCCGTTATTGCCGCTGTAAGCGTTGGTCTCGGTTACTTGCAGTAACCCGAACCGATCGATCTGGGCCACGGCGCGATAGAAGCTTTGACCCACCGGATTGGTCGGATCGACCACGCCCGGGGTGTTCGAGTTAGAAACATCGATGGCATTCACCGGCGCGACATAGCCCATGAATGTCAGGAATTTGTGATCCAACGATAGATTGAGAGATAACTCCGATTTCGAAGAGAAGCTGGTGACCAGTTGGTTCTTCGAGAGAGACAAGCCGGGATGCAGGCTGTTTGGAATCTGGATGGAGTTAATCAGCGTTCCGGCGGGACTAATTTGATCCAGAAAGATTCGCGATGTGATACCGAAGCTCGCATCCGCGGAATCATTGTTCCAAACGGTGGGATATAGACCGTTCGCAATCGCATTTGTGCAGGAGTTCGTGCAGTTAGGCGGCAGGGTTTGGCCGATGGTAACATTGCCCGCTCTGTTGTCGTACACACTGCGGCTTACGACAAGGTTACTGGGCGAAAACATGATGCTGTCTTGGGCGAGAAGCGATATGCCGCCCAAAAGAGCGAGCACCGCCGGTCGTAGCGGTGCCGTTCGTTTTGTTTTTCTCATTTAGAAAACGTCCTCCAGGAGATTACGGCAAGATGCGCCGCGGCCATCGATACTATCACCTGGGCCGGTTCGCAACGGTTACGGCTCGATTACAGTTGACGCTAATTGTCGCGAACCAACCGGGACGTTTCGAAACACGCCTACCGGGCTGCTAGGGCCGGCAGTTTTATTGGAAGCTCACGGTAACGGTATTCGCTGCCTGGCCGTCCACCGTGACTACAATGTTTGCCTGTCCGGCCCCGGCCAAACTCGCGGGCAGCGGGCCCAGGTTGATCTGATCCAGGCCTGGATTGACCGACTGCGCGCCGAAGAAGGCTACCGGTATCGCCGCTCCGTTCACCGCGGCCGTCAGCGAAGCTCCGTGCCGCAGTCCGGTGGCGTACAGCACCAGATAGACCTGGTCGCCGGGGGTACTCAGGTTGATCGGGATGGGACTGAAGCTCGCGCCATTGAAGCTCCCCGATTGCACCACCGTCTGGGTGCCGTCCTTATGGGCATAGGTCACCTGCCCGGCATAAATTCCCTGCCCCGTATCGCTCGCCGCATAGATGCCGGGTACTATGTTGACCACATTCACTGCCGTCGTGATAACCACGCCCCCGGGTAGCGTTACCGACACCACCGCCGGACCGAGAGCGGTCCCCGCGGGAATCACCAGGTTGATTTGATTGGCCGAGCCATAGACGCCGTACAACAGTGCCGCGCGCGGGGTGCCCGCGCTGTCGGTCACATTGACGGAAACTCCGGCGAGGGAGGTCCCTAGCGGGAACGTCCCCGTGGTGTTGCCGCTCAACCCGGCAATGCCGAATAGACTGGCGATCTCA
>JAFAWA010000365.1 GCA_019242155.1 Terriglobia bacterium | reverse complement strand
ATGAAAATCCAATAATTCAATTCCAAGAGGAGTGGATGAGTATGGCGGGCGTTTCTTTGGCGGAAGCACGTAAGGTCATCGCGGCAGCAGAAAAGAAAGCAGCAGAAATCGGACAGCCCATGAACATCGCAGTCGCCGACGAGGGCGGCACCCTGGTTTCGCATGTCCGAATGGACGGTGCGTGGCTCGGTAGTGTCGACATCTCGATTAATAAGGCGTTCACTGCGCGCGCATTTGATATTGCCACAAAAGATTTGGCAACTCATTCGCAATCGGGTGGGCAGTTTTTTGGCATCCATGTGTCGAACCACGGAAGAATCATGATTTTCGCCGGCGGCATTCCGTTGAAGCGGGATGGAAAAGTCGTAGGCTCGATCGGCGTGAGCGGCGGATCCGGAGAACAGGACCATGCCGTAGCCGAAGCAGGCGCAGCAGCGTTTTGATTTGACCAAGAAGTCAGAAAAAGGAGACCACTAAATGGCAAGCAATCGCGGAGTTGTTTACATGGGGCCCGGCAAGGTCGAGGTTCAATCGATCGATTACCCCAAGCTCCAAAGCCCCTCTGGAAAGAAGCTTGAGCACGCCGTTATTTTAAAGATCGTTTCCACCAATATCTGCGGATCGGACCAGCACATGGTGCGCGGCCGGACCACCGCTCCCTCGGGACTGGTTCTCGGTCACGAAATTACGGGCGAGATCATCGAAAAGGGCAGTGATGTCGAGTTCCTGGAACAAGGGGACATCGTGACGGTGCCCTTCAACATCGCTTGCGGCCGTTGCCGCAACTGCCGTGAAGGGAGAACCGGAATCTGTCTGACTGTGAACCCGGCGCGTCCCGGCGCGGCTTATGGTTATGTGGATATGGGCGGCTGGGTTGGCGGCCAGGCGGAATACGTCATGGTGCCTTACGCCGATTTCAACCTTGTCAAATTCCCGAATAAAGAAAAGGCTCTGGCGAAGATCAAGGATCTGACCATGCTCTCCGACATCTTCCCCACCGGCTATCACGGCGCAGTGACGGCGGGCGTGACCACGGGCTCTGTGGTGTACGTTGCAGGCGCCGGTCCTGTGGGACTTGCTTCTGCGGCTTCCTGCCACCTTCTGGGCGCGGCGGTCGTCATCGTGGGCGACATGATTGAGGAGCGTCTCGCTCAAGCCAAGAGCTTCGGCTGCGAGACCATCGATCTGCGCAAGGACGCCTCCCTTGGCGACCAGATTGCCCAGATCGTGGGCGTTCCCGAAGTCGATGCAGCCGTAGACTGCGTGGGATTTGAAGCTCGCGGGCACGGCAAGGATGCCGTCGTCGAGCGCCCGGCCACGGTGCTGAATTCCCTCATGACCATCACGCGGGCCGGAGGCGCTCTAGGTATTCCCGGACTCTATGTGACCGACGACCCGGGTGGCGTGGACACCGCCGCCAAGACCGGAAACCTCAGCATTCGCATCGGCCTCGGCTGGGCGAAGTCGCACAGCTTCGCCACCGGCCAGTGTCCCGTGCTCCGTTACAACCGCCAATTGATGATGGCCATCCTGCACGACAAAGTGCACATCGCCAAAGCGGTGAATGCGACTGTAATCGCGCTGGACAGCGCTCCGCAAGGGTATCAGGATTTCGACAAGGGCGCTGCTAAGAAGTTCGTGATCGACCCCCACGGAACCGTGGCAAAATCGGCCCAAGCATAAAAACGCGCAAGGTTCGCGGCTCAGTATACTAAGCTACTGAGCCGCAACCGTAATGGAGCGGACCTGTTTAGTCAACCTCAGGAGCAATCAATGGCAACAACTCGACGTACCTTTCTCGCCGCTACCGCAGCGGCTCCTTTCGTTTGGGCAGATAGCAAGTCCGGCTCCAAGCTTCCGGTTCTAGGCCAAGGCGAATATCAATACGAATGCATTCACGATTGGGGCGACCTGCCGCCGCAGATCAAGTACGGCAACACGCACAGCGTGGTCGAGGATTCTCAGGGCCACATTTACATACACCATACCGTTCACGCCACCAGCCAGAGTCCCGACGCGGTCGTCGTCTTCGATAGCAAAGGAAGGTTCGTGCGTTCTTTCGGCGCCATGTTCCGCGGCGGCGCCCACGGCATGCATCTGAACAGAGAAGGTAAAACCGAATATCTATACTTCTCGGACGAGAAGCATGGCATTGTGACCAAGCGGACTCTGAAAGGCGAAGAAGTTTGGACCATGGGCTATCCGCAGGATTCGCCCATTTACCAGAAGGGGCCCGGGGCCAAAGGTCCGGGCGGAGCGGCGGGCCTCAACTACCGGCCGACCAACTTCGCTATCGCTTCGAACCTGGATTTCTGGGTGGGCGACGGTTACGGCTCTTACTACATGTTTCATTACACCCAGGCAAGCTCCACTTCCTATCCGAAGCTTGTAAACACGTTCGGCGGCAGACCGGCGCAACCGGAAGGCCAAGGTCGCGGCGGCCGTGGAGGCCCGGGCGCTGCGCCACAGGGCGGGGCACAGACGCAAGGCGCTCCGGGCGGCGGTCAGGGCAGGGGTCCCGCAGCCGGACCTGCACCGGCTCCCATCGAAACCATGAACAACCCCCACGGCGTTTGGCTCGATACGCGCGATCCCGCGAAAACTATTCTTCTCGTCGCAGACCGCGGTAACCGCCGCATTGTTCGCTACACGACGGAAGACAAGCCCATCGATATCGTCGAGGGTACGCTCTCCCCCTGCCACTTCCATCAGCAGAAAGACATACTCGTGGTTCCCGACCTTCAGTGCCGCGTGACTCTGTTCGATAAGGACAACAAGGTCATCGAGCACCTGGGCGACGGCGCCTATGCGGGCAAGCAGAACCAGCTCCGCGTTACTGAGAACCGCGGCGATTTCGAGCCCGGCAAATTCGTCACTCCTCATGGCGCGTGGTTCGATCACGCCGGGAACATCTTCGTCACCGAGTGGGTGGAAATCGGACGGGTGACCAAACTGCGCAAGCTCGCCTAGACCGTTATGCTTCCGGAACTGGTTGCGGAGTTCTTTGGAACCCTGATACTGATCCTCTTCGGCAACGGCGTCGTGGCCATGGTCGTTCTATTCGGCCACGGCGTTCCCGGAGAGATCGTAAACGGCGGATACACCAACATCACATTGGGCTGGGGCCTGGCGGTCACCATGGGCGTATACGTCGCGGGACGGATTTCCGGGGCGCACATCAATCCCGCGGTGACACTGGCCGTTGCGTTGTTCCGTGGCTTTTCGTGGGCCAAAGTAGTCCCCTATTGGATCGCGCAGGTGGCGGGCGCCTTTTGCGCCGCGGCCATCGTCTACTGGAATTACCGCCCCCAGTTCCATGTCTTCGATCCCAACCTGGAGCATACCGCCGGCGTCTTCACTACGTTTCCGGCGTTTCCCCAGCTCCTCTCGGCCGGCCTGCTCGATCAGACCATCGGCACGGCTCTGCTTCTGTTCATGATCTTCGCAATCATCGATGAACGAAACCAGCCGCCGGGCGCGAATCTTACGCCCGTATTGATCGGCGCGATCGTCGTGGTGATCGGCATGGCATTCGGCGGGCTGCACGGCTTCGCCATCAATCCGGCCCGCGATCTTGGTCCCCGGATTTTCACCGCGGTTGCAGGATTCAAAGCCAACGGGCTGACAGATGGGCCGCGAGTATTCTGGGTCCCAATTCTCGGGCCCATGATGGGCGGCGTGATCGGCGCGGCTGCATACGATTTCGGCCTTCGCCGATTTCTGCCGCTGGTCAAAAGATAGAGCGACCGGGGCCGGAGCGGAAAAATAGAGCTTACGCTTCTTCCTGCGCTGTACGCGCGCTGCGGTGTGCCCGTTCACGAATTTCGCCCAGGTTCAGCCCCGTCAGAGCCGTGGCGATCGCTCCGCCGATCAGCAGCGGCAGCACCAATGCAAAAAACAATACGAAGGAAAATGTTTTGGCGTCGGTCGGCTCGACATCAAAGAGCCGGAGCGCCAAAACTGTAGCTACCTGAAACAATCCCGCATTCCCCGGAGCGTTCGGAACCGCCGTTCCGAATCGTACGATCGCCAGCACGCCGCCCGCGACGAAAATCGAGAGATCGAGCCCATAAGCCTTCATCAGGGCCCAATACGACACCACCTGCAGCACCAAATACAAGGCGCTGATGAGGAAGGTGAAGCCCAGCGTCTGCGCGTTTCCCATCAGGTGAAGGCCTTCTACAACGTGGCGGAGAGTGGAGCCCCACCGGCTTTCCGAAGCAATGTTATGCGCGTGCTGCTTACGAACCACCACCCACACCAGAACTCCGGCGCCGGCAAGAATCAACGCAGCCATGATGTTGACCAGAATTTTGAGGTCTGCCGGTATACCCTTGACGAAGGCCGCGGTTAAGAAGAAGGTCAGGAGCATGAAAAAGCCGTCCAGAAGGCGCTCCACAGCCGCCGACGCGAAGATGAGCGAGATCCGCAAATCGTTCCAATGCGCCAGCAGGTAACAGCGGATCAGTTCGCCCACTCGCAAGGGAAGCACCTCATTGGCGAATAGACCGATGTAAATGGCCTGCACCGTCCGCCAATAGCGCAGCCGCGAAACCGGGCCAAGAAGAGTATTCCAGCGCCATGCATGCGTTAAGTAAACCGCCAGATCCGCAATCACGCCGAGGCCAACCCATCGCCAGTCGAGCGAGCCCAGCGCCCTTGGCAGATCCCGGATGGGATAGTTGCGCAGAACCCAAAACAGGCATCCCGCCGAAAGCGCGTACCCGAGAAACTGCGGGAGCCAGGACGGCATGGCGCGACGGCGTGCTTTGAGCCGCTTTACCATCAACGCCTGGTCCGAACGAGAGTCGAAAATCATAACGTGCGGCGCGTCACTTTGTGATTGGCACTCGTCGGACCGCCAACCTCCATGACCATCATACTCGCGAGGCTCAACCTGTGCTGACGAAGCAAACGGGTTGCCAAGCGGTGATGTCGAAAGAACGCTACGCTAGAGAAAAGAGGAAAGCATGAAACTGATGTTGGCCGCAGCCGCAATAACTACACTCATAGCCGCATACCTGTTTGCGCAGGACCGGCAGAACTACGGAAAAGACAAGCCCTATCCCGAGCGCGGGAAAGCTGACTCGCAGGCGGCTTTGTCCAACCCGAACGATTACGTGACGCTCTCTGGAATTCTCGTGGACGCCGGATGCCGCGACCGTTCCCAACAAAATATTGCAAGCTCTCCGATTCCCGCTAATCAACAGACGGCCGCGGAAACGCCCGAGCAGCAGGCCGCCGGCAACGCTGCGAGATCCAAAACCGGTTTTGCCGGTTCCGGTAACGCGCCCGCCGCGAGCGGCACGTCGGTGGCCGGCATAACAGTGGACGCGAAGACTCTGCAAGGGGAGCGCGCCGATGTCCTCGAGCATCAGGTGCAGGACCTCCTAAGCCGCCAAGTGGACCCCAGTTGTGCCATCACCGGCGAAACGCATGGCTTCGCGCTGTTATTAGACGATGGCCGCCTGTTGGATCTGGACGGAGGCGGAAATACCTTCGCTGCGCAAGTGGTTGCGTACAGCACCGCGGGCAGCACCATGCTGAATGGCAAGGGATCGGGTGTGAAGCCGAGAGTGATGGTGAAAGGGCAGATCTGGGGCGACCACCTGAATGTGAATTCGATGAGCATCTAGCCTGAACCGCGTGGCATCTCCGCTACGGGACTGTCGCCCGATGCTACGCGCACTTAGAAACGTCGGCATGCATTTTGCAAACCCTCGTCGTTTGACTTGCTGTTTTCGCCCGCGATATCATCGCAGACGCGAAACGATCCGTTCGGAGTCACAAGATGAAACTTAAGTTTCTAGCTGCGCTCGCGGCCCTTACTCTGTTCCTGGCTATAACGCCCCTGTGGGCCCATCATTCTTTTGCCGCGGAATATGACGGCAAGCAGTTGATCACCTTGAAAGGCGTCATTACTAAGGTCGAGTGGACCAATCCCCACATCTATTTCTATATAGACGTGAAAGATGGCGCGGGCGCGGTCACTAACTGGGCGGTGGAAGGTTATCCGCCCAATACCCTGAAGCGAACCGGCTTCAGCCGTGAGAACCTGAAGCCCGGCGAGGAGATTACCGTCACGGCTTATAAGTCCAAAGACGGTTCGAATACCGCCGCCGGGCGCGAAGTAACTTTCCCGGACGGCAGCAAAAAATTTGCCGGCCCTATCGGCCAGTAGCGTAAGCGCGCAGAAGGAGGTTCACCGCATGAGATCTTGGAAAGTGTCTACCGCAATCGCGGCCGCCGCCTTCGCGGCCTACTTGCTTTCAGCGGAGAAAGCGTCGGCTCAGGAGTCTCAGCCCGGCGCGGCTGCGGGCAAGATGCAGCCCAACCCTAAGCCGATGCCGCGTACCGCGAACGGCAAGCCTGACCTGAGCGGCACCTGGCAGGCCGGCGGCGTCAGCATCAACGGTGAACCTGGCGCTCCCCCGCTGCACCCGTTGCCGCCCTCGCCCGTGCGCCCGCCAGCGCGGCAGCAAATTCCTTATCAGGAGTGGGCCGAAGCGAAGCGGAAGACGTTTACCGTTCTCGATGACCCCACTTCGAAGTGCCTGCTTCCCGGTGTGCCGCGCATTGTGGGTATGCCCATGCCAATGGAAATCGTGCAGACGCCGAATGAAGTGGTCATCCTGTATGAATCGTTCCGCGCCTGGCGCCGCATTCCCCTAAACGACAAACTGCAGCACCCGGACGACCTGACGCCCACGTGGATGGGCGATTCGGTCGGCCATTGGGATGGCGATACACTCGTAGTCGACGTCACGGGCTTTAATGACAAGACCTGGCTCGGTGGCCTGGGCACAATCCACACGGAGAAACTACACGTCGTAGAACGCTATAAGCCGATCAACTACGACACCCTCCTCTACGAAGCGACAGTCGAGGATCCCGGCGCGCTTACCAAACCCTGGACCACCGGCTCCGTGCTGCGGCGTCCCATCGATGTGCGCGTGGAAGAGTACGAGTGCATCGAAAACAATCCGGACAACGACCATATCCGCAAGGCGCTGGATCTCGAGAAGGGCAAAGCACAGAAGTAAGCTACAGCCGCGGGCGCAACCCGCTCTGCACTTGCCGTAAACGCACGAGAGCCAAGTCCGCGCGCATTACGCAGCCGGATGCAAAAGCTCTAATGAACCAGAACCGCGTTTGGCGCAGGCGGCCCCAGAGGGCTTCCCTCTTCCGGCCTCACGACCCAGTGCATCGCCACGATAACGAACGCTGCAATCAAGGCCGGCACGGCCGCCGCGAGGAAGAGGCTATGCGTCGTCCAATGCGCGCTGATCAGTTGCCCCGCAAGCACCGGACCCACGATTGAGCCCATCCGGCCTACACCCAACCCGGAACCAATTCCGGTGGACCGCAGATCGGTAGGGTATAGCGTCGCGGCCAAGGCATTCAGTGCCGACTGGCTGCCTACGATGCCGATGCCGGCCAGAAAGACTACGAGAAATAGAAGTCGCAGAGATAAACCAGGCTGCCCGATCATTGCGATGCTGACGCACGCGATGGTGAAGCACGTGGCGAGTACTTTGATGAAGCCGAAATGGTTGATGAGGGAGCCCAGCACTAACGCGCCGAGCACGCCGCCAACTTGCAGAGTGCTGCCGATCAGCGAAGCGTAAGCCGCCGATACCCCCGCTGCCCTCACCAGCGGCGTCACCACCGTCGGGAGCCAACTCGAAAGGAAATAGAGGTTCAGCAGATTCATGAAGTAGACGGTCCACAGCAGCAATGTCCCCGCCGCGCGGCCCCGCTGAAACAGCTTGATTAGCGGCACTCCCTTCTGCCGCTGCTCGTTCACGACGAATTCGTCTTCCGGCGTCGCTTCCACTCTTGGGTCTACGCGTTTCAACCAACGCAAGAGCCGGTTCGGGTCCTTGTGGTGCAGCGCCAGATATTGCAGCGATTCGGGTAGGAAAAAATACATGAGTAGTCCAATCACGAGCGGCACCGCGCCGCCGAAATAAAACACCGACCGCCACCCAAACCTCGGAATCAACCAGAAAGAGACGAAGCCGGCCACCATGGCGCCTGCCGTGAAGCCGGTGCCCACAATTACGATCGCCGCCACTCGTACCCTCGGTGGACAATATTCCCCGACCAGCGCCATTGCGTTGGGCATGATACTTCCCAGACCAATTCCCGCGATGAAGCGGATCACGAGAAGCTCGGGCACCGATTGTGCCCGCGCCGTAATCAGCGTAACCGCCGAAAAAAACAGGCAGGCGCCGATCAGCACCGGGCGCCGGCCGACTCTGTCCGCGAGCATACTCAGCAGAATCGAGCCGAAGAGCACGCCCATCAGCGCCGCGCTCAGTACGGAACCCAGCAGTGCCCCCGAAATCTTCCACTCCTCAATCAACTTCGGAGCTACGAAGCCGATCGCCTGCACATCAAAACCATCCATGATCAGGCAGAGCCCGCACAGAATGAATATGCCTAATTGGAACGGACCGATTCTGCTGTTACGAATTACTTCAGAAACGTTGATTGGCGCGGGCTTTGGCATGGTTTGCGTCCCAGTATACCCAAAAGCAAACCGCTCCCTGGTCACTCCTTCGCGGGCACCGGTACGCCATAGAGCCCGCGTTCGGAGATAAAAGACAACACGGGTTCCGGAATTTCCGGCGAACGCTGCCCCAGGGCGAGACTGGTACGAATTTCGGAGGAGGAGACCGGTAGATCGAGCGTCTCCAGCCGCTCCACCCGCGTATTCGGCGGAGTCCGGTATTGATGACCAGGGCGGCTGACGACGATGAACTCGACCGCCCGCGCCACATCGCGCCACCGGTGCCAGGTCTCGATTTCGGCGAATGCGTCTGCTCCGATCAAAAAGAACAGCTCATCCCCAGGCGCGAGGCTCTCTCTTACCTTTTCGATCGTGTCGGCTGAGTAGTTGGGTCCCCTGCCCTGTTCCAGCCGCGAAACCTCCAAACGGGCATCGCCCGAGATGGCCAGTTCCGCCATACGAATGCGGTCTTCGAAAGATGCGTATGTTCCAGCGGGTTTGTGCGGCGGGTTGGATGACGGAACAAACAGGACACGATCCAGATGAAATCGGTCCGCGGCCTCCCGAGCCATGGCGACGTGAGCTTTGTGAACAGGGTCGAAGGTGCCGCCGAAAATCGCCAGCCGCACGAAGGCTAAGCTCTCTCGATCTTTACGGAATTGATGCGCACCTCCTTGTGAGGCCGGTCCTGCGCATTGCGTGATACTTCGGAAATCTTCTTCACTGTCTCGTAGCCCTCGGTGACTTCGCCGAAGACACTGTGCCGGTTGTCGAGGTGCGGAGTCGCCGCCACGGTGATGAAGAACTGGCTGCCGTTGGTATTCGGCCCTGCATTCGCCATCGATAGAATTCCTGCTTTGCTGTGCTTCAGCGACGGATGAAACTCATCGGCAAACTTATATCCGGGACCGCCGCGGCCCGTCCCTTCCGGATCGCCTCCCTGAATCATGAAATCGGGGATCACACGATGAAAAATCGTTCCATCGTAAAACGCCTTACCGGTTTTGGTCCCCTCGGCCAAGCTGACAAAATTCTCCACCGTTCGAGGCGCTTGCTCGGCGAAGAGCTTGATCTTGAACTTGCCCTCGGTGGTGTCGAACGCCGCATAGAGTTCATTTGCCATGCTGCGATTGTAGCAGCCGGGCGATGCCGAACACCTAAACCGTGCGAGCGGAATGCGAGGGCTCGCCGAGGGCGGCCCGCAGCGCTGCCAGCAACTCTTGCACGGAGTAAGGTTTGTGCAGGAAGCCATGCACCATACCGCCGAACCGCCGTTCCGCTTCGTCCTGGGCATAACCGCTCAAGGCCAGAATACGGACGTCGGGACGAATTTCCAGAAGGCGCGGTAATGCTTCGTCGCCATTCATTGCCGGCATTGACAGATCGAGCACAATCGCGTCCACGTCGCTGCGATTCGCGAGTAACAGATCAATCGCCTCCTGCCCGTTGCTTGCCGGCAGTACCCGGAAACCGTGCCGCGCGAGCGCAGCCTGCGTCACTCGCCGCACGACCTCCTCGTCATCCGCCACCAGCACCGTGGCTGTGCCGCGCTCTTCGGTCGAAGGCTCCGGCTGCATCGTCGCGCGGACCGGCGCGCCCGACGCGGGCAGAAACAGGCGGAAGGTAGAACCCAAACCCGGCGCACTGCTTACCTTGATAGCGCCCCGGTGTCCCTTCACAATGCCGAGGACCGCGGCCAAGCCCAATCCGCGGCCCGTGAACTTGGTCGTGAAAAAAGGATCGAAAATCTTGGCTTGAGTCTCCGAATCCATTCCGTGGCCGGTATCGCGGACTTCCAACACTACGTAAACTCCCGGTTCGATCCGATCATCAGCAAACTCCGTCACGATGTCGGAACTGTCGAGCGTCCGCTTGTAGGTCGAGACCATTACTTTGCCCGAAGCGCCATGGATCGCTTCCGCGCCATTGATTACCAGGTTCATGACTAGCTGCTGGAATTGCGCCCGATCCACTTCGACCGAGGGTAGCCTCTCGGCTAAATTGAGCACTACGTCCACGTGCTTGGGAACGGAAGATTGTACGAGCGGCACAATCTGAGCCGTCTCGAGCGAAAGATCCACAGGCTCTACGACGAAGCGTCCGCGCCCGGAATAGGCGAGCATCTGTTGCGTCAAAATCGCCGCCCGCTCGCCCGCCGACAAGATCTCTTGCGCCATCTTCTGCTGTTCCCGATCGGTAACCAAGGACTGCAGCATGCCGGCATTTCCTAAAATGCCCACGAGCAGGTTGTTAAAGTCGTGCGCAATCCCGCCGGCCAGTATGCCTAAGCTTTCGAGCTTCGCCGCTTCCCGTAGTTTCTCCTCGAGCCGGCGTTGGTCCGTCACATCTGTTACAGCGCCGAACCACTCTACAATTTTCCCGTCTCTCCCATGAAGCGGCACACCGCGGCTAATCACATACCGGTACTCCTCCGGCGCTTGGTGCCACAGCCGGAACTCGACCGTAAACGTCTCCCCGCGGCTTAGCGCCTTTTCCCAAGCGGTCAGGACCATTCCCCGGTCCTCCGGATGGATCGCCTCGATTCCGCCGAACCCGCGATATTGCTCAATACTCTGGCCCGTAAACGCCTCCCAGCCGGGCAACTCGAAACTGAATGCGCCGCCGGCATCAGTCCGCCAGATCAATGATGTGGTTCCGGCGACCAGCATGCGGAAGCGTTCTTCGCTGATCTCTAGAGAGCGCTGCGCCTCTTTCAAATCGGTTATGTCGAACCACGCTCCCACGTATCCGGCCGGTAAGCCATCCGGTGCAGCACGCGGCGTTTCCGTGCAGACCACAGAGCGGTACCTGCCGTCCGCGGATAGGAGACGGCATTCAAACGTATGCAGCGCGCGCCGCTCGAGCGCGCTGCGCCGTGCCTCTACTATGCGCGGGACATCCTCGGGATGCACGTTCCGGCTCCAGCGGGAGCCCAACGCTTCCTCTGCAGGCCGCCCCGTAAACTCGGTCCATTGCCGGTTAACGAAGGTCACATTCCCGCCCGCGTCCGCGACCCACAACAGCACGGGCGCTGCATTGGCCATGGTGCGGAAGCGATTCTCGCTCTCTCGTAGAGCGCTCTCCGTAGCCTTGCGCTCGCTGATGTCGCGAAACACCAGCACGAAACCCACAATGCCTTGATTGCTGCTTCGAATCGGAGCACCGCTGTCATCGATCGGAATCTCGCGGCCGTCATGAGCCAGCAACAGCGTGTGATTGGCAAGCCCAGCCACCATGCCGGTGCGCCGCACCTTGTCGATAGGGCTTTCTACAGGCTCCCGTGTGGACTCGTTAACGATGCGGAATACGTCCGCGAGCGGCCGGCCTAGGCTCCCTTCGCGGTAGCCCGTCAGATCCCTTGCTACCGTATTCAGAAATGTGACGTTTCCGGCAGCATCGGTGGTGATCACCGCGTCGCCGATGCTGCGCAGTGTGGTCTCAAGCAGATCGCGCACCCGCTCGACTTCGCGCTTGCCGGAAGCGGCTGCGGCAAGCGCGAGTTCCCGTGCGTCGCTTCGGCGGCGGACCAGCACGGCGGCAACTACCAACAACACGAACAACAGCCCGCTGCCCCCCAAGCTCACCCAAACCGCTCCCAGGCGATACCGGTCCTGAGTCTGGTCCAGCCCCTGCACGCGAGTGCGGCCGTCGTTTTCGAACTGCCCGATTTCCACGCGGATCAGGTCCATGAACCGCTTGCCCCGGTCAGTCGCTACTTCAGCCAAGGCTGCTTCGAACCCTTGGGTCTTCCGCAGGTCCACCGTCTCTTGCAGCTCTGCCATTTTCTGCTGGATCAGTTGCGCTATGCGTTCGACCTGCGCGTGCTGCGGCGCATCCCCCGCCGTCCTTTGGTCCAACTCCGTCAACTCGCTACCGATTGCAGCCTTCGCCGACTCATAGGGAGCCAAATAAGAAAGCTTGCCCATCAGCACATAACCACGCTGCCCGGTCTCCAAATCCTGGACGCTCGAGAACAGTCGCTGCGCCAACCGCAAGATCTCTTCGGTATGATCCAGTTCCACGCGCGCTGCGTCGAAGGAGCGCCAGTCCGTATAAGCAAGAACAACCGTGGTAATTAATGTTAGTAGAGCAACCCCGATGACCCATGTCTCGGAGCGCTTCCAAACCGGTGTGGGCATCCCCTTGATCAAAGTTTAGCTTGATAAGTGTGGAGAGCGTTGACGTCGGCCCGAACCAGATCGGATTGCGCGTAAGAGGGTCCGCCGGAAAGACATCTGATGAATAACCAAATTGCGATCGTGTGGTTCGCGCTGGACCTGCGGCTTGGCGATAACCCCGCTCTGAGGCGGGCAGTGGAGACAGGGTCGGCGATTGTGCCCGTGTTTGTCTGGGCGCCTGAAGAGGAAGCGCCCTGGCCTCCCGGCGCGGCTTCCCGTTGGTGGCTGCATCAATCACTGTCTGCATTGGAGGCCGCACTGAACAAGCTCGGATCCCGGCTTATCGTTCGGCGCGGACCGGCGGCGGAGGCGCTCCTTCGAGTAGCGGCGGAGTCGGGCGCTAAGGCGATCTTCTGGAACCGCCGCTATGAGCCTGCTGTGCTGGCTCGCGATCAGAAACTCGAGCGCTGCCTTCGCGAACATCTTGACGTTGCAGTGTGCCCCGGAAATGTTTTATTTGAGCCCGGCGCAATCCGGAATTCTCAAGGCGGGCCGTTTCAGGTATTCACTCCGTTCTGGCGGGCTTGCCTGAGTCAACCCGAACCCGAAGAGCCCAGTAAGGCTCCAGCCCAAATCGAGTCGCCGGCCGAATGGCCGGACTCCCTGGCGATTTCCGATCTACGTCTCGAACCCGAAATCGATTGGGCTACGGGCTTTCGCGAGACGTGGAGGCCGGGCGAATTGGGCGCGGGCAAACAGCTAGAGAGGTTTCTGGCCGGAGCCCATGAAAGTTACGCGGCCGGCCGGAACCGGCCAGATCATCCGGGAACGTCCCGCCTCTCGCCGCACTTGCATTTCGGGGAGATCAGCGCCCGGCAGGTATGGCACGGCGTGCGGCATGCAACAACGCGTTCAGACGAAGCTGAAGCCTATTTGCGCGAACTCGTCTGGCGCGAATTTGCTTATCATCTGCTCTACCAGTTTCCCAAGACTCCGCGCGAGCCCCTGCGTCCGGAGTTCCGACACTTTCCCTGGAGAAGAAACGCGAAAGCGTTCGAAGCGTGGAGCCGCGGAAAAACGGGCTATCCCATGGTCGATGCCGGAATGCGGGAATTATGGCACACCGGTTGGATGCACAATCGCGTGCGCATGATCGTTGCATCATTCCTTGTGAAGCATCTCTTGATTCCCTGGCAGGAAGGCGCAGCTTGGTTCTGGGACACGCTAGTGGATGCCGACCTCGCCAATAACACCATGGGTTGGCAGTGGACCGCGGGGTGCGGCGCCGATGCCGCGCCGTTTTTCAGAATCTTCAATCCCATCACCCAGGGCGAGCAGTTCGACCCCGATGGCGCCTATATTCGGCGTTGGCTTCCGGAGCTGCGCGCACTCCCTAACACCTGGATATGCAAACCATGGCTCGCGCCTCCGCTCGTTTTGGCGGCTGCGGATGTTGCATTGGGCGAAACCTATCCCCGGCCCATCGTAGAACACGATTCCGCGCGCCGCAGCGCACTCGCCGCCCTCGACGTTATGAAAACGTCTTCCGAGCGGCCGCCGAAAAATAAGTAAAGAGGCTCCGTCCGAGTGGGGCTCTTACTTCGTTTCCGCGGGCGTGGAGGTGGCCGGTCCCTCACCGACTATTTCGAGAACCGTTTCCCCGTCTTTTGCTCCGTCATAGTGAATCTGTTTTCCGAAGTGAGTCACGAAGGTACCCGGCGGCATGGCCACGGTGCTGTCAGGGTCATACTTCGTTCCTGTCCCGACCCACCACGTTCCGGATATCACAGTGATGAACCGGTCATTCGGGTGGAAGTGTGGACGGCTCATGTGATGCGGTGACCATTTAGTCAGTACGACATAGATGCCCGGCTTTGCGGGGTCGCCCGCAAGCACCGCCTGGCTCGAGCCGCTGGGGCTGGTTACCCAGTTGATCTGCGCCGGCAATTTGTAGGCTAATGCGGCCGGGTTCAGACCGGCTTTTACCGGTGCGAGCCACAAGAGAATCGCCGCGGCCCCTGCTAGCTGAATCACACGTTGCCACGAAAATAAATTGCGCATGCTTCCCTCCTCCTGGTTTCTCGGCGGAACTTCGCCCAGGACGCCAAAAAAGGAGATCGGCTGCCACACGCGCAACTCGGTAGCTGCGCGGTTTCACACCTTTGTTCAGCACCCTGCTAGTTCCGTAGAGTAATCGATCCGGCCCTGGGGGTCAATCCTGGTCAGCGTGCCTGTCAACCCACTTTAAAAATGTCCCCTGGTTTACCTCGTTAGAAGTGTCCCCTTTATTTCATCTGTAACTAGTCTCTCCCATGCTGCGGGCCGCTGCCGGAGCGTAGCCCTGCGAGGCCGTTTAGGCCGAGCGTTTAGGGCGTAGCGGAGGCAGTGGCTCGCAGCATCGCCGGCCTCCGCCACGGATGATCCGCCGCCGGTTTCCAATGCTGTGGCCTGCGTGGCTCGTTCACTCTCATCTTGACCGGCTCCATCTGGGGCGGCGCGATCTCCCGATGTGCCCGCGCCTTCCCCTGGTAGCGGATCTCTACCCGCCCCTCCTCCCACTCGCACACCGTC
>JAFAWA010000283.1 GCA_019242155.1 Terriglobia bacterium | reverse complement strand
GAAAATCCCCAGAAGATGGAGGAGTGGGCCAGGATCAATCGCTACCATTGCGAGTGCATTGCGTATTTCCTGAAGAGACTCGACCAAACACCGGACGGCGACGGCACGCTCCTCGATCATTCGCTGCTCATGTGGGGCAGCAACATGGGAAACTCTAACCAGCACAACCACACCAACGTCGGCTACTTGTTGGCCGGCGGCGCCTCAGGCAGACACCAGGCAAAACTCAACGTGCGCGCCATGGGCCCGGCTTCAAACATCCTACTGACCGCGCTTCAGATGATGGGGGTTGAAAAGGACTCAATCGGCGACAGTACCGGCCCCGTTACGATCTGACTTCTCACCCTCAAAGCGCAACCAACGATCACTATGTCTGCTCATCCTCAACCAATGGAACTACCGCCGCATGCACAAATGCTCAAAATACTTGAGGGATTCTGGTTGTCGCGGAGCGTCTACGCCGCTGCAAAGCTCGGTCTCGCGGATCTGTTACACGACGGCGCGCTTACGGCTGAAGAACTCGCGTCGGCGACCGGCACGCATGCTCCCTCGCTCTATCGCCTATTAAGAGCGCTGGCGGGCGCCGGTGTGTTCGAGGAAGACGAGCGGCGGAGGTTCAGCTTGACGGCGCTCGGCGCGACACTCAGTACGGACGCACCCGGTTCCCTGCGCTTCATAATGATCGAGGAGTTGGGTGAGAATCATTATCCCGCTTGGGAGAAGTTGCTCTACAGCCTCAAAACCGGCGCTATCGCATTCCATCACGTTTTCGGCAAAAGCAAGTGGCAGTACATGACCGAACACGACGACGAAGCTCGTATCTTCGATCAAGCCATGGCCGGCTTCGGCCGGGCCGCCGCGGCCGCTCTCGTCGAGGCGTATGATTTCTCGGGGTGCCGGAAAGTCGTCGATGTGGGCGGCGGCAACGGCAGCCTTCTCGCCGCCATCCTCAAGGCGAATCCCCAGGTTCGGGGCGTGCTGTTCGACCTACCGCACGTCGTCGAAGCAGCGCGCACGCATCTGGAATCCGAGGGAGTAATTTCACGCTCCGAGGTAGTCGGCGGCGACTTCTTCCAATCGGCCCCGCCGGCCGATATGTACGTACTCCGGTGGATTATTCACGACTGGGACGATGAGCGGTCGGTCGCGATTCTCAAGCATTGCCGCAACGCCATGGCTGGGTCAGGCAAGCTCTTGCTGGTCGAGTCTGTGCTCAAGCCCGGCAGAGAGACAACATTCACAAAGTTCCTGGACCTGAACATGCTCGTCATGACCGGTGGCCGGGAGCGGACGGAAGCCGAGTACGCAAATCTGCTCATGGCCGGGGGGCTGCAGTTGACGCGGATCATTCCGACCGACACGGCCATGAGTGTGATCGAAGCGGTGGGCGCCTGATATCCCTTCGACAAAACCGGTTAACTCTGGTGGGCCCTGTAGGATTTGAACCTACGACCAACGGATTATGAGTCCGCTGCTCTAACCGCTGAGCTAAGGGCCCGCACTTCTATTTCCACAACTTCGAAGGCGTCTGCCGGTGCACGTGCTTCATTCGATTCCTGGACAGTTTCAGCGTATCACGCAGGCCGGTATGGGCACGGCAGAGCCTACACTTCAGCCTTCGGTTCCAAGCTCCGCCAGAGGTACCAGCTCGCCACACTGCAATAGGGATGCCAGCGTTCGGCGATATCTACGATTTCGGTGGGTTTGGGCAGTTCCGTCAGCCCATACGCCTTGCGCACGGCGGCCCGAATTCCCAGATCACCGACCGGCAGCACGTTGGGGCGGCGCAGCGCGAACATTAGAAACATGTGGGCGGTCCACACGCCGATGCCCTTTACTGTCGTGAGCCTCTCGATCACCTCTTCGTCTGAAAGCTGCGGCAATTCCTCGAAGACCAAGGTGCCGTCCCGTGTGTGGCGGGCCAAATCCCGGATGTAGGCGGTCTTTTGCGCGGAAAGGCCTACACTCCGCATGCGACTCGGCCGCAGCTTCAGAATTGCGGCAGGCGTCAACTCCCCTCCGGCGGCGGCGACCAGCCGGTCAAAGATGACGCGGGCCACTTTGCCCGAGAGTTGCTGGTACACAATCGACCGGACCAGCGTCTCGAAAGTAGGCTCCCGAAAATCCATGCGATAGTCTCCCACGCGATGGATGATGTCGGAGAGCACCGGGTCGGCCCGTCTCAGGTGATTCAAAGCTTCCTTCATAGCGAAACACGGAGGCTCTGGAATGCGTCATCATTGATTGTACCCGCATGGAGTAAGGATGAGACTGTTTTTCACACTTGCCCTGAGCACGGCCCTGCTGGCGCAAGGGCCCTCAAAAAACGCGCCTTCGCAGAACGCTTCCGATGAGCTGCCCGCGCCCATCAAAGTTGACGTTGATGTAGTGAACATTCTGGCATCCGTCCGCGACAAACGTGGGGGACTGGTAGGCAACCTGGAACAAAAGGATTTCACGGTTCTGGAGGATGGCAAGGAACAGGCCATCAAATATTTCAACCGCGAAACCGATCTGCCGCTCACCATTGGTTTATTGATCGATGTCAGCGGAAGCCAGCGCAATTTGATTGAGATCGAGCGCAACGCGGCCGCGCAATTCTTTACCAAAGTCCTGCGCAAGAAAGACGAAGCGTTTCTGATCAGCTTCGGCGAAGAATCCGAGCTTTTGCAGGACTTCACGAACAGTCCGCGCCTGCTCGAGGAGGGGCTACGGGACCTGCGCGTGAGTTCCGGGGTCGGCGGTCTGCATCCCGGCCCGGTGCCGACTGCGGGCCAGCCGCGCGGCACGGTGCTTTACGATGCCGTCTACCTGGCTGCCAACGAGAAACTGCGCACCGAAGTGGGCCGGAAGGTGCTGGTTCTGATTACCGACGGCGTGGATCAGGGCAGCCGGCTCACCCGCAACCAGGCGGTTGAAGCCGCGCAGAAAGCCGACGCAGTCATTTACAGCGTGGATTACTCCGACCCAAGCGCATATGGATACGGACCTTTCAGTCTAGGGGGCGGCGGGGGCGAGGGCGAACTGCGGCGCATGTCCGACGAAACCGGCGGGCATGTCTTCAAAGTAGACCGCAAGCATACTCTCGACCAGGTCTTTCAGGAATTGCAGGACGAGATGCGGAGCCAATACGCGATCGGCTATACACCCATAAACGACGTCAAAGACGGGTCTTACCGCCACTTAGAGATCCGGCTATCGAACAAAGACCTGAAGGCGCAGGCCCGTAAGGGATACTACGCCATCAAGCCCGAGAGCCGCTGACCGGCAGTTCCCGGCCTGCAAAATAGGTCTCGACGGCCTCGCGTAAAGGACGCATCGGCGCAATTCCGGCTCGCTCCATTTTGGAGTTGGAAAGAGCGGAATATTTGGGCCGCCGCGCGGGAGTGCGGTATTCACGCTCGTCAGTAGGAGTCAACTCCGGGGATAAGCCGGCCACATCGAAGATCATACGGGCAAAGCCAAACCAGGCGATCGGTGTGCCGCCGCCTATGTGGAAGATGCCGTTATGCCCGGCTTCCGCTAAGGAAATACTACGATCTGCCAGCCAGGGGGCAAACGTCGGAGAAGCTATATGGTCTTCGACGACGCGAATGGGACGCCCCGAAGCCGCCATCCGTAGCATCAGTTCGACGAAATTTCCTCGCGCCGTGTGGCGTCCGCCGGGCCCGAATACTCCGCACGTGCGCACCAGAAGCACCCGGTCGAGATAAGCCTGGGCGTACAGTTCACCGGCCAGCTTGGAAACAGCGTAGGCACTGAGGGGGTGCGTGGGCACCTCCTCTGTATAGGGCTGGGCGGCCGTTCCATCGAAGACATAGTCGGTCGAGAAGTGAACCAGGCGCGCATCCAACTGGCGGCAGGCTAAAGCAAGGTTCCGGACCGCCAACGCATTAACCTGAATCGCCGCGAGCGGTTCCTTTTCGGCTACGTCCACCTGGTTGTACGCGGCGCAGTTGTATACGATCTCCGCTTCCGAAGATGCCAAGGCATTCTCTACCGCGGCAGGGTCGCTGATATCGACCTGGCTACGTTCCCACGCCTCGACTGTATAGTTGCGGGTTCGGAGTTCGCGTACGACTTCAATGCCAAGTTGCCCGGAGGCCCCAAAGACTACCGCTCGACGGTTCATGCGACGAATTTAGGATAACCCAGCACTCACTGGCTTCCGAAGCGCCGAGGCAGGAGCACCATGGTTTCGGGAGACTGTACGAGCTGTTCCCGCCGTTCCGGTATCGGCGTTTCGGTGAACTCCATCAGCACCCTGCTTAGTTCCGCTAAGCCGTTGATCACATGTTCCAGTTTGACGCCGATGAGGATAGCTGTGCCTTCCACCTGGCAATACATTACTTCTCCCAGCGCCATGGCGTTTTCGACTTCGATCTTCAGGGGAGTCCCGATCGGTACAATACGACCGACCTCCAACTGGACGCCCTTTTGCGATACATTCTTAACCCGCGCGGTTCCGCAGTACTGTTCGCCTTCCAGTAAAGTGATCTCTACCGGTTGGTCAATCCCAAAGCGAACTTCAGCTCGCTGTTCCATAAAAAGCATATCGGCCCTCTGCCTGGAAAACTTGAGAGGCTGT
>JAFAWA010000533.1 GCA_019242155.1 Terriglobia bacterium | reverse complement strand
TCCCAAGGGGCGCCGATTCCTAAATCAAGAGAGCTTGTGGGACCACGCTCTCACCTTCCCAGAATCGGAATCGTTTCCGCTCGGGATTTCGGTAAACCGGAACTCGCGAAGCTGCACGCCGGCTAGCAGCCGCAAGAAGGTATAGTTACGCCCGCGTCTTCGAGCGCCGCTCCCACTCGCAAGACCAAAGCATCTGCAAAGGGCGGCCCTACAATCTGCAGCCCGACCGGCAGACCGGTTTTGCTCAACCCACAAGGCATAGAAAGGGCCGGCAATCCCAATACGTTTAGAATACGCGTAAATCGCGTGGCAGCGCGCCGTACCTCTTCTTCCTGATCCTGAATGCGCACCGTGCGTTGCTTGAGCGCGGGCGCCGGGATCGGAGCCGTGGGGCCGATCAGACAATCCACCTCCCGCCAAATGCCGTGAAAATCGTTTTGCAGCTTACGCCGCAGCCGCTGCCCCTGAATGTAATCCGCCGCGGGTAATAGCAGGCCTTGCTCGAGCAACGCTCGCACGTCCGCACCGAAGTGTTCGGGATATTCCAAATCGCGTTCGTATACGGCCGCTGCTTCGGCGAGCAGCACAACCTGCCCGACCACATTGATGGCTTCCATGTCCGGGAGCCGGACGGGACGAATCAGAGCGCCCAAATCGGCAGCACGATCAAGCGCGCTCCTGACTGCGCGCTCCACGTCCTCATCGAGCCGCGCCAGAAAGAACTCTTCCGAAACGCCTACGCGCAGACCCTCAATCGAGCAGCCCGCCTCGGGCACGTAATTCTCCACGGGATGGGCAACCGACCCAGCGTCCCGGGAATCGAAGCCGGCGATCACGTTCATTACGGCCCCCGCATCGCGGACCGCGCGCGTAAATGGACCCACGTGGTCCAACGAATAGCCCAAGGGCAAAACTCCGAAACGGCTGACCAGCCCGAAGGTCGGCTTCAGACCCACCGTCCCGCAGAACGCCGCCGGAACGCGGATCGAGCCGCCCGTATCCGTGCCGAGCGCGGCGAAAATCATGTCCCTGGCTACCGCGGCGCCGGAACCACCACTCGAGCCGCCAGCCATATGTTCGGGATTCCAGGGATTCCGTACCGGCCCGAAATGCGGATTGTCGGAGGTGATCCCGTAGGCTAGTTCGTGCAGGTTGAGCTTACCTAAAATCACGGCGCCGGCCGCTTCGAGCCTGTCCACCACCGCTGCATTCGCTTCGGCTACACAGTCGCAAACTTTGGAGCCGCCGGTGGTTCGGACTCCGCGCATGTGAAACAGATCTTTGAGGGCTATGGGAATGCCCTGCAGCGGACCCCGATCCTTACCCGCCGCGAGCTCTCGGTCAGCCTCGGCCGCGCGTGCCTCCGCGTCCGGTCCAAGCACCGTGAGAAAGGCATTCAGTGTTGGATTGAGGCGATCGATGGCCGCCAGGGCCGACCGCGTCAATTCGATCGAAGAGAAGCGGCGCTCCCTGAGGCCACGCGCAGCTTCCAGCAGCGTCACTCTTTGGGCTCCGGATCGGCATGAAAGACCGTGGCGGGTTCACAGTCACGCGAGAGGAGGGCCGCCAGTGGACGAAACCGCGACTCCAAAGTGCGCAACGGCTCGACGATGCGCTCCAGTTCCGCGGGCGTCAATTCCCGGCCGCGCGCCTTGGCCAAAACACTCCAGTCGGTCGGCGTTCGCATGTCTTACGATAACGGATCCGGCGCCCTGGAGACTCACGCCGCGCGCTGACCGCAATTGCAGACAAGCAAGGCTACGCTAAGGCCAAGGCCTCCCGCAGCCCCGGATCGTGGCGCACCCGCCAAATGCGGCTATCTAAATAGTAGTGGGTCAGGCCAAAGCCGCAGAAAAAGCCGAAAGCCAGATTCGAAACAGTCTGCAGATGCGCTCCCGGAACCCGGTAGGCCGCACTGAAAACCAGCCCGATGGCAACATAAGCCAGCAGGTCGCGGCTTACGATTGCCGGAATCCACCCGTTTCGCCCTGCCGCATCGGGGGCCTTGTAGCGGTTGCGATTGTGAAACCAGATAATGGCGTGATACTGCAGGTTATGCACAATGGTGACGATCGGAGTTGCCGCTTGCCAACTCACCAGCGCGAACGTCGCCCAGTGAAGCGGAATTATAGAGGCTAGCAGCAAATATTTCGGGCGGTTTGCGGGCTCTCGCCGAATCAGCCGAACCAACTGCCGTCCCATAAAAATAGCCCCAGCCACAGCGACGGCAATCCACGCCGGGGTTTCCCAGCGCGCGAGCGAAAAGGGAAGTCCCAATTCTTCGGGATGGTGCATAAAGAAGCGGTGAAAAGGCGGGAAGACCATCATCACACCGAGGAACAGCCGGTCAATCGCGTTGTCCACCGGCGCCAGGTCATGATTTTTGACCTTATACAAAACCATGAACCCGTAATGCTGCCGGACCACGTGATAATAGGCCCAAACGGCAACAAGTAAAGCCAGGTACCCTTTCCACCCCAGGAGCACCATCGCCGGCCCAAGCGAAAAGAAGAATGCCAGGCTTCCAAACAGCAGACGGCGGTACCGGGTGCGCGCCTCGCGGTCGAAGAAAGTGCGCGAGGCCGTGCCGAAGATGTGCGTACCGTCAAATGCCAGCGACCAGAACCACCATAGAAACGAGGCGGGCATGTGAAACGCCGCGTACAGCAGCAGATAAAGATAACCGGCTAAGCCGCTGCCGATGACGAGCGACAGGTCCAACCGCCGGCTGATAATCCAGCGGGAGCCGCTCTGCTCTAGGGAATGGGCAACAGTAGCCAAGAAATAATATGGTATGCGAAACGGTCTCGCTTTTGCTTCGCGGCCGCATGCCGCTTGAAGCCGTCATTACGCGAGGCGGTTACGCGCGCGAAGTGGAGCGATTACGCAACTCTGTCGTGCAACAATAACAGGAGCAATGCGGTCGCGTGTAAGCGTTCTTGCCGCCATTTTTCTGATTGGCTGTTCGCGCTCCCAACCCCCGGTAATTACCGTGTCCGTTGCCGCAAGTTTGCAGGACGCAGTGAAACAGATCGGTCCTGCGTTTGAGCAGTCACGCCCAGGGACACGCGTCCAATTCAATTTCGGCGGCTCCGGTACGTTGGAACGTCAGATTGAGCAGGGCGCTCCTGTGGACGTTTTTCTTTCGGCGGCATCCGGACCGATGGACGAACTGGCGAAAAACGGATTGATCGACCCCACCACCCGTTACAATCTCCTCCGAAATGAGGTCGTGCTCATTGCACCTGCCGGGAGCAAGCACCCCGACTCCTTCGAGGACCTGGCGCAGAGCGCTGTAAAATTGATCGCACTCGGTGATCCAGGCAGCGTTCCAGCCGGAGATTACGGCCGTCAGGTACTCGAGAAGATGCAGCTATGGCCCGCGGTTCAAAAAAAGCTGGTCCTCGCCAAGGATGTGCGTCAAGTGCTGACCTATGTGGAGACCGGTGAGGCCGATGCGGGCATTGTCTACTCCACCGATGCCCGCCTGTCCTCGCGCGTTCGCGTCGCGGCAGCCGCCCCAGAGACTAGCCATCAACCAGTGATTTATCCGGTTGCGGTGGTCAAAAATACGCACAACTCGACGGCGGCGCGCGCCTTCGCCTCTTATCTCAACGGACCTGAAGCGCGCCGGACGTTTACCCGCCTGGGATTCAGCACCGTTTCTCCGTGAACGCCACCGAACTTTCGCCGTTATGGATTTCCGTAAAGACTTCCGCCGCGGCGACTGTGCTGGCATTTGCGCTCGGAGTCGCGGCAGCGCGGATAATGACTCGGCTGCACGGGCGCGCGCGGTATCTACTGGACGGCCTGTTTCTGTTGCCGCTGGTGCTTCCGCCTACGGTCGTCGGTTTCTTTCTGCTGTTGCTTTTCGGGCGGCGCAGCACCATGGGGCATCTGCTCGAACAGCTTGGCGTGACCATCGCCTTCTCTTGGCCGGCTACCGTAATTACCGCCACCGTCATCGCGTTCCCGCTGATGTACCGCACCACCCTCGGAGCTTTCGAGCAGGTGAACCCTAACCTTCTGGCCGCTGCGCGCACGCTCGGCGCGGGCGAGTGGAGAATCTTTCGGAGCGTGCTGCTGCCTCTGGCATGGCCCGGTGTATTGGCCGGCACTGTACTGGCGTTTGCGCGCGCCTTGGGGGAGTTCGGCGCAACCTTGATGCTTGCCGGCAATATCCCGGGCCGCACCCAGACCATTCCCATCGCGATCTTCTTTGCCGCGGAAGATAACGATATGCAGCGCGCCCTGGCCTGGGTGCTGCTTATCATCACGATCTCCCTCGCAGCTATCGCACTGATGAATTTTTGGAGCCGCCCGCGCCGCGAATCGCGCGCGGGAGTCTCTGCGGGCGCCGCCGATCCGGAACTGATCCCCCCACCCCTTCCATTTTCCGAACCCGAGGCAGCTTCGCAATCGGAGCTTCAGGTGAGCCTCGAGAAGAGCTATCCCGGCTTTCAACTAGGCGTCAAGTTTGCGGCACGCGGCGGCACACTAGGCTTGCTAGGCGCTTCAGGCTCCGGCAAGAGCGTCACTCTCCGCGCGATCGCAGGGCTCGAGCGGCCGGGCGAAGGCCGAATCGTCCTTAACGGGCGCGTGTTGTTTGATTCGGGAAGCGCCGTCTGCCTCCCGCCGGCCGCTCGCCGCATCGGCATGGTGTTTCAGGATTATGCCCTGTTCCCGCATCTCACCGCGCGCGAAAATATCGCCTTCGGCCTTCACGGCCGCGCGCCCAAGGACCGCGATCACTCGATCAGCCACTGGGCGCGCATGCTCCAGATAGAGACGCTGCTCGACGCCTATCCGCCGGCTCTTTCCGGAGGTCAGAAGCAGCGCGTAGCATTGGCGCGCGCCCTGGTCACCGAGCCGGAAGCGCTCCTCTTGGATGAGCCATTCTCGGCTCTCGACCCACATTTACGCCGCCATCTGGAAGAACAACTCAACCACACCATTCAGCGGTTTCGCGGAGTCACGGTTTTTGTCACTCACGATCGCGACGAGGCCTATCGCTTTTGCCGCGACCTCGTAGTCTTATCTCAGGGCAGCGTCGCAGGCATAGGCTCGAAGGAAAATATCTTCGCGCATCCGGAATCGCTGGCCGTGGCGCGCTTGACGGGCTGTAAAAATTTCTCGCGAATCACGCCCGCCGGCCGTGAATCGATTCGCGCCGAGGATTGGGATTGTACGTTACAGGTTTCGTCGCCCGTCCCGGCGCACGCCGCATACGTGGGAGTACGGGCGCACCATGTCCGCTTCACCCATGGCTCGGCGCCGAACTCATTCCCGTGCTGGCTCATGGGCAGCGTCGATTCACCTTTTCAGGTGACGCTCTATCTTCGGCTGCATCACGCGCCAAGCTTGGGAGATTGCCCTCATCTGGAGGCTGAGACAAGCCGCGAAGCATGGGCCGGCCTTTGTGAAGTCCCGCAACCGTGGCAAATCACGCTCGACCCGGAACGGTTACTACTGCTGCGCGCGTGAATTCGTGGCCTCGGGTCGAAGCATCCGCAGGCGTAAGTACCGCAGATTCGGGATCAGGATGTCGGGAGACAGGGCGCGCAATTCGTCCACGGGCGTGATTCCAGTCTGAACGGCAATTACCCGGATCCGGTTGGCGCGCGCGGCCAAAATGTCGGCGGGGGCATCGCCGATCAGAGAGACTTGGGTAAGAGATCCCTTCCAACCGCGGCTGCGTGCTTCCCTTATCGCAAGCCTTGCCAACCCGGCACGGGTCCGGGCCATTTCACCGAAGGCTCCGAACTCGAAGTAATGGCCTAAGCCGGCCCGTTCGAGTTTTCGCCAACCGATCCGCGTCAGATTCCCCGTTACTAAACCGAGCAGTGCTCCGTGGCGCCTCAGCCGTTGTAAGACCGGCTCTACCCCCGGACAATGTTTTTCTGCAAGCACCGGGCAAACGCGCAGATAGCGTCCCTCCGCGGCACGCATAATCTCCGGTAACGCGCGGCGGATCACCAGACGTGACGCCCCGGCCCGCTGCATCATTTGTGTAAGAATGTCGGGATCCAGCATCCCTTGGACGGGAATACCTTCCGTCGTAGTTTCCAACCCGGTGACGCGGCGAACAGCGTATACCAGGGCCTCACGATGGTGTGGGCCGGCGCGCCGGACCAGCGTGCCGTCAATATCGAACAGCAGCAGCGGTTTTGAGGTCAAAGCGAAGTGCAATCATAGCAGCCCGCCTCGAGGGCAGCGAACGAATGGGGCGGCAGGCCGCAGCGTAGCCGCCCGTGGAGAAGACTTGCGCGAGTAGCTTCGCGTCAAACCGTTCGCCGGCGCATGAAGTGAGCGAGCAGCCAAACGACCGCGAGGACCAGCAGTATATGGATGCCGCCGCCGGCAACATGGAATGCGGCCCAGGCGAGCAACCACCCGATCACGAAAACGAAGAACAACACCAAGAAGATGAAATCTGCAAGAAATCGCACGTTACTTTCCCCCTTTGTGCCGACTCTGCGGCCGCACGAGGAATTGCAGTTGAATCGCCATCCACATACCCGGACCGATCGAAAACACCCACTGGTTCCCGGTTTGCGGAAACAACAGGATGACGCCCGAACCGGATCCTAAATTGCCGCCGCCCGATCCTGACCTACCGGAACCAAGCCCACCGATGCCCGAACCCGAAGAGCCGGGGCCAGATCTAATCGACCCACTCACTCCGTCGCCGGCACACGCCTAAGCGGCAGAGTTCGGTCTATGCGATGGCTTCTGCGCGGGTTGGGAGCCCTTGAAAATATTCGATCGTGAGTTGCAGGCCTTCATCCAACGGGACCACAGGCTGCCATCCGAGCAGGCGCTGCGCTTTCGAGATGTCGGGTCTCCGCTGCCGCGGATCGTCCTCCGGCAGGGGCGCGAAGTTGATTTCCGAACGCGTCCCGGTGAGGCGCTGGATATGTTCCGCAAATTCCAGGATGGTCATCTCGCGAGGGTTCCCGATGTTCACCGGATACCGCTCATCGGAGAGCATCAAACGCGAAATTCCCTCCACCAGATCGCTGACATAGCAAAAGCTGCGCGTTTGCGAACCATCGCCAAAGACCGTGATCGGCAGGCCGCGCAGCGCCCGGTCGAGGAACGCCGGCACCACACGTCCGTCGTCGAGTTTCATCCGCGGGCCGTATGTATTGAAGATGCGGACAATATTGGTCGCAACGCCGTATTTGCGGTGGTAGGCCATCGTGATGGCCTCCGCGAAACGCTTGCTCTCGTCGTAGCAGGAGCGGGGACCGACGGGATTCACGTGGCCCCAGTACGTCTCCACCTGCGGATGCTCGAGCGGGTCGCCGTAACACTCCGAGGTAGACGTTATAAGAAATCGCGCCTGCTTTTCTTTGGCGAGCTCCAGCATGTTTTGAGTGCCGACCGAGCCTACCGCGAGCGTCTCAATCGGATGCTCGAGATAGTCTTTGGGACTCGCCGGAGACGCCATGTTCACCACGCAATCGACAGGTCCGTCAATCGAAAATGGTCGTGTGATGTCCTGCTCGATAAAGTGAAATCGCGATTCCCCGGAAAGATGCCGAAGGTTTTCCGGATTCCCCGTCAGGAAATTATCCAGGCCCACGACCGTGTGGCCCCGGCTCAACATGAGGTCGCAAAAATGTGAACCTATGAATCCCGCTGCTCCCGAAACAATTATCCGCAATGTGCCCTCAAACAGTTAGTGTGGCGAACGCCCCTTTTTCACATGTTACATTCAAGATGGATTCGATGATCGCTAGCTCCGCCGCTGAGCGTACTATTTTCGTACTATTACTTATTAGTTCAGCGGCCCTGTTCTGGCTCCGTTTCCGAAGGGTAATCAATGTAATTCGGCGCGCCCGCGAGACCCCGGATTTTGATCTCCCGCCTTTGGGCCGGCGCTTTGCTCAATTCTTCGCCGAAGTCCTGCTGCAGATCAAAGTCATCACCCAGCGCCCGCTACCGGGGTTGGCGCACGCCTTCGTATTTTGGGGATTTTGCGCCTTTGCGCTGATCACGATCAATCACCTTGCCATGCCGTTCGGCGCTGCATTTCTTACCCGGAACAGCGCTTTCGGTGCATTCTATTTCCTGTTCGTGGCATTGTGGGCGGTTGCCGTAGCCGTTTCCATTGTGGGTTTATTCATTCGGCGCTTCGTGGCACGCCCGGTTTGGCTGGGAAAGATTTCAGCCGAATCCGGGGTGATCGCAGGGCTCATCTTCCTGCTCATGATCACCTACCTCGCCGGGCTGTGGTTTAGCGAAGGAACCACCGGCGAAAGAGTCTCGTGGTGGCTGCACACGCTGGCGCTCCTCATATTCCTGCCTCTGATTCCGCACACCAAGCACCTCCATCTCGCACTCAGCCCGTTCACGGTATTTCTGCGGCGGGCGGGATTCAGCCGCATCCCTCCGCTCTCGGGCGATGACGACTTCGGCCTCGACACCGGCAAAGATGTAACGCGCATCGACGCGCTGCAGGCCTATACCTGTGTGGAGTGCGGGCGGTGCACGGAACACTGCCCCGCTTCGAACACCGGAAAGGTGCTCAACCCGAAAGAGATCATCCTCGGGCTGCGCGGCTATCTGAATGAATTCGGGCCCGCCGGCGAAGTTCCGCTACTAGAAAAACACATCTCCGAAGAGGCGGTCTTCGAATGCACCACCTGCGGCGCATGCGAATTTCAGTGCCCGGTAGGAATCCAACATCTGCCGATCATCGCCGGCCTGCGGCGCGGAGCAGTCAACACGGGAAAGTGGGACGACGAGTACGGAACGAAGTTCTTTTTGAACCTGGAGCGGAACGGCAACTCCCTCGGGTTCCCTCCCAGTGAACGCCAGAAATTTATCGAACGCCATCAGTTCCCTATTTACGACGGCACGCAGGAGTACTGCCTGTGGCTAGGGTGCATGGGCGCTTACGACCCGCAGGGCCGCGAGATCGTGCTGGCGTTGACCAGGGTTTTGAATCACCTGGGGCTTACGTTCGGTGTTCTGCGCAACGAGAAATGCACCGGCGACCCGGCCCGCCGGCTGGGCAACGATTTGGCGGTTTCCCAGGTTGCCGAGAGCAACATCGAGCGGCTGCGCACCGCTAACGTCGGGAAGATGGTGACTATCTGTCCACATTGTGTGCGCACCATAGGGACGGACTGGCGGGAGTTTGGCGGGACCTTCACCGTCGAACATCACAGCGAACTGCTGGCGCGCTATGAGGACAAACTGCCGAAGGCGGCGGGCCGGGAGTGCGCCGTCTACCACGACCCCTGCTATTTGGGCCGTTATCGCAGCGTGTTTGAGCCCCCCCGCAATGTGCTGCGCCATTTCGCTGCGATCCAAGAGCCCGCGCGCTCGCGCGAGCGTTCGTTCTGCTGCGGAGCAGGGGGAGGCCAGATGTTCCTGGGCGAAGAGAAAGGCAAGCGGATTAACGTGGAGCGCGCCCAGGAACTGGTCGCCACAGGCGCGCCCGTCATCGCAACCGCCTGCCCCTTTTGTCGAACCATGTTTCGTGACGCTTTGGGCGTAATAACAGCGTCGCCCCCCAAGCTGCTGGATATCGTGCAAATCGCAGCAGCTGGACTCGGGGACCCTGGGACGAAAGGGTCCTAGCAGTTTGCCCGCTCGCCGGTGCCGCCCATACTGACACAGACGTGCGCTTTCAAGACGGTCTAAAGTTCCGCCCGTTTCAGACGATACAAATTTCAGGGCTTAGTCGGCAACTCACCCGCGCCAATGCCGCAGGAGCCCTTACTTGGAAGCGCATGGAAACTCAAACGCACGACGCTCCGGATTTCGCTGCTGTTCAGGCAAGCGATCCCGAGGCCTCGATTGCCACGTTACCGTATCCCGCCGGAGCGCCTGCCGCATCTTTACTGGAACGCGCGGGAGCGCGTCTGCAGAGCGCCCAGGTCGCAGATCCGTTGGCGGGCACAGTTTCCCGGAGAGCATTCGCAAATGCGGTGCGGCTCGCCTTCGATTCGGAGCAGTGCGCCACCCCAGCAGTCATGCTGCTCAATCTGGATCGCTTTAAGACCGTGAATGAGACTCTCGGCCACAGTGCGGGCGATACCGTCCTCCGTCTCGCGGCCGAACGCCTCGTCTCCGCCGTGCGGGAAAGCGATACCGTTGCCTGGCTCGGAGGTGACGAATTTGCTGTTCTGCTCGAAGCATCGCCTTCCGCGGATCAAGCGGCCCGGATCGCGGAGCGTATTATCGAAATCGTTCAGCGCACGTACCTGATCGAAGACCAGCTCGTCAATATCGGGGTCAGCATCGGAATCGCGGTCGGCCCCGGCCACGGCGCCGATCCCGAAAGCCTGATGCGGCACGCGGATCTTGCACTCTATCAAGCCAAACGCTGCGGGGGCGCCGGCTTCAAATTCTTCGATTGGGATATGGATCACCGCGCCCAATCCCGCCGGAGAAACGAACTCGAGCTGCGGCGCGCCTTATCGCTGCGCCAGTTCGAGGTTTACTATCAGCCCCAAGTCAATATCAGAAGCAATCGCCTTGTCGGTTTCGAGGCCCTGGTGCGTTGGAAGCATCCGGACCGCGGGTTCGTGCCTCCTTCGGAATTCATTCCCCTATCCGAGGAGATCGGAGTCATTGTGCCCCTCGGTGATTGGGTCTTGCGGACCGCCTGCCGCCAAGCGGTGAACCAATGGCCTCCGGATGTTTCCGTTGCCGTCAACGTTTCTCCCGCCCAGTTCGTGACCGGCCGTTTCGCCGACTCCGTCCATAATGCGTTGACGAGTACCGGCCTTCCAGGATCGCGCCTTGAGATTGAAGTCACCGAAGGACTTCTTCTGCGCCCCGAACCAGCCATTCTCGAAACGCTCGCTGCTCTGCGCGAAATGAAAGTCCGGTTCGCGATGGACGATTTCGGAACGGGTTACGCGTCCCTCAGCCAACTCGCCCATTTCCATTTCGACAAAATCAAAATCGATCGGTCTCTCGTGGGCTCTGAAGGTCATACGGCGAAACACAGGGCCATCGTTCGGGCCATTGCCGCGCTAGCCGAGGGACTGGGCGTATCCACGATCGCCGAGGGCGTCGAGACGGAAGAACAGCTCGAGCGATTGCGCCAGGATGGATGCACTTCGGTCCAGGGATATCTTTTTGGAAGGCCGGTTCCGGCGGACCAGACCGCCGGGATCGTCGCGCGTTTTAACTCCCCAGGAGAAATCAACCATGAGTAACCAGCTCTACAGAATCGTCTATTGCAGCCGCAACCACATTCGGGGCGCCGCCCCCGAGGTCGAACGCGAAGTGCGCAACATTCTGCTGAAGGCGCGCGCAAACAACGCCGCCGCAGGGATTACCGGCGCCCTATTGTACAATTCCGGCAATTTTGCTCAGGTTCTCGAAGGCCCTGTAGAATCGATCGGCCGGATCTTCGAGAAGATCCAGCGCGACCTTCGTCACAGCGAGGTCACGGTCGTCGAGAACGGCCGCATCTCCGAACGGCAGTTTGCGGACTGGTCCATGGCCTTCGCCGGCGAGAGCACGGTGCCCGCAACTCCGGTAACCGCGGCCGCTTTCGATGCCGCTTTCGGTAAGGCCGCCGGCGCAGGCGAACAGATCATGGATATTCTGCGGCATCTCGTGCTTCAGGAAGACGATCCGATTCTGCTCGGCGCCTGATCTGCAAGCATCTTGACCTGCGAGAGAAGTCGCCTCTGTCGATCTTTGAAATAGCTCTGGATGCCGCGGGCCTAAACCCCGCAGAACCGGCCACGTTTTGTATAATTTTCGATGGCCCCGGGGAACGCCATTAACGAGCGCACCACGGAAATCACAGATCTGCTGAAGGCTTGGGGCGACGGTAACGAAGCCGCGATGGCCCGGCTCACCGAACACATCTATCCGGAACTGCGGCTCATGGCCCGGCGCTACCTAAAAAACGAAGCCCAGGCCAATACCCTCCAGGCCACCGCGTTAGTCCACGAGGTCTACCTCCGCCTGGTGGATGTGAGGAACGTCGAATGGCAGACGCGAGCGCAGTTCTTCGCCATCGCAGCCCAGTTGATGCGGCGCATTCTGGTCGACGCGGCTCGCAGGCGCGGTTCGCGCAGGCGCGGCGGAATACCGCGCAGAGTGAAACTGGACGAATCCGCCGTTTTATCACCCGCGCCGGAGCGATCCATACTGGCTCTTGACGACGCCCTGACGGCATTCTCTCAAGTAGCGCCGCGTCAGGCCAAACTGGTCGAGTTGCGTTATTTCGGTGGATTGACCGAGGAAGAGATCGGGGCCGCTCTGAAGATCTCGCCGCGCACGGTTAGACGCGATTGGGATCTCGCCAGGGCCTGGTTACTGAAGGAGTTAAGGCCAACCACACGGGGACCGTCAGGATCACGGCCATGACCCCGGAACGCTTCCGGCAAATCGAAGAGCTATACCACATGGCTCGCGAGGGCACCGCCGAGGAGCGCGCGATGCTGCTGGCGCAAACAGATCCGGAATTGCGCCGTGAAGTGGAATTACTGCTCGCGCAGCCAGGCAGCGGCGAGTTTCTGGATCGGCCTGCCGTCCAGAACGCTCCCCATCTGCTGGGGGATTCGACTGTCACCATACTAGCCGCGGGCGCGTCCCTGGGGCCATATCTCATCCAAGATAAACTCGGCGCGGGTGGCATGGGCGAGGTCTTTCGAGCCGTAGACACGCGACTAGGCCGCTCCGTCGCTATCAAGATCACGCGCGAGCAGTTCAGCGCCCGATTCGAGCGCGAGGCGCGCGCCATTTCTTCCTTGAATCACCCCAACATCTGCACGCTATACGATGTGGGTCCCAACTATTTGGTGATGGAACTTTTGGAGGGCGAGACGCTCGCGGCGCGGCTGAAGGGCGGACCCCTTTCTCTCGCAACGGCGCTGCTCTACAGTTCGCAGATTTTGGCGGCGCTGGCCGAGGCCCATTCCAAGAGCATCGTTCATCGCGATCTCAAGCCCAGCAACATCATGATTGGGAAATCCGGTATCAAGGTTCTTGATTTCGGTTTGGCGCGCATAGGCCTGGATGAAAGCGTCACCGCCAGCCACATGATCATGGGCACACCCGCGTACATGGCGCCCGAGCAGCGGGAAGGCAAGCCGGTTGACGCCCGCACCGACATCTATGCATTCGGCTGGGTTCTCTATGAAATGCTGACAGGGGTCCGAAGGGGACCGCAGCGGCAGCCCATTCGGCCGCGAAGGCTGGAAAGGATCGTCAGCCGGTGCCTGGAAGAAGACCCGGGAAGTAGGTGGCCATCGGCGGCCCGGTTGCAACAGGAATTGGCGGCGGTCAACCGGCGCGGACGTGCCGTCGGCGTGGGCGCAGTTGCCGCGGCAGTTCTGGTATTGCTCGCCGCAGCGTATTTCTATCTTCACCACGCGCCAAAACTCACCGAGAAGGACACCCTCGTGCTAGCCGATTTCGAAAACAGCACCGGGGATGCAATATTCGACCAAACGCTACGCCAAGGGTTGGTTGTGCAATTGGAAGAGTCCCCGTTCCTGAGTCTGGTCCCCGAACAGCACATCCAAGAGACACTGCGCATGATGGACCGGCCGGCGGATTCGCGGCTCACCCCCGAGGTGACCCGAGAGGTCTGCGAGCGAACCGGCGGCGCCGCGGTTCTGGAAGGTTCGATCGCCGGTCTGGGGAGCCAGTACGTTTTGGGGTTGCGCGCCAGGGACTGCCGCACCGGGGGTGTCGTCGCTGAGGAGCAGGTGCAGGCGCGCGGGAAAGAAGAGGTTCTGAATGCGCTAAGCCGAATCGCGGTTCATCTCAGAATCAGGCTAGGGGAATCGCTTGCCACCATCCAGGAGCATTCGACGCCGCTCGAACAGGCAACCACGAAATCACTTGCAGCGCTGAAGGCCTTCAGTGCGGGCTGGAATACGGAGTTCACGGTCGGCCAACCTGCGGCCATCCCCCACTATGAGCGAGCCATTGCCATCGACCCTCAATTCGCGATGGCGCATGCTTCTTTGGGACTCCTCTACAACAACCTGGGGCAAACCGATTTGTCCGCCGCGCACACCCGCAAGGCGTACGAATTGCGGGACCACGTCAGCGATCGGGAAAGGCTCTTTATCCTTACTGTCTACGATCGGCAGGTGACGGGAAATTTGCAAAGAGAGTTGGACACACTTGAGTTGTGGGCGCGAACGTACCGGCGCGATGAGTTGCCCCTATCCTTGCTGGCCGGCTGGGCCACGCGGGGCACCGGCCAATACGAAAGGGGAATTCAAGCGGCCCAAGCCGCCCTTCGGCTAGGTCCGGACGACACATTCGCGTATGGGGCGCTCTCCGAGCACTATCTGTTTCTCGATCGGTTCGTGGAGGCCGCCAATGCCTTACAACAGGCCGCCCAACATAAAATCGACAACGTAGAATTTGTTCCGACCCGCTTCTACCTCGCCTTTCTCAAGGGCGACCAAGCCGGCATGGACCGCGAAATTGCGCGCGCCCGCGGACAGCACCGCCTGGAGGACCAGATGTGGCACAATCAGGCGCTCGTGCTCGCGCGGGCCGGAAGAATGCGGGAGGCGCGGACCCTGTGGGACCGGGCGGTTGCTTTGGCCCAACAGGCCGGCGATCGTGAAAACAGCGCCATCTACGAGAGTGCGGAGGCTGTGTGCGAAGCGCAATTCGGAAATCCCGCAGCGGCGAAAAAGCGAGCCCTGGCGGCGCTCGCCTTTGCAAAGGGCCGCGATGTCGAATACGCCGCGGCATTTGCGTTGGCACTAGCCGGCGATTCCTCAGGATCTCAAAGGCTCGCCGCGGACCTGGAGAAACGGTTTCCGGAGGATACGCCGGTGCAATTTGAGTATCTTCCCACCCTGCACGCGCTGTTTGCTCTTGGCCGTCACATGCCGCTCGATGCGGTGGAGCGCTTGCAAAGGGCACTTCCTTATGACTTCGCCCTGCCGGGCACGGCATTCTTTGCCAGGTTCGGAGGCACCTATCCCGCGTATATTCGCGGCCAGGCGTACCTAGCAGCGGGACGTGGCCGGGAGGCGGCCGCGGAATTCCAAAAAGTGCTTGATCACCGCGGCATTGTCCTTGCCGACCCTATTAGTGCACTAGCGCACTTGCAAGTGGGCAGAGCATACGTTGCCTCTGGCGATATGGCCATGGCCAAAAACGCCTATCAGGATTTCCTCGCCCTCTGGAAAGACGCCGACGCGGACATCACCATCCTTAAACAGGCTAGGGCAGAATTCGCCAAGCTATAGTGATTCCCGTTTTCGCGGCCTTGTAGTCCGGCCCGTCACCCTGCGCTCGCTGAGACGTGTGACACCCAGGCGGCCTAGCAAAGCGCGGCCATCAGCGCGCCGCGGGCTGTCGAGTTTAGCGGATCGGCGGAAACGCGAAGTTCCGACAGTTTGAAGGGAAGATCCTGGGAGCGCAGCACCTTCTGGAACGCATCGAGGAAGCCCTTAGGAGCGGCCGTGCCGCCGGAAACTACCAGCGGAATTGCCTGATCGAGTTTCGGCATCCGCTGCGCCGCCGTGATGTGGGTCCGCAGCGCTTCGATCAGATTCCGGATCATTTCGCCGTAGTAAACCGTCAAGGCGTTCTTCACGCGGTCATTGCCCATCCCGTTCAGGTGAAAAGCCTGCTCTTTCAGAATGCGGGTGCGCGTGGCGGAGTCGCCAGTCACCAGCGCCGCTTGGCTATCGATGAAGTCGCCTGCCTTGCCTACGCTGAAACTGATTACCGGCACAGACAATACGGCGAGGCAAACGTTACAGAGGCCGCTGCCGCAGGAGATGCCGATACCTGTGAAGTTCGACCCTCCTAATTCGCCGAATACTACCGCCAGGCCTTCTTCTATAGGCGTGGGGTCGTAGCCCAGATTTTTAAGGATCTGTTTTATCGAAGCCTGATGATACGCTACGCAGTCCTCTTCACCATTGGTAGGCGAGGGAACACTGAAGAAGATCTTCTGCCCCTCGGCCGCGGCCTTGCCGAGCAGCCTCGTGATAATGCTGCCGACCACCGCCAGGCTATGCGGCTCCTTCGGATTGAGTACGCCGTTGCGCATGGGGCGGCGCGTTTCGACATGGAATATCTCGGCGAACTTCTGCGCGTCATTGCCCGCCACCAGGATTTCCGAGCCGTGTACCTCATGAAACACGTTCTCGCGCTGTAACAGGCTCTCGGCGAGCTTGGAGTAGGGTAGCGTAAGGAACGCATTCAGCTCGACAGAGTAGTCATATGCGGGATCCGCATGTCGGGCTACCACAATCCGGCTGGTGCCCACATCGAGCCCCAGCGGCTGAATGTATTCTTGATCGGTCTTGCTCATTGCTGTCCTCCTCGGACGAATCTCACGGCCCGGCGCGCGGCGCGTTCGACGCACGGTTGCGAGGCTGTTAGGCACGTTAAATCCTGAATTGCAACTTTCTATCACTTGGGTAGTATTCGTCTGCGGAATTTTTCTCACACACTTATGCGGCCAGTCGCCACTAACAGTTTGCATTTTCCTTTGCCGATACCTTCTCCGTCATGGACAGGCTCCGACGACACATTAAGCGCCGGCCTAACGTCGATTGGCACGCCGGACAGATTGCCGATCCCGTGTCGCGCCTGCGCTTTTTGCGCGAGCGGGCCACTGTCACTGATACCTCAATTCCAAGGCAGCGCTCTTTAGCTCGATATCTTGTCCCCCCCGTGCTGTTGGCGGTCGGGTTAGTTTTTCTTCTGCTGCACTCGCCGTCGCGGGCCACTGTCAATGCCATCGTGGTTCATCCGGCCTGGCATGCTTTTCCGGAACATCACGACCGAGTGCCCGAAGTCTGGCTGGTCGAATCGAGCGGCGGCCTGGAGACCTATAGCAACGGATTGCGCATCGATGACCGTTTTCAAGTGAGCAACCGGCCTCGCTCGTATCTGGTGTTCCCTGCCGGCGGTGGCGCCGGAGTGGCCGGACGGGAACCGGTGGGCATCGTTTTCCACACCACCGAAAGCCCCAGTGCTCCTTTTGAGGCGGAGCAAAACCGTACCCTGCGCCGCATCGGAGAGTCCTTACTCGAATACGTAAAGCGCCAACGGGCATATAACTTTGTGATCGACAGGTTCGGGCGCGTATACCGGGTCGTCCCGGAAGGCGATGTAGCCAATCATGCCGGCTACTCGGTCTGGGCTGACGACCAATGGCTGTACATCAATTTGAATCAGAGCTTCCTGGGCATCTCTTTCGAGGCGGATACCGAGCCTGGACAGGAGCAGAGCCGGATCAGCGAGGGTCAGGCACGCTCCGCGGCAATGCTCACCGAAATGTTGCGCAGCCGTTACAAGATTCGGGCAGTGAACTGTGTGACGCACGGCCAGGTCTCCGTGAATCCATCCAATATGCAGGCCGGCTATCACACCGATTGGGCGTCCGGTTTTCCCTTCCACAGCCTGGGGCTCGCCGACAATTACGCGCGGCCCCTGCCCGCGTTGTGGGCGTTCGGGTTCGAAACCGACGCGGCCTTTTACCGAAATGGCGGCATTAGGTTAGCCGCCAGCGCCAAGATGGCCGAAGACCTCTTGGCTCACGATGCGCGCCTGGCCGGTGTGTCCCCGCAGGCGTACCGGAAAGCCCTGCAGAAGCAGTACCGCGAACACCTCAGCGAAGTCCGCCATGCGGGCTCGGAAGATGCCGAGTGATCGGATGCGCAGGACCTTCGGATTTAACGAACGAAGCCCCGTTTCTCCGGTTGGCCGCGTTTACGGCAGCGCGAACGTGTAGATGGTATTGTGTCCGGTTACGGTCTTCATGCCGGCCTGCTTGGCGAGCCCGCCGGCGGCCAGATTGTCGCCCGCGATGACGGAGACGTACTGT
>JAFAWA010000318.1 GCA_019242155.1 Terriglobia bacterium | reverse complement strand
CGGGCTCGGAATTGCGCGCGCGGCCTTCGAGGAGGCCATCCGCTATGCCCAGAGGCGGGTGACTTTCGGCAAACCGATCGCCGAATATCAGACAATTCAAAACAAGCTGGCCGACATGGCTACGCGCATTGAAGCCTCGCGCCTGCTAATCTATTCGGCCGCCGCCAAACGCGACCGCGGCGAGCGCTGCGATCTCGAAGCCGGGATGGCCAAGCTGTTCGCTACCGAAACTGCCGCCGAGGTCTCCTTCGAGGCCATGCGGATTTTGGGCGCTAACGGCTACTCGAAGGATTTTCCAGTGGAGCGTTACTACCGTGACGCGCCTCTGGTGGTGATCGGCGGCGGGACCAATGAACTGCAGCGGCTGATCATCGCACGAAATCTTCTTCGCCGGTACAAGGAGAATCAGTAGACGCGTATGGGCGTTACTACGACGAAGTTGGTGCTGTCGATCGAGGTGCGTCATGAATGCTGCCATATCCAAGTCAGGCCAAACTGAGTACACGCGCGAGCTCGTTCGCTTCCTGCACACCATTACGCCGCAGGATTTACCGGCCGAGGTGCTGGACCGCGCCCGCTATTTTCTGCTCGACTATTTGGCTGTGGCGCTCCGGGGCTCGCTAGAAGAGTCGGCGCGGTGTGTACAGCGGATGATCCAACGCGTTGGTGCGACCGGTTGTGCCACTGTGATCGGCACTCCAATTCGTACCATTCCAGGGCTGGCTGCGCTTGCCAATGGAACGGCGTCGCACGGGATCGAGCAGGACGATACCCATAGCGGCGGTTCGATACACCTGGGGACGACCATGTATTCGGCCGCCCTGGCGCTCGCGGAACTCATACCGGAAACGGAGCAGCCCGATTTTCTCGCGGCAGTGGTCGCCGGATACGAAGCGGCGGCGCGCATCGCCATGGCGGTTCAACCGAAGGAGCACTACGCACTGGGATTCCATCCGACCCAGACCTGCGGCGTGTTCGGCGCAGCGGTTACGGCTTCCAAGCTGCTGGGCTTGACTGATGACCAGATGCTTCGGGCGGCCGGTATCGCGGGCAGCATGGCCGCCGGGAGCATGGAATTTTTGGCCGAAGGAGCCTGGACCAAACGAATCCATCCAGGGCTTGCAGCGCAAAACGGGATCTATGCAGCGCTGCTCGCAGCGGAGGACTTCGCCGCTCCGCTCAATATCCTCGAAGGTCGCGACGGTTTCCTGCATGGCTACTCCCGCAACCCGGCGCCGGAGCGTTTGACCGACAAACTCGGTGACTCATACGAAATCCTGCGCACGGCTGTGAAGCCGCACGCGTGCTGCCGTTACATGCAAGGGCCCATCGATGCGATTCTTGAACTCATGCGCGAACACCCGACGGATCCCGAACAGATCGATCGGATCGAAATAGCCATGCTTGAAGCAGGCTGGGGAATCGTCTGCGAGCCCCAGCAGAAAAAATATCATCCCGAATCGATTGTCGATGCGCAATTTTCCATGCCTTTCGGAGCGGCGGTGGCAGTCCTATGCGGCGCGGCCGGTCTCGACCAGTTCACGCTCGACGAGATCCGATCGCCGCAAGTACAACGCATGATGCGGAAAGTCACTCTGGTTAAGGACCAACGGCTTGAGGCGGCATTCCCGCGCGAATGGCGGGCTCATGTGGGCATTTCGACGGTAAACGGGCAACGGTACGAGAAATTCATCCGCTTCCCAAAAGGCGACCCGGAAAATCCGCTGACCTGGGATGAGATGATAGCCAAGTTCCGGTCGCTCGCGAGCTGCGTGCTTGCGAGTGGCCGCCTGGATCAGATTATCGAACAGATCATGACCGGCAAACCGGCATCGCTCGTCGCGCTCTGCTGTTAGACGGGCGCGGACCCGGAGATTGGCGCGAGCCCTACGCCGCGGATTATAGGAGCCGCGGTTTCAGACCGCTACGCTCTCGCCCGTTGCCAGTTTGCGCTCGCGAACCATGGCCAGCGTATCCTCCAGCGCCAGTGCGAAACGGTCGAACATCAGGTCGATTTCGCTCTCCTGAATGATGAGCGGCGGGCAGAACGCGATGACATTCCCGATGGCGCGCAGAATGATTCCGTGGTGTTGGCCCCGAGCGGCCAGAAAAGCACCAACGGCGTCAGCCGGATCGAACGGCATCTTGGCCGCTTTATCGGCCACGAGTTCGATGGCTCCAATGAGACCGATCCCACGAACTTCGCCCACCAACGGATGCGCAGCAAACCTGTGGAGGCCATCCTGCATCCGGGGTGCAATTTTTCGAATGTGCGAAAGAATGTCTCGCTCTTCGTAGATCTTGAGCGTCTCGAGCGCGACGGCCGAAGCGACTGGATGCCCGCTGGCCGTGAAGCCATGGCTGAAAACGCCGTTAGTCTCGGATCCTTTGAGCAGCGCATCATAGATTTTGTGCGATAGCAATACGGCGCCGATCGGAACATAGCCGGAAGACAGTGCCTTCGCGCACGTGACAATATCGGGTTCGAGGCCGAAAGTGACCGTTCCCCACATCTCGCCGGTTCTACCGAACCCGCAGATGACTTCGTCTGCGATCAACAGCACGTCGTAGCGTTTTAGAACCTGCTGGATCTTGTCCCAATACGTGGCGGGCGCGAGTATTACGCCACCGGCTCCCATGATCGGCTCGGCTATAAATGCCGCCACGGTGTCGGGGCCCTCTTCGAGGATCCGCTGCTCGAGCGAATTCGCCAGACGCGTGGCGAAGGCCTCTTCTGTCTCACCCGGCAGCCCGTAGCGGTAATAGTGCGGGCATTCGACATGCAGAACACCGGCGATCGGAAGGTCAAAACCGCGATGGTTTTTCGGCAGGCCGGTGAGGCTGGCTGCGGCTAGGGTAACTCCGTGGTAAGCGTTAACCCGGCTGATGATCTTCTTCTTGCTTGCGCGTCCCAGCGTGTTGTTGTAGTACCACACGAGCTTCATCGCCGTGTCGTTGGCTTCCGAACCCGAGTTCACGAAGAAGACCTTCGACAGATCAGAGGGTGAAAGGTTTACTAGCCTCTCGGCGAGCTCGATTCCCACGTCCGTGGCCTTGTGGTTAAAGGTGTGATAGATGGGGAGCCGCAGCATCTGGCTGTAAGCCGCTTCGGCCAGACGCCGCTCCGAAAAGCCGAGACTAGCGCACCAGAGCCCCGACACCGCCTCCAGATAGGTTTTGCCGTTTTCGTCGCGAACAAACACACCTTCCCCTTCGGTGATCACCATAGGCCCTTCGGCCTGGTGCAGTTTAAGGTTGGTGAAAGGGTGAATTGTGGTGGCGATGTCGCGCGCGGCGGAGCCGGCCGGCTGCCCGGGGGCCGTTCGATCTACGCTCAGGCTTTGTGGCATCTCTGTTTTACAAACATATTATAAGTGCGCAGGGTCTTCGAAACCGTCCGCGCCTCATACAAATGGGAAGGTGCAAGGTCAGCTAAACTGTTTCAATAATGCCTGAGGGCCAAGCACTCGATTGGAGACTGCACGGCGTTAAAGTAATCCCGGCCGATTCCTTGGACAGCAACACGCCCCAAACGCCCGGAATGAACCGGGCCGCGGCGATCAGCTACGCGCGAGTGGGCGCGCAGAAGATATGGGCGGGCACCGTTAGTATCCATGCCAATGCCAAAACCGGGGCGCATCATCATGGCGCTCTGGAGAGCGTGATTTACGTGCTGCGCGGCCGGGCGCGAATGCGCTGGGGCGACCGGCTCGAATATACCGCGGAAGCGGGCCCGGGCGATTTCATCTACGTTCCGCCGTATGTTCCCCACCAGGAGATTAATGCGTCTCCCGACCAAACTCTGGAATGCGTGCTGGTCCGCAGCGATAACGAGGCGGTAGTAGTCAATTTGGATATTGAACCGGTGGAGGAGCCGAGCACGGTCGTGTGGGTCGATCCCATTCACACTGAAAACGACGCACACTCGCGCGCTCACAACGAAGCACGCGACCGGCAAACACGTGACGACAGCAAGTGAGCGGAGCAGTTCGCGCCCGCAAGAGGAGCCAAACGATGACGAATCGACTTCGCAGCCGTAGACAGTTCATGGGCTTGGCCGGCGTAGGTGTTGCGGGCCTGGCCGGCGGACCGTTGCTTACTCCCTTGGCTGCGGCCGAAGCCGAAGAGCCGGACCTGGTGGTTGTGAACGCCAAGGTATACACGGTCGATTCCAGTCGCCCAAAAGCAGAAGCGTTCGCGGTCAGGTCCGGCCGGTTTACCGCAACAGGGAGCAGCGGCGAGATCCGCGGGCTAATCGGTAAAGGTACGCAGACTTTCGATGCCCGGCAGATGAGTATCGTCCCCGGCTTTATCGATTGTCACAATCACGCGCCCGGCGCCACGCTCTTATATGACGTTGTTGTGGGCAACCCTTACGAAGTTGAGTTCGTGACCATAGCGAGTATTGTCGAGAAGCTCCGGGCCAAGGCTCATGAGACTCCGGCGGGCGTTTGGGTGGAGGGCTACTTCTTTGACGACACGAAGTTGAAGGACGACCGGCAGTTGTCCGTTCGCGACCTCGACCAGGTTTCAAAGGACCACCCGGTCGTGGTTCACCATCGCGGCGGTCACACCTCCTACTACAACAGCAAGGCGCTTGAAATGGCAGACGTCAACAAGAGTACGCCTAATCCGCCGGGAGGGACGTTCGACCGCGATACCGATGGCGGCCTGAACGGGCGGGTCACTGACCGGGCGAGGGCCGTCTTCAACCGCGTGGGCAAGCGCACCACATTTACCGAGGCGCAAACGATGGAACGCGACCGCGACGGGCTGGCTTATATTTCCAAGCAGTTCGCGCGATACGGGGTGACCAGCGTTCACCATGAGGGCGGAAATCTGGAAGCTTTGCAGCAGGTGCGAGCGCGCGGCGATCTGCTGCATCGGGTGAGCTATGAAGCGAGCGGCAAGGTATTGGATGCGATGATCAGCAGCGGGATGATGACCGGTTTCGGCGATGAGTGGATTCGGTTGGGCGCCACTTCCGAGCAT
>JAFAWA010000157.1 GCA_019242155.1 Terriglobia bacterium | reverse complement strand
GAGACTAGTTACAGATGAAATAAAGGGGACACTTCTAACGAGGTAAACCAGGGGACATTTTTAAAGTGGGTTGACACGCCAAAAACATCTATGGACAGCCAGTCTCTTGCCTGTTATACTGATCGAAGTCCCTTTAACCGTCAGTGGGAGGCCTGCGTACATTAGCGGGCCGCTTGCACCAATGAGGTAGTATGGCACGCCAACCTGGCAAGAAATATCAAGCCGCGCAGAAGCAGATCGAAGCCAAAGAGTATCAACTCGAAGAGGCTGTCCCGCTGCTCCAAAAGATCAAGTTCGCTAAGTTTGACGAGACGGTTGAAGTTCACATGCGGTTGGGCGTCGATCCGAAACACGCCGACCAGATGGTGCGCGGAACGGTCGTCATGCCGAACGGGCTGGGCAGATCCAAGAAGGTGTTGGTCATTGCGAGCGGCGATAAGCAGAGGGAGGCCGAAGAGGCCGGCGCCGATTTCGTGGGTGGCGAGGACATGGTCAACAAAATCCAGTCGGAAAGCTGGACCGATTTCGACGCGGTGATCGCCACGCCGGACATGATGCGCTCGGTAGGTAAGCTCGGCAAGATTCTCGGCCCGCGGGGGCTGATGCCGAACCCTAAAACCGGCACTGTCACCCCGGATGTGAGTAAGGCAGTCAAAGAGGTCAAAGCCGGGAAAGTGGAGTTTCGCGTCGATAAGACCGGAATTATTCATGCGCCCGTGGGGAAGGTAAGCTTCGACCCTGACAAGTTGGTAGAGAACGCCGCGAGCCTGATCACCGCTGTGATTAAAGCCAAACCGGCGGTGGCCAAAGGCAAGTACGTGAAGAGCGCCACCCTCTGCTCGACCATGAGTCCGGGAGTGGCGATCGACACGACGCCGTTTACCGTGAAGGCCGCGGCGGTTTAAAGCCCAGGTATTCTCCGATGAAAAATAAGGACGACAAAAAGAAAGATATCGATTCGCTTCGCCAGGATTTGGAGGCATCGAAGAACGTATTCGTAACCGGATACGAAAAGCTTCGCGTTGACCAAGATTTCGAGCTGCGCAAGACCGTGCGCGCGGCGGGCGGAAGATATCGTGTAGTGAAGAATAACCTCGCGGAAGTGGCGTCTGAAGGACTCCCGGCGGAGCCTGTGTTGAAGGGTTTGCGGGGCATGACCTCGCTCGCGTTCACTACGGGCGACCCGGTGGCTCTGGCCAAAGCCCTCACCACTTACGCGCGCGCCAATCCAACCTTTACCTTTAAGGCCGGTCTAGTGGAAGGCCGGGTCATCAATATTCAGGCCATCAATGACTTGGCGAACATGCCTCCGCGGGAGGAGATTCTTGCCAAGTTGCTGTATCTGATCAACGCACCCGCGCAGCGATTGGTCACGGCTATGGGCGCCGTCGGGCGAAATCTGGCGGTGGTCATTGACCAGGGCGTAAAAGAAGGCAAGTTCCAGAGTTAAACCGGGAGCGCCGGGCGGAAGCCCCTCCCCATTCGCAGTTTGGACATATAGAGGAGTTGTTAAAGAAATGGCGGATCTGAATATCATTGCGGACCAGATTCAGGGCTTGACGTTGCTCGAGGCATCGCAACTGGTCAAGCTGCTGGAAGAGAAATTGGGAGTTTCGGCGGCGGCAGCAGCTCCGGTTATGATGGCCGGCGGCGGTGGCGGCGCGGCTGCAGCAGCGGCGCCGGCAGCCGAAGAGAAGACCGAATTCAGCGTGGTTCTGACTGCGGCCGGCGCTAACAAGATCAACGTAATCAAAGCTGTACGTGAGGTCACGAGCCTCGGCTTGAAAGAAGCCAAGGATCTCGTGGACGGCGCTCCCAAGCCCGTCAAGGAAGGCGTCAGTAAAGAAGAAGACGAAGCGATCAAGAAGAAATTCGTGGACGCCGGCGCTACTGTCGAAGTGAAATAAGCGCGTTCCGCGGGCAGTATGCGCAGGCCGGCTAGGCCCTTTGCAATGTGTTGGTGCAGACTGACCGCTGAGTGCTGAATGTTTTTGGCATTTGACGCAGGACGAAGGCCCTGTTAGGATTAGTGGTTGGGCTTAGGATTCAGGCGGATTCTTCCCAATTGGTGATTGTGCTTTTTGAACCCTGGTATTTTAATTGCTGTTCCGGTGGAACTGCAGCGAGGGTAGTACTGTCCCTTCGTTCCCCCTCTGGGTACCAGGATTCCTGCGTCCAAGATTCTACAGGCCCTGTCCAACAGGCACGCATTACTCCGGAACTACCTCGATACCTGCCTCTTTTAAACGATCACTCGGCGCTCGGCGAGAATTCCCCTCCTGCAGCGTCGTTGGCTTTGTGCTGGTAAGCGCAGTTTTCTTTGCTTTGGCTGTTCGGCCGTCAGGAGTATAGAAATGGAATTACACAGTAACGGCGCCGCCCCCGAGCGAGTGGATTTCTCTAAAATTAAGACCTCGATTCCGATTCCAAATCTTATCGAGGTACAAAAGAAATCGTATGAACGGTTTCTGCAAATGGATCTTTTGCCGAATGAGCGTGAAGATATCGGCTTGCAGACCGTTTTCAACTCGGTATTCCCGATCTCGGATTTTCGTGGCGTCAGCGACCTGGAATTCGTCGATTATTCGATTGGAAATTGGGAGTGCAAATGCGGCAATTTAAAAGGACTGCACCATCTGCGGTCCACTTGCCGGAACTGCGGAGCGACTATCCGCACAGACCCGTTTCACGCGGGCGACATATTGTGCCAGCATTGCGGCACATTTAATAAAAACGTCGTCACCTTCTGCAACAAATGCGGCGACCCGGTAGGGCTGCAGCTCAAATACGACATGCAGGAGTGCCAGGAGCGCGGCATGACGTACGCTGCGCCCTTGAAGGTCACGATCCGGCTGACGGTCTACGCTAAGGATCCGGAAACGCAGAAGAAGAGCGTACGCGACATCAAAGAGCAGGAAGTCTTCTTCGGCGAAATTCCGCTGATGACAGATAACGGCACGTTCATCATCAATGGGACCGAGCGCGTTATCGTTTCGCAGTTGCACCGCTCGCCAGGGGTATTCTTCGAGCGCGTTCCGGCCCAAGGCTACTTCCTCGGCAAGATTATCCCGTACCGGGGCAGCTGGGTCGAATTCGAATACGACAACAAGAATATCCTGTACGTCCGTATCGACCGCAAACGTAAATTCTACGGTTCGGTATTCCTTCGGGCCCTGGGTTTAAAGACCGACGAGCAGATTCTGCGCGCGTTTTACCGCGTCAGCAAGCTGTCCATTAGAGATAAGAAACTGCTGTGGAACGTGGATGAGAATCTCACCGGTTTGAAACTGTCGTTCGCGATTAATTCCAAGACCGGCGAAACGGTGGTCACGCAGGGCAAAAAGATCACATCGAGCGTCCTCAAGGAGATTCAAAAGGCCAAGATCCCTCAGGTGGAAGTGGCCCCGAACGACATCGAAGGCGCTTTTGTCGTGGCGGACGTTGTAGACATGTCGACCGGCGAAGTGCTGGTGGACGCCAATAGCGAACTCACCGCCACTGCCTTGAGCCGCATCATCGAATCGGGGATCGAAGAGTTCGAAGTCTTCTTCCCCGAGCGCGACGATGTGGGCACGGTGATCTCCGCCACCATTAAAAAAGATGCGATCAAGACTCAGAACGAGGCCCTGATCGAGATCTACCGCAAGCTGCGCCCCGGCGACCCGCCGACCCTGGACACCGCCACGCAGCTCTTCCAGGGCATGTTCTTCGATCCGCGCAAATACGACTTTTCGCGCGTCGGCCGCATGAAGTTCAATATCAAGCTGTTCGACAAGGCCGAAGCCACGACCCTCGACAAGCGGACGCTTGACGCCGAAGACTTTCGCGCGACCATCAAGTACCTGCTCAAACTGCGCAAAGGCATCGGCGCGGTAGACGATATCGATCACCTGGGTAACCGGCGCGTGCGTGCCGTGGGCGAGCTGCTCGAAAACCAGTTCCGCATCGGCCTGGTGCGCATGGAGCGCGCCATCAAAGAGAAGATGTCGGTTTACCAGGAGATGTCGACGGCCATGCCGCACGACCTGGTTAACGCCAAACCGGTAATGGCCGCCATTCGCGAGTTCTTCGGTTCGAGCCAGCTCTCGCAGTTCATGGATCAGACCAACCCGCTCTCGGAGATTACGCACAAGCGGCGTCTTTCGGCTCTTGGGCCAGGCGGTCTGAGCCGCGAGCGCGCCGGATTCGAAGTGCGCGACGTGCACCCCACGCACTACGGCCGCATCTGCCCGATCGAAACGCCGGAAGGTCCAAACATCGGGCTGATTTCGTCGTTATCCTGCTTCGCCCGCATTAACGAGTACGGTTTCATCGAAAGCCCGTACCGGAAAGTGGTGAAGGGCGTAGTGGTGGATGAGGTTCGCATCCTGAACCCCGGCGATACCGAATATAAAGTCGGCGACATCGTACCCCGCGTGGACGCGGAAGAGGCCAACAAGAAGCTCGCTGCCAAAAAGCAGCCCGCCGAATACGAAGCCCACTGCGAGTACCTCTCCGCCTGGGAAGAGGACAAGTACCTGATCGCGCAGGCGAACGTTCACCTGGACGAAACCGGCCGCATCGTACCCGATCTGTGCAACGCGCGCCAGGCCGGCAACTTCGTGCTCAAGCCGCGCGAGGAGATTGAGTACATCGACGTCAGCCCGAAGCAACTGGTCTCAGTGGCCGCGAGTCTCATCCCGTTCCTTGAGAACGACGACGCCAACCGCGCCCTGATGGGATCGAATATGCAACGCCAGGCCGTGCCGCTCCTGCGCGCCGACGCTCCCTTTGTGGGCACCGGCATGGAACGCGTCACCGCCCGCGACTCCGGGGCCGTCGTTCTTTGCAAACGCTCCGGCGTAGTCGACTCGGTCGACTCCGAACGCATCATCGTGCGCGTCGAAGGCGCGGCCCACGAAGGCCAGCTTTCCCGCGAAGTCGGCGCCGATATCTACCAGCTCATCAAATTCAAGCGGTCCAACCAGAACACCTGCATCAACCAGAAGCCCATCGTGAAGGCCGGGCAGAAGGTGGTGAAGGGCACGGTGCTCGCAGACGGCCCCTGCACCGATTTCGGCGAACTCGCCCTGGGACGCAACGTGCTCGTCGCGTTCATGCCTTGGCGCGGATACAACTTCGAAGACGCGATCCTGGTCAGCGAAAAACTCGTAAAGGAAGACTACTACACCTCGATCCACATCGAAGAGTTCGAGATCGAAGCACGCGATACCAAGCTCGGGCCCGAAGAGATCACCCGCGATATCCCCAACATTGCCGACTCGTTCCTGCGGAACCTGGATGAGAGCGGCGTGATTCGCATCGGAGCCACGGTAAAACCGGGCGACATTCTGGTGGGCAAGGTGACGCCTAAAGGCGAAACGCAGCTCACACCCGAAGAGAAACTGCTCCGCGCGATTTTCGGCGAAAAGGCAGGCGACGTGAAAGATGCTTCGCTTTACTGCCCGCCGGGAATTGAAGGGACCATCGTCGATTGCAAGATCTTCTCCCGCAAAGGCCAGGAGAAGGACGAGCGGTCCAAAGCCATCGAAGAGTCGCAGATTCAGCGGCTGCAGCGCAACCTGCAGGATGAGATTCGGATCCTGACGGACGAGCGCGCCAAGCGGCTGGGCAGCCTGCTCGAAGGCAAGAAGCTGCTGGCCGATCTCCACGACGAGAAGACCAACAAGCGGCTGCTCTCGAAAGACACGGAACTGACCCGCGAACTCATCGAGAAGATGAAGTCGCGCGACCTGAAGCGCATGCGCCTTTCGACTCGCGATCCGCGGCTCAATGAGCAGATCGACGAGATCGAGGAGATGACCTCGCGGCAGATCGCCGTGCTCGAAAAGATCACGGATGAAAAGATCGGCAAGCTCCGCAAGGGTGACGAATTGCCGCCCGGAGTGATCAAGCTGGTCAAGGTGTACATCGCGATGAAGCGCAAGCTTTCGGTCGGCGACAAGATGGCCGGCCGCCACGGGAATAAAGGCGTGATCGCGCGCATCCTGCCGGACGAGGATATGCCTTACCTGCCGGACGGCACCCCGGTCGAAATCGTTCTCAATCCGCTCGGCGTGCCTTCCCGTATGAACGTCGGGCAGATTCTCGAAACCCACCTCGGTTGGGCCGCTAAAGCCTTGGGCGTCGACTTCGCGACGCCGGTGTTTGACGGCGCCACCGAGCGTGAAATCAAGAAGTCTCTGGGCGACAGCAACCTGCCCTCCTCCGGCAAGACCATTCTTTACGACGGCATGACCGGCACCACTTTCGAACAGCCCGTCACCGTCGGCTACATCTATATGCTGAAGCTTTCGCATCTGGTGGACGACAAGATCCACGCCCGCTCGATCGGCCCCTACTCGCTCATCACGCAGCAGCCTTTGGGCGGTAAGGCGCAGTTCGGCGGCCAGCGCTTCGGCGAAATGGAAGTGTGGGCGCTCGAAGCATACGGCGCCGCATACATTCTCCAGGAGCTGCTGACAGCCAAGTCCGACGACGTTTACGGCCGAGCCAAAATCTACGAAGCCATTGTGAAGGGCGAGGCCGCGATCGAGCCGGGCGTACCGGAGTCGTTCAACGTTCTCATTCGCGAGTTGCAGTCCCTATGCCTGGACGTCGAATTGATGAAGAAGCCGCGCGAAGTGCCGGACATGGCACTGGCGGCCGATTAACAGAAAACCCGCTCCTCCGGCCGCGGCTCAGCACGCATCCGCGCCGCGGCTGTCAGGAAGCGGTCAGTTCAAGTTTTTTGATTGGAGGCTATTTTGAGATCCTCTCCTTACGATCGGGCGAACTTAATCGCGGATTTTGATTCCATCCGCATCTCTCTGGCGTCTCCGGAAAAGATCCGGAGCTGGTCTCACGGCGAAGTAACCAAACCGGAGACGATCAATTACCGAACCTTCAAGCCGGAGCGCGACGGGCTGTTCTGCGCCCGAATTTTTGGTCCGACTCAGGATTGGGAGTGCTTGTGCGGCAAGTACAAACGCATGAAGCACCGGGGCGTCATTTGCGACAAGTGCGGTGTGGAAGTTACGCTCGCGCGTGTCCGGCGCGAACGCCTGGGGCATATCGAACTCGCGAGCCCCTGTTCGCATGTCTGGTTCTTCAAGGGCCTGCCGAGCCGCATAGGCCATCTGCTCGACATCACCTTGCGCGAGCTCGAGCGCGTCCTCTACTTCGAAGCCTTCGTGGTTGTCGATCCCGGCGAAGTTCCCGGCCTGAACAAGGGCGAAGTCATCACCGACGAGCGAAAGCGGCAGCTCGATCAGGAGGCCCCGGGCAAGTTCATCGCGATGATGGGCGCCGAAGGGATCAAAGAACTCCTCAAGAAGATCGACGTGGAATCGCTCAGCGAAGAGATTCGCGAGCGTATGAAGACCGAAACCTCGCAGCAGAAGAAATTGAAATTCGCCAAGCGGCTGCGCGTGGTCGAATCCTTCCGCAAGTCCGGCAACAAACCGGAATGGATGATCCTGGACGTCATCCCTGTGATTCCGCCCGAACTGCGTCCGCTCGTGCCGCTCGATGGCGGCCGCTTCGCGACCTCGGACCTCAACGATCTTTACCGCCGCGTGATCAACCGCAATAACCGGTTGAAGAAGCTGATCGAACTGCATGCGCCGGATGTCATCGTGCGCAACGAAAAGCGCATGTTGCAAGAGGCTGTAGACGCCCTGTTCGACAATGGACGTCGCGGACGCGTGCTGCGCGGCGCCAACAACCGGCCGCTCAAATCGCTCTCCGACACACTGAAAGGCAAACAGGGCCGTTTCCGCCAGAACCTGCTCGGTAAGCGCGTCGATTATTCCGGCCGTTCGGTGATCGTAGTCGGTCCCGATCTGCGCCTCAACCAGTGCGGCCTTCCCAAGAAGATGGCCCTCGAGCTGTTCAAGCCCTTCATCTATCACCGCTTGGAGCAGCGCGGCCACTGCACTACCATCAAGCAGGCGAAAGAATTGGTCGAGCAGCAGGACCCCGTGGTATGGGACATCCTCGAAGAGGTCATCAAAGACCACCCTATTCTGCTGAACCGCGCTCCCACGCTGCACCGCCTCGGCATCCAGGCTTTCGAGCCGGTGCTGGTGGAAGGCAAGGCCATCAAGATTCACCCGTTGGTCTGCACCGCCTTTAACGCCGATTTCGACGGCGACCAGATGGCCGTGCACATTCCGCTTTCGCCCGAAGCGCAGATCGAAGCGTCTACCCTGATGCTTTCCGCGAACAACATCCTGTCGCCCGCGCACGGCGGCCCCATCGCCATTCCCACGCAGGATATGGTGCTCGGCTGCTACTACCTGACCAAAGCGCGCCCAGGCGCCAAGGGTGAAGGCCGCACCTTCGCCTCCACCGATGACGTGCTCATCGCGCTCGAGATGGGCGAAGTGGAAACCCTCACACCCATTAAGCTGCGCTACACCGGCCGCGTCATCGACTTAGTACACGCCTTCGACAACCAGAACGTGCTCCACACGGAGCCGATCGAGTTCGTGAAGCAGTACATGGAAACCACGGTCGGCCGCGTCATTCTGAACGACAGCCTGCCGCAGGATATGCCGTATGTGAACGGTCTGCTCAAGAAAAAAGGCTTGGGCCAGCTCGTCCAATACTGCTATCTCAAGTTCGGCCTTCAGACCACCGTGCAGATGCTCGACGAAATCAAAGCGCTCGGCTTTCTGTACGCTACTCGCGCCGGTATTTCCATCGGCATCGACGACATGGTCGTTCCCGGTGAAAAGCAGGCACTGGTCCACGAAGCCGAACGCGAAGTGGTGAACGTCGAAAACCAGTATCAGGACGGCGCCATCACCCACGGCGAACGCTACAACAAGATCATCGAAATCTGGTCCAAGGTCACCGAGCGCGTTTCCGACGAAATGTTCCAGGCCATGGAAGAGGACGACCGCACCGGCCGCTATCTCAATCCGATTTACATCATGGCCGACTCCGGGGCGCGCGGATCGAAACAGCAGATCCGCCAGCTCTCGGGCATGCGCGGTCTGATGGCCAAGCCTTCGGGCGAAATTATCGAGACGCCGATTACCGCCAACTTCCGCGAAGGTCTCGACGTGCTGCAGTACTTCATCTCGACGCACGGCGCGCGTAAAGGTCTGGCCGACACAGCTCTGAAAACCGCCGACTCCGGCTACCTCACGCGGCGACTGGTCGATGTGGCTCAGGACGTAATCGTCACGGAAAACGATTGCGGCACCACCGAAGGCATCTACGTGGAGCCGATCATCGAATCGGGCGAAATCATCGAGCCCTTGCGCGACCGCATCGTGGGCCGCGTAGCGCTCGAAGATCAGAAGGACTACGAAGGCAACGTGATCGTCGGGGTC
>JAFAWA010000088.1 GCA_019242155.1 Terriglobia bacterium | reverse complement strand
CCGTCCGCCAGCACTTCCTGGATATCGCGCAGCCTCTGCTGGGCGGACGGAGCGAACTTGCTGTTAGGAAACTGCACCAGAAGCTGCCGGCACTCGGCCTGCGCCCGCAATGCATGATCCTCATCCCGATCGGCCTTCTCCATCTGCTTGTAGTGAATGTCGCAGACCCTTTCCTGGGCTTCGGCGGACTCCTCCATCTGGGGATAAAAGAGAATGAAGTCCTTATACTCCGCTTCCGCCTGCGCCAGGCCGTGGGCCCCGCCCTCTCGGAACCAGCTATCGGCTATGGCGAGCTTCGCCTTGGCAAGATATTCGCTCGTGTCGTAGGTGTTGATCAAGGTCTGCAAGGTGAGCCGCGCAATCTCAAAGCGGCTGTGCTCCAAGTCGTGAACAGCTTTGTCGAATAGGACTTTGTCGGGCTGCTGCGTATCTTTGGCGATGGGGTTTTCGTACGGATGCCGCTTCAACCCGCAACCTGCAAGTAGAACGGCGATCGTTCCCATCGCGAGCGTGTACCGAACTAAACTGCGAACGTTCATGAATTCACCCAAATGCCCGCGTCTTGAACCGCCGGGCTAAATTTCAAATCTGGACCGCCGTGGCATTGGCCGCGATTTCGCGCATCTGCCGCACCGTCGATTCCGCATTTTCACTGTGAAATATAGCGGACCCTGTGACGATCCAATCACACCCGGCACGCACCACTTCCGCTAAATTATCGAGATGCACGCCGCCATCGATTTCAATGGGAAGCGCCAACCTCTTTTCTCGCCGCATCTCCTGTAAGCGCCGCACTTTGTCCAACACATACGGGATAAAATCCTGCCCGCCGAACCCCGGATTGACGCTCATCAGGAGCACGTAGTCCGCCACTTCTACCACATCCTCGAGAACGGAGACCGGCGTCGCCGGATTCAGGACCACTCCCGCCATTGCGCCCTCGGAGCGAATCTGGTGCAAGACGCCGTCCAGTTGATGGCATGCCTCGTAATGCACGGAGATGGAGTTGGCGCCCGCATGCGCAAATGCCGAAACATAACGTTCCGGATGCTCGATCATCAAGTGACAATCGAGATGCGATTTGGTGCACCTCCGCACTGACTCGACGACCGGCGGCCCAATGGTCAGGTTGTCGACGAAGTGCCCGTCCATGACATCGAGATGGAGCATCGTCGCGCCGCCCCGTTCCGCGCGAGCAATCTCCTCGCCCAGGCGGGCAAAATCCGCCGACAGAATTGAGGGAATGATTTCAGCCATTTCCGGGCTCCCACGATTTTATCACGGCCGCAAAAAAGCCATCTCCAGGGTCGCGGCCGGGAATCCGTTCCATGGTAGCCGCTATTAAATCGCGGGGTAACGGCCGCACAATCTCCTCATTCTCCTCGGGTTCGAGCGAGCAGGTGGAGTAGACGAGCAGGCCGCCCGGCGCGAGCACCTGGCGTGCGTTTGCGAGCAGCGCCTCCTGGCGCTGCGGCAGGTCCCGAAGATCGCCCGGCGTTAGACGCCACTTGATCTCAGGGTTCCGTCCCAGAGTGCCGGTGCCGGAACAAGGCGCGTCCACAAGCACCCGATCGAACTGTCTGCGGAACGGCAGCGCTTTCGTACCATCCAGAACGACGAGGCTGGTGCCCATGCCTTTCAGTTGCTTCAGCCGGTCAAAGTAGCGGTCGCCGGCCACGGCGCGCACTCCGTATTCGAGCGCCTGCGCGGTTTTGTTGCCGGGGGCTGCGCATAAGTCAAGATAGCTTTGTCCCCGTTGCAGCTCAAGCAAGGGCACGATAGATTGCGAACCGATATCCTGAACGCGCGGTCCCGCAGTCCCGGCACGCACGTATTTCTCGGGCTCGGCGAGCGCAGCGCGAGCGATCGCGGCCGCTTGGTCAGCGCCATAGCGCGCCTCCCATCGGGCGAGCAGCCACTCAGGACAGGAAAGCGCCACCTCGCGATTGGGCCAGTTTACCGGACTGCGGTCCACCTTGCGCAAGACCGCATTGACGAGCCCAGCGGCCGATGTTTTCCGCGCCCGCTTAACCAAGTCGACGCTCGCGGCAACCGCCGCGTGAGCGGGCACCCGGTCCAGGTAGCGGATTTGGAAGATACCCATGCGCAAGGCCGTGCGGACTTCCAGGTCCAGCTTCCGCACCCAAGCGCCGGTGTGTCCGGAGTAGTGTGCGATCAGAAAGTCGAGCTGCGCCCGAAAGCGCAGCACTCCGAACACGATCTGCGAGGCAAGGCCGGCATCGCGCGGGTCGAGCGGCGCCGCGAGCAATAAGTCCGACGCATAACCTCCCGTTTCCGTTCGGAGAAGAATCTGGAATGCCGCTGCGCGCGCGGGCTGGTACATTGTCTTCATGCCGATTTCCGCACGCAATCAGATAAAGGGCCAGATCACCGATATCCAACTCGATAACATCATGGCGCATGTGACGGTCAAGATAGGCGAAAACGAGATCGAAAGCGTGATCACACGCCGCAGCGCGGACGAGATGCAGCTTAAAGCCGGCGATCGCGTAACGGTAGTCGTCAAATCCACCGAAGTGATGTTGAGCAAAGATTAGCGGCTGCCCGGACGGCGAGAACTATTTCATTTCGAATTCCGCCGTCCGTTTGACGGATCCGCCCGCCGTGTCGGCCGCGGTTAGTTCGAGCGTATAAGCTCCCGAAGCGAGGTTCGTCACGGGCATGCGCTCGGCCACGCGGATCACCGGATTGCCGGGTTCCGCCGGAAGCTCCAGCCGCATGAGCCCTGTGTCCTGTTTGGCCTCGCCTGTTTGGCGGTCCAAAACTCGCATCTGGATCGCCACCCCGGGAGGGCTTTGCGGGTCGGAGTTCAAAAGTAGCGGCTCGTAAACTTCGAAATAGAACAGCGCGGGCTCGCCTTTGGCGAACTGATTCGAACCCAGCGGAATCACCTCGACATCGCCCGCGATTAACGGAGTCTTATCTTCAAGCAGAACCGCATCCAGTCCCGCGCCGGTATCGGCTACGCGCATCGCGCGCTTGCTCAGCGCCAGGCTGCTCAGCGCAAGCTTGTTGCTGTCGTAAGAGTCCACCTGAAGCGGCACCTCGACCTTACCGAAGTTTGCACCGGCGGAACTGAACACGACCTTCAGCGTGTACTGCCCCGAGGCGATCTCAAACTGATTCTCGTAATGAAGCGGCGCTTCCTGAAACTGCTCCACCTGCTTTTTATCCGGGAACTCGAGCTTCACACTGTCGCTGAAGCGCGCGCCTACGCCTCCGCTTGGGGTGTAAGCGATCCCCAGAACGTTGACATCGGCCTGAAATTTGCCCTTTTGCTTTTCAAATTTGATGGCGCTCGAGGCGATCTCTAAAGCTACGTTCACGCGCGCCACATTGGCAGACGTGTAAAAGAACGGCACGCGGATGGAAGCCGGTATGGTGCCGGCCTGTGTTCCGGAGATGCGGTTCTCCAGCTCCTTTTCCACGGGCTTCTCTGTGAGCTGGTCGTGAGCCTTGGCATTGCAGTATCCGGTACGCGCCCGGACGGTTGTGCCGCCGCGGTCAACCTTTACGCGTAGCACGTGACAACTGCCTTCCGCGGATTCCGGAGGTGTGTAGCCCACGATGTAATACTGGTCCTGCTCTCGGCCGATCTTTTCGAGCCCACCCAGAAGATCGTTGGTATTGCGGATGACGAAGCCGCCCGTACCATCCGCGAGCATATACAGGATCTGCTCACTGGTAGCCACATTTTCCGGAAACTTTGGAATCAGATCGCGGGATTGATTGTACGGGACCATTCCGGGCGGCAAACGTACGATTGGAGCCCCACCGCCACTCCTGCCGGGATTATTCACTCCTGTCCCTGGAGCCGGTGTGCCCCCGCGAGTCCCCGTGCCCGGAGAGGTTGGTGGGGCGCCGCGGCCGCCGGAGGCTCCCGCCCCGCCGGCGGGCGTTCCGGCACCCCCTCGTCCGCCGCCGCCCGTGCCTGCTCCTCCCGCGCCTCCGGCACCTGCACCGCCGCGCTGAAACCCAAAAGACATCGCCTGGCCGGGCGCGGAACTCGCCGCCAAGCCCGAAAGCCGCGCACCCAAGGCGTGGAACAGACGGAAATTGGGCGCTTCGAGAGACGCTTTGGGCACGCCGCCGCCGCCGGGAGCCACCAACCCGCGCACGTCAATTGGATAGATCGCAACATTCGACCGGTTACACACATCCAGGGTCGCGGTTACTTCCGAGAGCAGCTCCGACTTCAGAGGAAATCCGGCGCTCAACAAAACCAGCGTCTTCCGCCCGGGAACGGAGGCGAGGTTTTTGGCCAGGGCCCGTAAGCTAAGGATCAGATCCCGTGCTCCGAAGCCCGCTATCGACTGGCTCAACTGAACCGGCGTCCCCGATGCCGTATCTCCTCTCGGGGCAACCGCGGAAGTCTTCACACCGTTGACTACCTGCTTCAAGCGCTCTGTATCATTCGTGAAATTTTGGGCGATCTGGAGCGTGCCGCCGAAATTGACAATCGCAATCATGCGGTTCGGCCCCGTGTTGGAGTCGAGGAACTGGCTTGCCGCCTGGCGTGCACGCACCTGATCGCCGAAGCCGATCGTGGAATTATCGAAGAACAGCACCAGGTAGTGTTTCTGATTGGCATTGGGACCGTTCGGGTCGGCCTCATAGGAGAAGCTTTTTATGGTCTGCTCTTTATTGTCTTCCCATACCTTGAAATCCTTCATAGCGAGGTCGCGGACGTACTCGCCCTTCTTGTCCGTAACCACCGTGTCCACCAGCACCAGGCGCGTTTCAGTTTGGATGACGACTCCACCCGGCTCTTGCGAGCGCGCCGCGATGGCCGCGAGCAGGATCGCCGCAGCGGCCTTCCCCAGAGATATGGGTTTCATGATGGCCTCTCCTTAAGGAATCTGTACCGCGCCGTTGCGCGCCGACATCGTTTGCCCTTCGCCGTCCCGCACCACCAGCCGCAACACGTAGCTTCCCGGAGGCAAATCGAACGTGCTCTTAATGCTGATGCCGGAAGCCGGAAGGTTGGTGAGAGTTTGGTCACGCAGACGCAACTCCACCGTCTTTTCGATTCCGCTGACGAAGTTGCCGTTGTGATCAAACACGCTCGAAACCACTTTGAGGGTATCGTTATTGCGGTCGGCCGCCTTGCGGTATCGAAGCCGGCGAATATCGATTCGCGCCAGCACCGAGAGTTTCGCTTTGATGTCACTCGACTTGAAGTACTGCATATTGAGATCGAGGGGGATGTCACGCATCTCTTCGCGCGAGAAGACGGCCTCCCGGATCTCTTCCTTAGCTTCCTCCTCCGGATCGAGGGCGTGCTTCGGAGCATAATACCCGCGGCGAGCCTGCAGAGACAGGCCGGCCCCGTTATGTAGAGTGACTTTCAGACGGTGAAAGCTTCCATCGAACTTCAAATTTTGGGGTGAGAACCCGAGCACATAGACAAACTCGGGCTGAGCCGCGACGCGCTCGAATCCGAGCCGCAGGTCGTTGTTGTTCTGGAAAAA
>JAFAWA010000532.1 GCA_019242155.1 Terriglobia bacterium | reverse complement strand
CACGCCCGCGGCGCGGTTCTGCTCTCCGGCTCGCGCCCGCGCAGGAATGCCGTGAGCCCTTACCTGGGCGTGACGATGGATCAGCTCATCGCGAAGAAGTATGGCCGCGACACGATTCTCGAGTCGATCCAGGTCGGCGTCGAACAGGACGGCAACTACGGGAACTGCAACTGGGGCTACAGCTGCGCGTACACCAACTCCATTTCCTGGACCTCTCCGGTCCAGCCTTTGCCGACCGAAGTGAACCCGCGCGTGGCCTTCGAGCGCCTGTTCGGCGACGGAACCAACCCGGATGAACGAAAGACCGGTCGCAAACAGAACGCCAGCATCCTCGATTCGGTTGCGCAACAGATCTCGTATTTCAAGAAGCCCTTGGGCGCCACCGACCAGGCCCGCCTCGATACCTACCTCGAAAACATTCGCGAGATTGAGCGCCGCATTCGCATCGCGATGGAGCGGTCTATCCAAGAGCCCTCGGAGGAGATCCCCTTCGGGCTCCCCGAAAACAAGAACGTGCATTACCGGCTGATGTATGATCTGTTGGCCTTGGCTTTCGAAGGCGATTTGACCCGCTCGGCCACATTCATGCTCGGGAAGGACCTCACGGGAGCCAGTTTCCCGGAATCGGGTTTCAACGGCGGATGGCACGGCTCTTCCCATCACGGCGACAAGCCGGAGAACGTGGCCAACTACGCCAAAATGAATCGCTACCACGTCCAGAACCTGGCGTACTTCGCGGACAAACTGAGCAAGACACCGGACGGCGATGGTACCCTTCTCGATCACATCCTGATCTATAAGGGCAGCAATATGGGCAACTCGCATCGCCATGCGCATGTCAAAGTGCCGATAATCCTGCTCGGTGGACTGGACGGCAAATTCAAAGGTAATCGCCACATCGTCTTCCCCGATAACACGGAGCGCACCTCGAACATGCTGCTGGCCGTGCTGCACAAGTACGACATCCAGGAGTTTCCGAAGTACGATGTCAGCGGCCGGCAAGTGGGTATGATCGACAGCTTCGGTTCGAGCACCAAGCCGATAGCGCTATGAGGGATCGGCGAACCGCGCGCGTTGCGATCTGGGCGGCCGCCGTGCTCGTGTGCTGCGCGAGCCCGGGGGCCGCACAACTCAGACGGATGACCCGCCCCAAGGTGGAGCGCCCCGATGGCCCGGTCTGGGAAGTGATGCGCAAACACTGCACCACATGCCATGGAATCGATGACTATGCTTTCTACGCCCAGGACCGGGCGGGCTGGCAGAAGGTGATCGCGGAGAAGCATAAAGCCGGTGAGGCCGACCTCTCCGAACAAGACCGCAATCTCCTCCTCGATTGGTTAGCGTCTAAGTTCGGTCCCAACACCAAGCCGTTCCCCCGGACTTACGTTCCCCCCGAAATCAGCACCTACTTCACTGATCCCGAAGCGTTCCGGCTTCTGAACCGGTCCTGCACCAAATGCCACGGGTTGGAGCGGGTGGATAAGGTGCGGAAAGCAGCCGAGGCGTGGCGGGTTACGCTTGTGGATATGAGAGAGCGGGGGGCGCAACTCTCGGATGAGGAGTTGGAGCAGCTTGTAGAGTGGCTTGCCCGCGTGTGGGGCACAAACGAGGACAAATGAGAGCGCCAATACCCGTCAGAAACGCCATCGAAACTCTTGTGATCGGCTTGCTGTGCGTGGCAGGCATCTCGGCCGCCGCTCGAAGCGAAGTAGCCGATTCCGCCATGCGGGGCGACAAGTCTGCGTTGCGCGCTCTGCTCGAAAAGAAGGCCGACGTGAACGCTGGGCAGGTGGACGGCACGACCGCTCTCCATTGGGCGGTTCGCGCCAACGACCTGGAAATCACGGACATGCTGCTGCGCGCCGGTGCGCACGTTTCGACCGCCAATCAGTCAGGTGCTACTCCGATGCAGCTCGCCGCGCTTAACGGCAGCGCTGTCCTGCTGGAGCGGCTCCTCCAGGCAGGCGCGGACCCCAACGCGCCCTTATCGCAGACGGGAGATACGGCGCTGATGATGGCCGCCCGCACGGGCAAAGCGGATGCAGTGAAAGTGCTGCTCGATCACGGGGCCAAGGTAAACACGAAGGAGACCTGGGGCGGCACCACAGCACTTATGTGGGCGGTTTCGGAACGTCATCCGGAGGTTACCAAGCTACTGGTAGAACGCGGCGCCGACGTGAACGCCAAATCGAACTTCGTGCCTTCGGCTTCCGGAAGGGGATTCGAAGGAACGGCTCCGGTGGCCCCTAAAGCTGACCAGACCACGGAAGAGTTCGCCAGCGGCTGGATGACACCGCTTATGTTTGCCGCGCGGGAAAACGACCTCGAATCGGCACGCATTCTCATCAAGGCGGGAGCGGACGTCAATGCGGTCGGGGGAGATGACAAGGATGCGCTGGGGCTTGCCCTATTCGATGGAAGCTATGACGTCGCTTCCTTACTTGTCGATAACCACGCCAACGTGAACCATGCCGATGCGCAGCGATTCACCCCACTATTCTGGGCAGTGGACCGCCGGAACATGGAGACCGCGCCGAACTTTCCATGGATGGTGACTACGGATCCTTTGCCGCTCATCAAAAAGCTCCTTGACGCGGGCGCGAACCCCAATGCCTTGGTGAACAACACACCTAGGGCCCGTATGCGCGAAGGCTCCCCGCGAATCGTTTTCGCCACTGCTTTGATGCGCGCCGCGTTCGCCGGCGATCTCGAATTGACGAAGCTCCTGCTCGCCCACGGCGCCGACCCGCATATCCAATCGAGCGATCGCGAGACGAGCCTGATGGCCGCGTGCGGTCTCGCGTTCATCAACGGCTATCACCGGCAAAGGCCATCCGCCGAACGGCTGGAGCTCGTGAAGCTGATGGTGGACTTAGGCGAAGACGTCAATCATGCCGATGGCTACGGTATCACTCCGCTGATGGCGGCCGCCAACCTCGGCGACATTAATATCGTTCGCTACCTCATCGACAAAGGCGCGGACCTGAGCGCGCACGATCTGGGAAAGAAGAACGACGGTAACTTCGGTTCGAGCGTCGAGCCCCTGATGCCCATTGACTATGCCATCGGTGTGGGAACGTTCGTGCCCAATAATGCCGTGATCATGCACGAGGACGTGGTGAAACTGATAACCGAGGAGATGAAGAAGCGGGGCATCCAGCACACCACCTCCGAATGCACCCTAAGAGGGTTCACCTGCAGCATCGCCAATGTGGATCCCAAAACAGCCACCCCCGCCGAAATCGCCAAGATCCGGAAGATCCAGACCGGTTACCAGGTCGACGGCATTACGGGTGGTCTCGCCGTTCAGGACAAGGACAAGAAAGACAAAAAGGACAAATAGCATTCGGGGCCGGCCGCCCAGCCATCGATGTAGATCATCGATGAGTGTGGCGGCCCGGGTCCGGTACACAACCGGCTCGCCATCACACGCCGGGGCTGATTCCGCTCGCAAACGCCGCCCGGCGGGGTGGTCCGCATCCTGCTACAATCAACCTTCCCCTTGAGAGATCCGCTCTTGGGACCCCTGGCTGCTATTGCCGCGGGGATCCTGGTTTCGCGGTACGTAGCGTTTCATTCCTCTGAACTCCTTCTGGTGGTTGGAGCCTTTCTGCTCCTGGGTATGCTCGCGCTTTGGCGCAGAGCCCGGTTCCTGGCGGGCACGTGTGCCTGTCTGGGCTTTGTCTTCGCGGGAAGCCTGGTGAGCCTGGCCCATCTGCCCGGACCGGCGCCGGAGCTGGACGCGGAGGATCGCGAGGTCGTCATCCTGGGCGGTTGTGTGGTCGAACCGCCTGCCATTTCGGGCGAACGCGAGCGCTTTCTTCTGGAGCTCGAACCCCATGCGCGTGTGCAGGTCACGCTTTACACGCGGGAGAATGAGCCGCTGCCGCCGTTGCATTACGGCCAACGCATCGAACTCGACGCGCGCGTCCGCAAGCCGCATAACTTCGGCAATCCGGGCGCGTTCGATTATGCGCGCTATCTCGCGCGGCAGGATATTTACTGGACCGCTTCGGGCCCGGCACACACGGTGCGCGTTCTCCCCGGCCGGTGCGGCTCGGCGTTTCAAAAGGCGGTGATGGACCTGCGGCAGGCGGCTCTCGATCGCATCGCCTCACTCTATCGAGGCGATGTGTACCAGACCGGCATGACGCAGGCGCTGCTGATCGGGCAAAGCTACCAGCTAAAGCGCGTATGGACGGAAATCTACCGGTCGACGGGAACCTTCCACGTCATTGTGATCTCGGGAACGCACGTCGCGATTCTGGCGGGCTTTTTTCTCTTCCTGCTGCGCGTCTGCTTCGTTCCCGAGAGTGTAGCGCTGCTTTCTACTGTTCTCGCGACCTGGCTCTATGCACTGGTGACCGGCTTTCAAGCGCCCGCGGTCCGCTCCTCGGCCGGGTTCACGTTGTTCATGATCTGCGCGTTCTTTTTCCGGCGGCGGCGCTCCCTCAATCTTCTGGCCGGAATCGCCATCGGCTTTCTCGTCCTCGACCCTGAGCAGCTCTTCGATGCCAGTTTTCAGCTCACGTTTTTGGCGGTCGCGTTCCTAGCGACGTTTGCCCGCCCGATTATCGAGGCAACATCCGGCCCCTACGCGCGCAGCCTCACGGATCTGGACGACTCCGGCCGCGACCTTCACCTCGAGCCGCGCGCGGCGCAGTTTCGCATCGAGCTGCGGCTGCTGATCGAGACTCTGGGGCTGGTCACCCGTGTGCCGCGGCAGGCCGCCCGCGTTGCCCTGACGTTCACTCTCCGGGTGCTGTTTTTCTTCTGGGACATCACCGTAACCTCCGCCGTGGCGCAGTTTGGGTTGGCGCTGCCTATGGTGGTTTACTTCCACCGGATAGGGTTCTCAGGATTATCGGCGAACGCGATTGTTGTGCCGCTGATGGGCATCGCTCTTCCGATCGGATTCGCCGCCATGTTTACGGGATGGACCTGGATTGCGGCCGTGGCCGGCTGGCTGCTGCGGATCTCGCAAGCTGTGGTGGCGTGGCATGCGGCGATGGAGCCGAACTGGCGCGTACCGACTCCGCCGATCTGGCTCGCGGTCGCGCTTGCGGCCGCTACGATCGCGACAGCATTGACGCGGCGCTGGTGGCGCGGGGCGGCGGCCGCGGTCACCGTAGTGCTGTTGGTGCTCCTGATTTGGCACCCATTTCCCCCGGAAAGTTACTCGGGGCAATTGGAGCTCTCGATGATTGATGTAGGCCAGGGCGATAGTTTGCTCGTGACCTTTCCCGACGGCAAGCGCATGCTGATGGACGGCGGCGGGATCCCCGGCTTTGGACATCAGACCCGGTCGCAGATGGACATCGGAGAGGATGTGGTCGCTCCATATTTATGGAACCGTTCCATTCGGGATATCGACGTGATCGCGCTTTCGCACGCGCACGAAGACCACATCGGCGGCCTTCCGGCTCTGATCGATGACTTTCACCCGCGGGAACTTTGGACCGGCGCAACGCCGCCCTATCCTTCATGGAACCTGGTCTGCGAGAAAGCGGCCAAAA
>JAFAWA010000432.1 GCA_019242155.1 Terriglobia bacterium | reverse complement strand
TGGCGGTCGCGGCTCAGCGACAGCTAACGCAACGCCAGAAGCCTCTGGGGGCCGTGCGTCGTCGACACGATCTTCCTTCTGGCTTCTGACTTCTGACTTCTTCTTTCAGTTCAATCCCGCCTTGCCCTGCAGATGCTGAGCGTCCTGCTGATTCTCCTGGCAGATGTATTCCATCAACTCCTCATTCGGCCGAAGAGTCGCGGTGAATTTGATCTTGAAGGGATGAACGTATATGGCCGGGTCGATGATGGTGGTTTCGTTCTCCAGCGTCCCTAGATCCGTTCGGGTGTAACGCTCGATGGTGTGCAGTTGCTCGCTATGCGGATGGCCATTCGTGTCGAGGCGCGTTTTCCCGTTGAAGTTCACCGTATCTACCACCAGCGTGTCGCCCTCCCACTTGCCAACCGAATCTCCAAACCAGGTGGGCACGATGTCCCGATGCTTGCGCCCGTCGATCGGAAACACTTTGAACCAAGTGTTCTGCTCGTAGAGCAGCGAGAGGAATTTGTCGCTCTGCATGATCTGAATCGGATCCGGTGAATTCATCGACCGCATCAACCCAAACGGGAGGCAACTCCCCGTGTAGTCGCCTTTGGCGGCATCGTAGGCTTGCCACTGCTGCTTGCCCCAGTCGGTGAACGGCAAGAGTTTGCGCGGCGGCCGTCCGCCCTTCTGGTTTTCACTTGCGGGGTCGTTAGGCAGCGAAGGATCGGCTACCTGAGTTTTCCCATCAGGCGTGGTGGCCGTCATATCCGGGACGTAGGGCCGTTGCCAGAGGCCGCTGAAATCCGGCTTACCGTTGAGTCGCGGCGCGGGCCCCTCGGGCGGTTTCGGGGCGGGTTGCGCCCACGCCGCCGATAACGTGACCAGAATTGTCACACTCAAACCAACACTGCTGACTTTCATCGCTCGAAATCTCCTTCAGCCCGGCGCTCTTCCCAAAACCGGGGCCGAATTGGGGCGGTTTCAAACCGCCCCGGTGATCAGTTTATTGGGCGTTTCTACGGGAGTTCGGCCCGCCATCCTCGGCCGAGCCCGCGAAGACTTGCTTGCCGTCGGGTAGCTTCACGGAACGGGCGTTGCATGTGTTGGTTCCATCCTTCGCCGTGAATCCGTCGATGGTGACTTCGTCACCCTGCTTCAACGCGGACTTCGTCCAGCCTTGGCGAGTGAGGGTATTTGGCGGCCCGCCTTCGCACTGCCAGCGCGCGACCTTCCCGCCTTCGTCCTTCACATCCAGATACAACCAGATATGCGGGTTCAGCCAGTCAACCTTCGCCACTGTTCCTTTTAACGTGACGGGCTTGTTGCTGTCGAACTCCGCCGCAAAGGAATGATGCGCCCGGGCGGGAACGGCCGCTAGCAGCAATCCCAAACCCGCGATTACAAATCCAAAATTCGCTTTCATTGATAATCCTCCTTACTGCTGCGGCCCGCCTTCGGCTCCGGCCGAGCCCGCAAATACCTTCCGTCCATCAGCCAATGTGACCCGCCGTGCGTTCGCCATCTGAGCGCCATCTTTGGCCAGATAGCCTTCCACGGTAACCATGTCACCAACCTTTAGTGAGTTGCGGCTCCAGCCTTGCCGGATCAGCACGTTCGGGCTGCCCAGCTCAAAATTCCAATTGGCCACTTTGCCGTTCTCGTCCTTCACATCCACATAGAACCGGGCATGAGGATTCATCCACTCCACTTTGGTCACGGTTCCCGTAACTTTCGTCGGCTTGTTCGAATCGTATTCCGCCTCAAAAGAGTGGTGCGCGTACGCCATGCCTGACGCGAACACGAGCCCCGCGCTCAACACCAGCGTGCTTAACTTCAACGTCATTGCTGACCTCCAACTGCCCTAGATCCTCACCGCCAAGCCTGTTCGCTCAGCCGCCCCGCCTGTTATCTGGCGAAACCCCGCCCAGCACGGTTACAGTCCACTAGAAAATCGTGAGCCTAGCGTGTGGCTAGGATATTCACGGTTTTTGAATGAGTGCAGCCCGCCAAATATCGATAACAATATTAATTCGCCGGGCCGTTGTCAAGCGAATACACCGCGCGAAACGAGCAAACCGGCCGGGAGTCACTCAGCATGGCCCAGTTATCGGGCGCTTAAACGAAGTGTGACGGCTGTCCCCGGGTCGATCTGGATGCCGATCAGTTCCTTGCCCTCGTTGACCAGAACGGCGCGGAAATTTTGCATTGCCATTTCATCGCCGCCGGCCGGCAACTCCATCGAGAGATGAACCCAACAACCGTCTTCTAATTCGAACGTCCCCGCCTCTACAGCGTCAGATACCGGGTCGGGCGAGAACAGAAGGGTGCCCGCACCGTCCGCTTCAACAATACCGGTAACCGAAACAGGCCCGGACGTGCGGCCCGAGTCCACATCGATCGAGTTCCCACTCGCATTCAAACTGTACCGGCCTTTGAAATTGGCCGCGGTGCAATCGCCGGCGCTGCGAACCATAGATCCGTTGGGCGCACCGCCCGGATCCGTCTGGCGGAAGGAGATGCGTTTCCCGTCTTCTGTGATGCTGCCGGCGAAGTGCTGCCAATTTCCCGAGTCGTCTTGCAAACTCCAGGAGACCGAGCAGTCCGTTCCAGCTTCGTATTTACCCATGACGGGGTTTCCCAAGACCAGCCCGGTGAATGCCGTCGACGCGGCACCGGTCACGTTCCCTGAGCCATCGAAGGCCAGCCGCCCGGCGCTGGCCACCGGTTTTGCGGCTCCGGAAATGGTTGTCTCCCCGGTAAGAAGAAAACCATAGGCTCCCTGAATCGCTTGGGGATCGCACGTCGCGGCATGCCCGGCAATTGCGGCCGCCGAGACGAGAAAAGAATATAGCAACCCCTTCACACCCCGTTTAGATGCCGGTGCGGAGAGTGGCGGTACACGAACCGCGTCTATGGCCCAACGGGAGGGTAGCATTTGACACATGGTTCGGTGTAGCATATCAGGAAAGTTCAAGTAATGTTTTTTGTGGTAAAGACAAAGATGGAGGTTTCGATGAAGGTTAGTGTGGTTTGCGGTTTGGCGATCGCCCTGGGATTGACGGCTATGCCGGCATTGGCGCATCATTCGTTTGCCGCCGAGTACGACAGCGCAAAGCCGATTACGCTTACGGGAACGGTAACGAAGGTGGAGTGGATGAACCCCCACGCCCGTTTCTACATCGATGTGAAGGATGACGATGGCAAGGTGACCAATTGGGAGTTCGAGCTGGGCAGCCCCAATGGTTTGATGCGCCTCGGCTGGACCCGTAATTCCTTAAAAGATGGAGACACTGTCACAGTTTCCGGTTCGCTGGCCAAAGACGGTTCCAAACTGGCCAACGCGCGGCAGATCAAGCTGGCTGATGGTAGAAAGGTGTTTGCGGGCTCGGCTTCTGAGACGGGTGAAGCGAAAGCCGGTCAATAACCGGAACAGTCTCCCAGTTGTCCCTCTCAAGCCGGTGTTGCAGCGGCCCGCGAGAACACCGGCTTTATGTTCCAGCACATCTGATGAATCCCCTACCGATATGGGCGAGCGCAGATGGTTTCTTTCTGATCTGCTCGCGGCGGCCGCATTCTCCGCGCATCAATGCTAGCCGGCATTCAGCCTCGCGGATATGTTTGCGTCCGGCTGCAATCGTTAGTACGATAATCGGGCAAATCATTTTTGGAGGACATCGCATATGAAGCTTTGGTCGAGACCACTGATGGTCGCGGTCACTGCGCTGGCGGCCGTTTCGCTGTTCGGAGTCGCCGTGGTCGACCGGGCTGCGGCACAAGCCACGCAGGCCACGCCGCCCGCAAACGCTACCGCGGGTACGGCGTTCAAGAATGTCACTACCGCCAGCCTCAAAGAACTCACCGTCGCCGATTTTCTCGGGAGCATGGGCGTGATGGCGGCCGCCTTGGGCTATGACTGCGCCGACTGTCACCCCGGTGCCGGCTCCGATAAGGTGGATTGGGTAATCGATACCGAAAAGAAGAAGACTGCGCGCAAAATGGTGGACATGGTGACCGGCATCAATAAGAACTACTTCGCCGGAGTCCAGAATGTCACCTGTTTTACCTGCCATCACGGACGTGATATGCCGGCGACCACTATCGCGCTCGATAAGCTCTACGGATCGCCCAACGACGAGCATAACGACATCGTCATACCTGGTCAGGGAGAGCCATCCGTCGATCAGATTTTCGATAAGTACATCGCGGCTCTCGGCGGCGCGCAAAAACTGAATGGCCTCACGAGCTGGGTTGCAACCGGCGCCAGCATAGGCTACGGCGGGCTCGGCGGCGGCGGTTCCTTCCAGATCTTCGCGAAAGCTCCCGATAGCCGAGCGGTGATTATTGAGTTCAAAGATCACCCGGAACGCGGCGACAGCACCCGCGTTTATAACGGCAAAGTAGGTTGGGTAAAGTCGCCGCGCGGGCTGCTCAGCGAGTACGAGCAGACCGGCAACGAGCTTGAGGGCGCCCGGCTCGACGCGCTTCTATCGTTCCCCGGACGCATCAAATCAGCTCTCAATAACTGGCGGGTTGGCAATCCCGACGACGTCAACGGGCATGATTGCGAAGTTGTTCAAGGCCGCGGTCCAAAGGGCCTTTTGGCAACTCTGTATTTCGATCGGCAAACCAGCCTCTTAGTCCGCGCCGTGCGTTACAGCCTTTCGCCCATCGGCCGTGTCCCCACTCAGTTGGATTATGACGACTACCGAGTCGTGGAGGGAATCAAGTTCCCCTTTAAGTACACCTTCTCGTGGCTCGACGGGAAAGATGCCTTCCAAATTAACGACGTGAAGGTCAACGTTCCGATCGAGGCCGCCAAGTTCAACAAACCGGCCGGAAAGTAATTTGCGTTAAAAGCGCGGCCCGGGAAACTGGGCCGCGCGTCTCCTTCCTGTTCCGATCTCTCCCCCAACGCTGCCTTCGCCTCCGCACGGAACTCGTGTTTCCGATCATCACCGCACCGCCATCGTTACAATTGGGTCATGTCAAAATTGGCGGTCTTGATCGCGGCCGGCGCCTCCCTGGTTCACGCCGAGATTTTTCATATGACTCTGCGGGAGGCCGTGGAAAGGGCGCTGCGGCAAAATCCGGATCTCACCTTGGCGCGCCTTGAGCAGGAGAGAACCCGGCAATTGATACGAGCGGCCCGCGATCCGTTCACGCCCCGTCTCGTAATCGGCAGCGGTTTGGCCTATAGCAACGGGTTCCCCATGAGCATCGAGGGTTCCGCGCCCAGCATCGTTCAAGCGAACGCCACCTCGTATCTGTTCAACCGGCCGCAGAGCTACGTTCTGGCACAAGCGAAGGAGAACGCGCGAGGAGCGCAACTGGGTGCGGAGGCCAAGCGCGAGGAGGTCGCTTATCGCGCCGTTTCGTTGTACCTCGATGCCGAACGCGCCGCCCGTATCGGAGCCCTGGCGCGAAAAGACTCCGAAAGTCTTCAACAGGTGCTTGCCGTCACACAGGCGCAAGTGCGCGAAGGCCGCGTCCTGCCGATTGCGGGGAAACAGGCGGAATTAAGCCTCGCACGCGCGCATCAGAATGCGGAAAGCTTGGAAGCCGACCAGGCCACCGCCGAAACTGCTCTCGCCATGGCCCTAGGCCTGAACGCGCAAGACCGCGTGCAAGCGGTCCAGGAGGAGCGCTCTTTACCTTCCGTGCCGGCATCCGAAGAGGAAATCATTCAAACCTCGGTCGCGGCGAATAAAGAAATGCGTCAACTGGAGTCCCAAATGGCGGCCAAGGGTCTCGAGATCCGGGGCGCGCGGGCGGCCCGCCTACCGCGTGCCGATCTCGTCGCGCAATATGCCATGCTGGCGCGATTCAATAACTACGATGAGTTCTTCCGTCACTTCCAACGCAACAACGGCGAGATCGGTGTCGCGCTGCAGCTCCCTTTACTGCCCGGACCCGCCGTGGGCGCGCAGATCGCTCAAGGCCAAGTGGATGTAGAACGGCTGCGAACCGAACTTACCGCCACACGCAACCGGATCGTATCGGAGATCGAACAGTCGTTTCGCGACGTGAAGAAAGCGGCAACCGCGGCCGAAGTTGCCCGCCTCGACCTAGAAGTGACGCGCGATCAGCTCTCCGTGGTTCTTGCGCAGATGGACGAAGGCCGCGCTACGCTGCGCCAGGCGGAAGAGGCCCGTATCGTCGAAAATCAGAAATGGATCGCGTTCTATGACGCGCAATACACGGCCGAGAAGGTTCGCTGGAACCTTCTGCGGCTTACGGGCGGTCTGGCTTCTTCGCTGTCTTCCACGAGCGCGCCGCCAGATAGCCCGCAACCACGGCAATAGAAATCGCGGGAACCGGATTGCGCCGGAGGAAGCGCCCAATTTCTGTGCCCATATCTTTCATCGGCTGAGAGTGCGCGTATTGCGACGCCTGCTTCACGCCGATAGCGGCCTCACGCGCAGTCTGTTGGATGCGGAGCTTGCCGGCCAGCCGATTCAAAAGCTTCGCGGCCGATTGGCGCGACCGCTCTAGCGCCGGATCCAGGCGCGCGAGCGCGGTATGATCAACGGCCATGGCCTAATCATAACCCCCGAGGACATGTGTCATTCGCCGCGAACGGGCAATTACATACACGCTCGGGAGATCAGCTCCTGAGAGCGTCTGCCCTGCCCTCACGTTGCGTTGCGAGGCTCGCCCAGTCCGCCCGGTAGACCCGATAGGTTGCGCGGAACGACAGCAGCATCAGCAGCGACGCCGACCCGATCGTGATCGCCAAAGACGCTCCGATCATCTTCCCGCTGTGAAATACACGGTCATTTAACAGCCCGGGCATCAGCGGTCCCAGGCTGAGCCCACCCAGATTGAGCAAAAACAGAAACAGTGCCGAGACCTGTCCGCGCGCCTGATTTGGAAAGATGCGTTGCAGCGCGGCGGCGGAAGTTCCCATAGGCAGCGCCAAAAAGAATATCCCCGGACCCAGGAGCACGAAGATCCAATCCACATTGCTCGCGAGAAAAGCCGGCGGCAGCAGCAACACCGACCCCATGGCGCACACCACTCCCACGCGCAACGGTCCTTCGCTAACCCCGTGCTTTTGCCAGTAATCGCTCAATCGTCCGCCGGCATACATGCCTGTGCAACCGAACAGCAGCAGCAGCAATGCCAGCCCCCGTCCGGATTGGCCCGGCGTCCATCCGTGGACTCGCTGAAAATAGGTGGGCGTCCACGAAATTAACGCATAGGTGGGCACTGCTTGAAAAATCGCTCCTATCGAAATGCCCGCAAGCGACCGCCCCCGCGCGCCCACTTCCTTGAGCACCTCGCGCACGCTCAGGCGGCTCGCTTCCCCGCTTCGAGTTCGCAGTAGATCACGGCGGAGCGGTTCCCGAATGGTATAGACCAAGAGCGCAAACAGCAGTCCCGGCAGACCCACCAGCAGGAACGTGATGCGCCACGAAGCCATCGCGCCCAGCAGAGGCACGTGGATGACAGGCGTATGCGCCAGCGCGTCGATCAGCGTTCCCGTCACAAGCAACGAAAGACTCGAGCCCAGGAACACGCCCATGTAGTACACACTGATTGCGACACCGAGTCGTTCCCCGGGGAAGTAATCGGCGATCAGCGAATACGCGGCGGGGGACAAGCTGGCCTCGCCGACCCCCACGCCCATACGCGCCAGAAACAGTGACCAGAAACTCCGCGCCACGCTGCAAGCCGAAGTAAAGAAGCTCCACAGCACGATACCCACCGCGATCAGTTTGCGGCGGCTCATCGTATCCGCCATGCGCCCGAGCGGCAGCCCCATAAATGTGTAGAAGAGGCCGAAGGCCAACCCCTGCAGCAGCCCCACGCGTGTATCGCTAATGCCTAGGTCCCGTTTCATCGGCGCTACGAGCAAGCTCAGAATCTGCCGGTCTACATACGACAGCATGTAGATAGCGGTCAGCGCGAGGACGACGTACCAGGCGTACGCAGGGCCCGTCTGTTGAGCTCCGGTAGTGTTGGTCTGCGTTCTAGAGAACGAAGCGCCCATTGGAGCGACCATTATGTCACGGCCGGCCTTCAAACCAGCGGACCCGATACGGACCCGCACACCTACCTCCAATTTTGAGCCGTTGGCCCCGCCTATGCATCCATTAAGAGGGTAATCTTGACTAAGAAGTACAGATTAGCTAATCTTATGAGGAATCAACAGTTAAGAGGAGCAAACCGGTGAGCAGCACCCCCAATAGTCTGGAGACCCTGGCGAATCAGGAATATAAGTGGGGCTTCGTGACGGATATCGAATCCGATGCGATTCCCCGCGGGCTGAACGAGGACGTGGTTCGGCTCATTTCGGCCAAGAAGGAGGAACCCGAGTGGCTGCTCGAATGGCGGCTGAAGGCGTTCCGGCACTGGCAGACGATGAAGGAGCCTACCTGGGCCAATGTGCATTACGCGGCCATTGATTACCAGGACATCATTTACTACGCTGCGCCGAAATCCAAAAAAGACGGCCCCAAAAGCCTGGACGAAGTGGACCCGGAACTCCTGCGAACTTACGAAAAGCTCGGTATTCCGCTAAAAGAGCAGGAACTGCTGGCCGGAGTTGCGGTGGACGCCGTATTCGACAGCGTATCGGTCGCGACTACGTTCAAAGAAAAACTGAAGTCCATGGGCATCATCTTCGGGGCGTTTTCCGAAGCTGTCCGGGAGCACCCCGCGCTGGTCCGCAAATATTTGGGTTCCGTCGTTCCGTCATCCGATAACTTCTTTGCCGCGCTGAACTCGGCCGTGTTCAGCGATGGGTCGTTCTGCTATGTTCCCAAGGGTGTTCGCTGCCCGATGGAACTCTCCACCTATTTTCGGATCAACGCCAAAGACACCGGCCAGTTCGAACGGACGTTGATTATCGCGGATGAGGGCGCCTACGTCAGCTACCTTGAGGGCTGCACCGCTCCCATGCGCGACACCAACCAGTTGCATGCGGCGGTAGTCGAGTTGGTCGCTCTGGACAATGCGCAGATTAAATATTCGACCGTGCAGAACTGGTACCCGGGAGATAAGGAAGGCAAGGGCGGGATCTACAATTTCGTAACCAAGCGGGGCGCCTGCCGCGGCGTGAACTCCAAAATTTCGTGGACTCAGGTCGAGACCGGCTCGGCCATCACTTGGAAGTATCCAAGCTGTCTGTTGATGGGCGAGAATTCCGTCGGCGAGTTTTACTCCGTGGCCGTGACCAACAACTATCAGCAGGCGGATACCGGCACGAAGATGATTCACATCGGCAAGAACACGACCAGCACGATTGTGTCGAAAGGCATTTCGGCCGGCCACGGGCAAAATACGTACCGCGGCGCCGTGAAGATTTTAAAAGGGGCCGCCGGAGCACGTAACTATTCGCAGTGCGACTCCATGTTAATGGGCGACAAGTGCGGCGCGCATACGTTTCCGTATCTTGAAGTGAAGAATACTTCGGCTCAGGTAGAGCACGAGGCGTCTACCTCGAAAATCGGCGAAGACCAGATCTTCTATTTGCGGCAGCGCGGGATCTCGACCGAAGACGCGGTCTCCATGATCGTGCACGGGTTCTGCAAAGAGGTCTTCCGCGAGCTGCCGATGGAGTTCGCCGTCGAAGCGCAGAAGCTGCTGGGCATCTCCCTTGAAGGAAGCGTGGGTTAATGGCATTGCTCGAAATTAAAGATCTGCACGCGCGCGTAGGTGAGCGCGGGATTCTTAACGGAATCGATCTAACGGTGAATGCCGGCGAGGTTCACGCCATCATGGGGCCGAACGGCTCTGGAAAGAGCACTCTGGCGCAAGTGCTGGCCGGCCGGGAGCTTTATCAGGTGACCGCCGGAGAAGTCTTATACAACGGGAAAGATCTGCTGGAGATGGCGCCCGAAGAGCGGGCACAAGAAGGAATCTTCCTCGCCTTCCAATATCCGGTGGAGATCCCGGGCGTCAGCAATATGTATTTCTTGAAGGCTGCCGTGAATGCCGTCCGCAAGCAACGGGGTCTGGCCGAGCTGGACGCAATGGATTTCCTGAACCTGGTGCAGGAAAAGATGAAGCTCATGGAGATGGACCAGACTCTCCTGAACCGCCCCGTGAATACCGGTTTTTCCGGCGGCGAAAAGAAGCGCAATGAAATTTTTCAGATGGCGGTGCTCGAACCCCGGTTGGCGATTTTAGATGAGACGGATTCCGGGCTGGATATTGACGCGCTGCGCACCGTGGCCGGCGGCGTGAATGCCTTACGGGGGCCCGAACGCGCGATGATCGTCGTTACCCATTATCAGCGCCTGTTGAACTATATCGTCCCGGATTACGTGCACGTGCTCTCGCAAGGCCGGATCGTAAAATCGGGCGGCAAGGAACTGGCGCTTCAATTGGAAGAGAGCGGATACGCGGGGCTAGGCATCGAAGACGTAGAAGAGGCGGTCGGCAGGATATGACGGTTGTTGCCGAACAGACCGGCCGCTGGCTCGACCAGTTCACGCAGCAACCCGCGGCCGAGCCTTGGCTCAAGGAACTGCGCGACTCCGCCTTCCAGCGGTTTTTGGAATTGGGCTTCCCGGCCACGCACGAGGAAGAGTGGCGGTTCACAAATGTCGCGCCCATTGCCCGGACTCAATTTGCGAACGAGCATCTGAATTGGGAAACGGCCCGGGGATCGTTGCCCACGACTTTTTTTAACGGTAAGTATGTTGCTGCTGCTTTGCCGGAAGGCGTCAGCCTCGGAACTCCTGAAGATTTGAAGGCGCATCTGGGCAAGTACGCTTCCTACCACAACCACCCGTTTATCGCTTTGAATACGGCGTTTCTCAGGGACGTCGCCGTCCTCCGCATCGATCGCGGCGCCGTGGTGGACGAGCCGGTTCGATTTCTGTACGGGGCTGCGGAGACGCACCCGCCGGTCGCCGCGCATCCGCGAATTCTGGTCTTGGCGGGCGCTCATTCGCAATGTACGCTGGTCGAAACCTACGCGGCGCAAGGGAAATACTTCACCAATGCCGTTACCGAGATCGTCGCTGGTGAAGGCGCGGTTGTGGATCATTATCGCGTGCAATCGGAAAGCACCGAGGCGTACCACATCGGCATCTTACAAGCGATGGCGGGCCGCAACGCGAATTTTACGTCGCACTCCATTTCGCTTGGAGGCCTGCTGGTGCGCAACGACGCGAATGTTGCCCTTTCGGAGGGCACCGAAGCGACGCTGAACGGGTTGTACATCGCCAATGGGCAGCAGCATGTAGATAATCACACGCAGATCGATCATGCCAAGCCGCACGGCACCAGCCATGAATTATACAAAGGCATTCTGGACGGCCATGCTACCGCAGTCTTTAACGGCCGGATTATCGTGCGCAAAGACGCGCAAAAGACCGATTCGAAGCAGACCAACAAAAACCTGCTCCTTTCGGATGACGCCGTCATCAACACCAAGCCCGAATTGCAGATTCTGGCCGACGATGTGCGCTGTACGCATGGCGCGACAATCGGCCAGTTGGATGCCGAAGCGTTGTTTTATCTCCAATCGCGAGGAATCGGAAAAGGCGAGGCGCGCGATCTTCTGACGTATGCGTTCGCGCAGGATATTGTCGACCGGGTGAAAATCCCGGCTTTGAAGGACTATTTGGAAAAGGTTCTTTTTGAGAAATTTCATGAGCACGTTGGGTAGTGTAGTCAGTGCAGGCTTCGACGTGGAGCGGCTCCGGGAAGATTTCCCGGTGCTTAAGCAACAGATTCACGGCAAGCCGCTGGTGTATCTCGACAACGCGGCCACCGCGCAAAAGCCGCTGCCGGTACTCGAGGCCATTCGCAGATTTTATGAAGTGGAGTGCGCGAACATTCACCGCGGGGTGCACGAACTGAGCCAGCGTTCTACCGCTGCTTACGAAGAGACGCGGGCCGCGGCCCGGCGCTTTTTAAATGCGCGCAGTAAGAATGAGCTGATCTTCGTGCGAGGCACCACCGAGGGCATCAACCTGGTGGCGAGTACCTGGGGCCGGAAGAATATCAAAGCAGGAGACGAGATCATTATCTCGGCCCTCGAGCATCACTCCAATATCGTCCCGTGGCAAATGCTCGTTGAAGAGAAGGAAGCCAGGCTGCGGGTAATCCCGATGAATGATCGCGGCGAGCTGCTCCTCGAAGAGTACGAGAAGTCGCTCAACCCGCGCACCCGGCTCGTGGCATTCGCACATGTATCGAATGCGCTGGGCACCATCAATCCCGCCCGCCAGATGATCGAAATGGCGCATCGCGCGGGGGCGTTGACGTTGATCGACGGCGCGCAGGCAGCCCCCCACATGCCCATCGACGTGCAGGCGCTTGATGCGGACTTTTATACCTTCTCAGGCCATAAAGTATTCGGGCCGACCGGGGTCGGCATACTCTACGGCAAGGCGAAACTGCTCGAAGCCATGCCGCCCTATCAAGGTGGCGGCGATATGATCCGCACCGTGAGCTTCGAAAAAACCACCTACAACGACGTGCCTTACAAATTCGAAGCAGGCACACCCAATATCTCCTCGGGCATCGGATTGGGCGCGGCGCTCGACTACGTGACTCACATCGGCCTCGACAAGATTGCCGCCTATGAGCACGAACTGCTCTCGTATGCGACGGAAACTTTGACCGAGATTCCCGGTTTGCGGCTCATCGGAACCGCGCGCGAGAAAGCTTCTGTCCTATCCTTCGTGATGGAAGGCATCCATCCGCACGACATCGGCACCGTGCTCGACCGCCAGGGAATTGCGGTGCGCACAGGCCATCACTGCGCTCAGCCCATCATGGACTGGTTCCATATTCCCGCTACTACCCGCGCTTCGCTGGCGTTCTACAATACCGCCGGTGAAATCGACGCTCTGGTTGCGGGTCTTTACAAAGTGAAGGAGGTCTTCGGCGAATGATCGACGACCTTTATCAAGAGACTATTCTCGATCACAGTAAGCGCCCACGAAACCATCGCGCTATGGCCGATGCCACCCGTAAGGCGGAAGGGTACAATCCGCTGTGTGGCGACAAGTTGCGTCTGTATCTCAAACTGAATGGAGACGTGGTGGAGGAGGCCAGCTTCGAAGGCTCGGGCTGCGCCATCTCTACCGCTTCGGCGTCTTTGATGACCGAGAGCCTCAAAGGCAAGACGCGCGACGAAGCGCTGAAACTGCTCGACAAATTTCACGATCTGCTTACAACCGATACACCTGCCGGCCGCGATCTCGGAAAGCTGGTAGTCTTTTGCGGCGTCCGCGAGTATCCGGCGCGTGTGAAGTGCGCCACCCTCGCCTGGCACACCCTGAAATCGGCTCTGAGCGGCGGCGATGCTACGGTGACCACCGAATGACACTGCAGGATGAGGTCGTCGCGGCGTTAAAAACCGTCTATGACCCCGAGATGCCGGTGAACATCTACGAACTGGGTCTGATTTACCGCGTGGAAGCCGATGCCGCGGGCCAGGTTCAGATCCAAATGACCCTCACTGCGCCGAACTGCCCGGTTGCGGGCACATTGCCGAGAGAGGTCGAACAGGCAGTCCGCGCCGTTCCAGGCGTTTCCGGCGTAAAGCTCGAACTTACTTTCGATCCGCCCTGGTCCAAAGACCGTATGTCGCAAGCTGGGAAATTGGCTTTGGGCTTGGAAGATATCATCCCGGTTGCGAGGGTACGCCGATGAAGCTCAGCGCCAATGAAGAATACGGGTTGCGCTGTTTGGTTCGCCTCGGTTACGAGGGCGAGGGCGGCAGCTTGACGATTCCGGAGATTAGCCACGCCGAAGGTGTGTCGCCGGCCTTGGCAGCCAAAATTCTTCGCGTGCTTCGCAAAGCCGGCTTCGTAAAAGCAGCGCGCGGTAAGGAAGGCGGATACGCCTTGGCGCGCCCGCCGGAAGCAATCGTTATAGGCGAGGTAATGGAAGTGCTCGGGGGACGACTCTTCGAAAGCAGTTTCTGCGACACACACTCCGGGCAGGCCGCCATTTGCACGCGGTCTGTCGATTGTTCCGTGCGTTCCCTTTGGCGCGCGGTGCAGGTTGCCGTCGACCAGGTCCTCAGCAAGGCCACTCTACGGGACCTCTTGCAGAACGAGGAAGAGATGAATTCCTGGGTGCGCGCCATCTCCGACCGAAGCGGGCTACGGCTGTTGCAGTAAACTCGAACCAGTGGTGCGTCAACTTCTTCTTCGCCTCGTCGCCTTTTCTTTGGTTGTCTTCGCTGTGCGCGCAGCATTCGCGCAGGCGCCGGAATCCTCCCGGGCGGACGTCGCCGCCGATACCACCGCCGCTTTCAGCCGTGCGCTCGAGTTCTACAATTCCAAATACTACGCGTCGGCCCTCAATCTATTCCGGCAAGCGGCGGCGGCCGGCAACGTGGAAGCTATGGTCTATCTTGGCGTGATGTACGGTAACGGGCAAGGCATGGCAGCCGATCCCGCCCAAGCCATGACCTGGTTTCTCAAGGCTGCGGCCGCGGGTAACGATCAGGCCATGACCGACGTTGGCCTCCTGTACTTTCGGGGTTCCGGCGTGCCCCGAGACTACGCTCAAGCCATGACTTGGTTTCTCAAAGCGGCGGATGCCGGCAATGCCGAAGCCATGTTCAATATCGGCGTTCTGAACCGGGACGGACTGGGCCTCCACACCAGTTACCCCGAAGCGATGCGATGGTTTTCCAAAGCCGCGGCTGTTGGATATGCGGCCGCTATGAACGAGATCGGGGTGCTGCACCAGCAAGGTTTGGGTCTGCCCGTGAACTACGAGCAGGCGATGAACTGGTATCAGAAGGCGGCCGATCAAGGCAGCAGTTCTGCCATGTTCAACATCGGGGTTCTCTACGAGAACGGCGACGGGGTTCCGAAAGACCGCAACCAGGCCCTGGCCTGGTATAAGAAAGCTGCTGAAGCCGGGAACGAGGACGCGCGAAAGGTGCTGGCGGAACTGAAGGCGGAACCGTAACGAAGCGTCGTGGCAGGCCCGCCATGAACCCGCGGCGAACCAGGTAAACAGGCCATTTATCACCCTTTTCTGAACGCACGAGCAGGTCTTGTACTGTGTCGATCGTAGGGGCTTCAGCCAACGCTTACTCTGGCGACGGCCTGCTCCGATCCATACTCAAATGCGCCCTTCTCGCCTATACTCACGCGAATGGGCCACGGCGCGGCTCCTTCGGCCATGCGGGCCAGGATCATTCGCGAAACCTCCGGTAATAACGTATTGGTCAGAATATTGTCAATGTTCCGTGCTCCGCTTTCGACCTCGGTGCAACGCCGTGCCACCTCGTCCACCAGGGCGTCCGTATATTGGAGCTCGGTGCGGTGGTTCTCGAAAAGACGGCGCTCGATTTTGCTCAGTTTCAACCGGATGATCTGCTTGAGATCGGCATCGCGGATCGGGAAATAGGGAATGATTACCAGCCTGCCGAGGAAAGCGGGTTTGAAGACTGTATCCAACTCCGGTTTTAGCGCCTTGGTCAGACCTTCGCTTGTGGGCAGGATCTCGGGATCGGCGGTCAGCTTCATGATGGAACCGGTCCCGGCATTCGAGGTGAGAATGATAATCGTGTTCTTGAAATCGATCTCGCGGCCTTCGCCATCCTCCATCATTCCTTTGTCGAAGACCTGGAAAAATACCTCGAGAACATCGGGGTGCGCCTTCTCCACTTCATCCAGCAGCACCACGGAATAAGGCCGACGGCGAACGGCTTCGGTGAGCACGCCGCCCTCGCCATAACCGACATAGCCGGGCGGTGACCCTTTCAGAGTAGAGACCGTGTGGGCCTCCTGGAACTCCGACATGTTCAGCGTGATCAGATTTCGTTCACCGCCATAGAGCAGTTCGGAAAGCGCCAGGGCGGTCTCGGTCTTGCCGACTCCGCTAGGGCCGACCAGGAGGAACACGCCGACTGGTTTACCGGGATCGTCCAGGTTGGCTCGGGACGTGCGAATCCGCTGGCTGATCGCATGCAGCGCATGCGACTGGCCGATCACTCTGGCATTCAGGCGTGTCTCCAGGTTCAGGATTGTCTGGATCTCATCTTTGAGGAGCCGGCCGATCGGGATACCGGTCCAACCTGCGACCACCTCGCCGACGACCTGTGCATCGACCGAGACGCGCACCAAAGGTTCCTCGCCCTGCACGATTTCTAATTTGCGGGTTAGCGCATCCAACTCGGTGCGCCATGCCGGCGCACTGATTGTTGCCTCCGGCGATGGTTGCTCGATCTTGCCTCGCAATTCACGAATTCTGGAAACCAGGTCCCGTTCCGTCTCCCACCGGCTCTGCAGGCTTGCAAGATGAGTCTCGACCTGTTGCCGCTCCGCATCGATTTCGGCCAGGCGGGCGGCGTGGTCTGCTCCTAAAGCGGACTCGCGTTCGAGCACACGCTTCTGCACCGCGAGGTCGTCAAGAGTGCGCTGGGCCGCTTCGATTCCCGTGGGAACCGTGTTCTGCCCAAGCGCCAGGCGGGCGCAGGCCGTATCTAACACACTGACAGCTTTATCGGGAAGCTGCCGGTCCGCGATGTAGCGATGCGACAGCCGTACGGCGGCCGCTACACCTTCATCGAGAATCCGAACCGTGTGATGCTGTTCCAGCAGACCCACGATTCCGCGGAGCATGATCATGCACTGCGTTTCGGCCGGTTCCGCTACTTTTACGGGTTGAAAACGGCGGGCGAGCGCTGCGTCCTTCTCGAAATATTTCTTATACTCCGACCAGGTAGTAGCCGCGATGGTGCGCAGCTCGCCGCGCGCGAGGGCGGGTTTCAGTATATTGGCGGCATCGTTCTGCCCGGCAACGCCGCCCGCGCCAATCATGGTGTGCGCTTCGTCGATAAACAAAATGATCGGCGTTTCCGATTGTTTGACTTCCTGCACCAGGCTCTTCAGCCGGTTCTCAAACTCGCCTTTAACGCCGGCGCCGGCCTGCAAGAGAGCGAGATCCAAAGTGCGCACGGAGACATTGCGCAGCGGCTCCGGCACGTCTCCCTGCGCTACACGGATTGCGAATCCTTCGACAACAGCAGTTTTTCCGACCCCGGCTTCGCCAACCAAAATAGGATTGTTCTGACGGCGGCGAGTCAGAATATCGACGATCTGGCGAATCTCAAAATCGCGGCCGAGCACAGGATCGATCCTTTCAGCGCGCGCGTTGCCCGTAAGATCCGTGGTGTACTGGTCGAGGAACGGAGTTTTGCCGCCGGGCTTCGGCCCTGCTGCTTCGGCAACACTCGCCGCGGCTGCCGGCCCGTTGGCCTCCGCAGAGTCCTGCGTGAGACCGGTGAACTGAAGCCGAAGCGTTTCCGCGTTGATCTTTTGAAACTCCCGGGCGGCATCGCGCACGAGGCGGTTCAGGTCCGGCTCGGTTACTAACGCCAGAACGGCGTGCCCCGATCGAATCTCTCCGGCATGAAAGTTGATCGAAGCAAGCGTCCAGGCCTCGGTGAGCATACGCAGGAGGCTAGGGCTGAATGCAGGCGTGCGGGCGTTTCCGGATTTCAGCTTGTCCAGGCTGCGGTTCAGCTCCGTTGCCAGGCGGGCGCGATCGATTTCAAAGAACTTGACTATCGCCGCAAAGTCAGACCCGGTATTCTCCAACAACTTGAGCAGAAAATGCTCCACTTCGATGTCGTAGTGAGTTCTCGAAAGGCAGAGTCCGGCCGCGGCTTCGAGAGTGCCGCGCACTGTTTCGTTTACCTTACCGATTAGGGATCGGAGATCAACACTCATAGCGTTCCTCAGTTCAAGGCAGCCGTATTCTCGCTGTGAAGCGGCATGGTTATCCTGCACTCTCTCGAGTGACAGAGCCCAGTATGGCAAATCGGGCACTAGGTGTCATTGCCTCACCGACACGATTCAACCCACCCCACCATCTAGACTGGTCCTAATGACTAGCTCCGACGCCGAAGCGGCCGTTCCCTCCGTACTCGATACGCTCTTTGTTTACGGAAGTCTGCGTAGCACCTGCGACAACTCATTTGCTCGCAAACTGGCTCGGGAGGCAACGCTTCTAGGGAACGCTCGCGTATGCGGACGTTTGTACCGCATCGCATCTTACCCCGGTATCGTCCTTTCGGATGCCTCGGAGGATTGGGTCCACGGAGAAGTTTACAAGCTGCACGAACCGTCCACGCTGCTGCCGTTTCTCGATGAGTATGAGGGCTGCGCGCCGCACTCGAGCCGCCCATTGCAGTTCGAGCGCACCATTACCGAGGCGAGGCTAAGCGGTGAGGAGCCGATCGCTTGTTGGATTTACGTCTACTGCCAGGAGGAAAGTCTGCAAGAGGATCGGAGGATCGCTTCAGGCGATTACTTCAGGCCGTGACGCGGCTCAGTTCAACGCCATTTGAAAATGGCTCAAACCTTCGGCGTACCGCGACACGCCGCGAAATAGTGCTTCCGCGAGTCTTTGCCGGTAGTCCGGCTTTTTCAAAAGCGCCTCCTCTTTGGGATTGCTGAGGAAGCCGATCTCCGCAAGTACGGAGGGCATGTTGGCGCCGATCAGTACGACAAAGGGAGCCTTCCGGACCCCGCGATCCTTTTCGCCCGGGAAGTTGCGCGTGGAAAATGCGTAGAGCGCGGTCTGAATGCGGGCGGCAAATTCGTGAGACTCCTCCGCCTTATCATGCAGCGTGATCTTCTGAATCAAATCGCGCAGCTCGAAGATTGATTTTTGCGAGCTGGCATTTTCCCGCGATGCCACGTCCAGCGCATCCTCTGAATCGGTGAAGTTCAAGTAATAGGTTTCAATTCCGGAGACGTGCGACGCCGGTGAGGAATTGGCATGAATCGAAAGGAACAGGTCGGCTTTCTTGTCGTTCGCCAGCGCAGTCCGGCCTTCGAGCGGCACGAAACTGTCGTCAGTGCGCGTATAAATTACCTCGGCGCGCATACGCTCTTCAATCAGTTTGCCCAAACGCGTGGAAACATCGAGCACCAGGTCTTTTTCCAATAGACCTTTCGCACCGGAAGTGCCTTGATCGTGGCCTCCGTGTCCCGGATCGATGACCACTCGGTTGATTTTGAGTCCCAGCGCCCGAATCAACGAGCTCTGTCCCGTGCTGTTATGGCGCGCGGATTTGGCCACTTCGCCCGTTGGAGGCGCCGAGGCGGCTGCGGCGTCTTGCGGTCTGAGTGTCTGGGGCTTTGTCTCGGCGGGCGCGGGCAAGGGCGCGGAATTAACATCAGCCGCTAATGGCGCACTCGGCGGCAATGACAGTTGTGCCTTGGAGGGTTCTGCCTGCGCGGGGGCCGGAGCACTCACTACGATTGCCTTGGTGGAATCCGGCGTTCCAATTGCGGCCGGTTCCGGCTTCGCGGCCGCGGGCAGTTTCGGAGCAGGCGGTAAAATCTTGGGCGCAGCGAGGGGCGGGTCCGGCGTAGCGCTCGAAACGACGGACGAAACTGCAGGAGGCGTTCCCACCCGCAATTCAATGATCAGGCGGTTCGGATTGGTCAACTGCGACGGCACCGCCTCCACCGCATCACCAAGATCTAGGACGATCCGCGTCACGCCCCGCGCCGTTTCGGCCAGACGCAGGCGTTTAAGCAGCTTCTCATTCAGATCCTGGGTGAACACCCTTCGGTTCTCAACCTGCAAACGGGCGTTTAAAATATCGAAATAGACCCGTTCCGGGTTGTGCAGGCGATCGCTGCGAAATTCGAACTGCCCCGAAACCTCAATTGCAACCCGAGTAACGTCGCCAACAGTCCAGTGCCGCACCGCAGTGATAGAGCACAGCGGCGTATGTGCGGTTTCCGCCAGCAGGAGTGGAATCGAAACCGCTACCGCCGCCATTACCTTCATAGGCTCTTACCTTGAGACGTATCGTACCGCGCCGTCCGGTTCCACAATCTGTTGAATGTGCCGTGGGGCATCGGGATCGGTCTGCAAAGAGGCCGGCGGGGAAGCCGCGGTCTGCTTGGGCTTGGCCGCCATCGTCCGTTCCAAGCGTTTGCCTACGTCCTCTACGTAACTGCGGGTTTCGGGATAGGGCGGCACGCCGCCATAGCGCGCTACCGCCTGTTCTCCCGCATTGTATGCGGCCAAGGCCAAACGCGTATCGCCCTTATATAGATTCAGCAGGTATTTCAGGTAACGCGCTCCGCCGTTGATATTCTGAGACACGTCGAATGGGTTCGACACTCCGAAGCGGCGCGCCGTTTCAGGAATTAACTGCATGATGCCGCGGGCGCCCTTGGGGGAAATGGCGTACGGGTTGTAATCGCTCTCCACCTGAATTACGGAGTCGATCAGCTCCGGCGGCAAGGCCTGTTCCGCCGCGATCTGATTCACTGTAGACGACAGAATCGCGCCGGGGCGTCGCGAGCCAGCGACTACGCGAACCAGTTTTCCCGAACGATGGTCCGTCCGGACTACGCTTGTAACGGCAGGAGAAGGTGAGCTTTCTAAACCTCCGGCGGAAAGAGGCAAAATCGCCAGCCCGCAGAGCCATCCGAGTCTAAAACAAATACGCAGCAAGATGTCGGTCTTCCCTATTATAGAGTCGGCTGGGGATAATGCAACCGGTTCCGTACTTCCCTGGGCGTGGAGGGTCGAATCATCCTCAATGGTATCATCATCGTGTGAGCAGACGAGCCTGCGTCCTCGCGGGCGGACGCCCGTGCCGCATGCCCGTTTGCAGAATGGGGAACTGTGCCGGCAACTGATTCCTTTCCCCACTACGTCGAGTTCCGGCACGTCTATAAGACGTTCGATCACCCGGTTTTAGTCGATAGCAACTTCTATGTGAATGCGGGCGAGACCGTGGCGATCATCGGGCGCAGCGGCGTCGGCAAGTCGGTTACGCTTTCCCACATTATGGGTTTTCTGAAACCCGATGAAGGCCGCGTGATCGTCGGCCACGAAGATGTGACCGACTTCCCGGAGGACGAGATGCGGCGCATTCGCCGCAAGGTCACTATGGTGTTTCAGTCCGGCGCGCTGTTCGACTCGATGACCGTGGCGGAGAATGTCCTTTTCTCTTTGGAGCTGCGCGAAGACTACGACGAGAAGAATAAAGAAGACGTCGTGAACGGCCTGCTCGAAATGGTGGACATCAGCGAAGCCAAAAAGAGTTACCCCTCCGATCTTTCGACAGGTTATCGCCGCGCCGTCGCCATAGCCCGGGCCTTAGCGGCGCAGCCCGAGTGCATCCTCTATGACGAGCCCACCACCATGGTGGA